>CAMQTN010000058.1 GCA_947037115.1 uncultured Lachnospiraceae bacterium
GATTTCTATTTTTTCCTACTATATAGTTATATAATATGGGAGCTGATAGAGCACATAATCGTATAACAGAAAGAGAGGATGCCTCTTCTATGGCAAATGTATATAAAGCGGACAATGTAAACCAATATGACAATGGAGGTGCGCCCGGTCCGGGCGGCCCGGCAGGCAATGGTGGAAAAGGCGGGTCGGGCGGCCCGGGCGGAAACGGGGGTGATCCGCGCAGGCAGAGCCTGATCATGCTGGTGATTGCGGCACTTGTTACGCTTCTTTGCGTCAGTTTCTTTATGAAGATGATGACGGGAGCTACCAATCAGGAGATCACCTACAATGAGTTTGTGCAGATGGTGGAAGAAGGAAAGGTAAAGAGCGTTGAGGTGGGTTCCGACCGGATCATGATTTACCCTAAGGCACAGCAGAAAGAATCCGCTTTTCTCTATGCCTATAACATGGGGGCGAGTACCTATTATACGGGTAAGATGGAGGACGACGATACACTGGCGGCCAGACTGTTAGAGCATGATGTGGATATGAAGAAGGAAGTTTCTGACAGCTCCAGCATGATTATGACGATCCTGCTGTATTATATTCTTCCTGTTCTTCTGATGTGGGGACTTTTAAGCCTGCTTTTCCGGCGTATGGGCGGCAAGGGAGGTCCTATGGGCGTGGGCAAAAGCACAGCCAAGGCCTATGTGCAGAAGGAGACGGGTATTACCTTTAAAGATGTGGCCGGTGAGGATGAGGCGAAGGAGTCGCTGGTTGAGGTGGTGGATTTTCTTCACAATCCCGGAAAATACTCAAAGATCGGTGCGAGGCTTCCCAAGGGGGCGCTTTTAGTAGGGCCTCCCGGCACAGGTAAGACGCTTCTGGCGAAGGCGGTGGCGGGGGAGGCGCATGTGCCTTTCTTCTCCCTGTCAGGTTCGGATTTCATTGAGTTGTATGTGGGTGTGGGCGCATCCCGTGTCCGCGACCTTTTCAAGGAGGCAGAAAAGAACGCCCCCTGTATCGTGTTTATAGATGAGATTGACGCCATCGGCAGAAGCCGTGACTCGAAGTACGGCGGTGGCAACGAGGAGCGGGAGCAGACGCTAAACCAGCTTCTCTCCGAGATGGATGGCTTCGACGGAAAAAAGGGTATTATCATTCTGGCGGCTACCAACAGGCCGGAAATTCTGGATAAGGCGCTGCTTCGCCCGGGCCGCTTTGACAGGCGGATTATCGTGGATAAGCCGGATTTGAAAGGGCGCGTGGAGATCTTGAAGGTGCACTCAAAGGATGTGCTGATGGACGATACGGTGGACCTGAACGAGATTGCCCTTGCCACATCGGGAGCAGTGGGCTCCGATCTGGCGAATATGATCAACGAGGCGGCGATCAACGCCGTGAAATTGGGCAGAGAGTATGTGAGCCAGAAGGATCTTTTTGATGCGGTGGAACAGGTGCTTGTGGGCAAGGAGAAAAAGGACCGCGTCATGAGCAAGGAGGAACGGAAGATCGTTTCCTACCACGAGGTGGGTCATGCACTTGTGAGCGCGTTGCAGAAGAATTCAGAGCCGGTGCAGAAGATTACAATTGTGCCCCGTACCATGGGGGCGCTGGGCTATGTCATGCATGTGCCGGAGGAGGAAAAGTATCTGGATACAGAGGCGGAACTGAGAGACAGACTGGTAAGCCTGTTAGGAGGACGCGCGGCGGAGGAGATTGTCTTTGACACCGTTACTACGGGCGCAGCAAACGATATCGAGCAGGCTACGAGCATTGCGAGGAATATGATTACCCGTTTCGGTATGAGCAAGAAATTCGGTTTGATGGGCCTTGCCACGGTAGAAAGCCAGTATTTGGACGGCAGGGCTTCCCTGACCTGTTCCGATGGGACGGCGGCGGATGTTGACAGCGAAGTGATGAAGCTGCTTCATGAGAGCTATAAAAAAGCGAAAAAACTTCTGAAAGAAAACCGGGAGATTATGGATAAGCTGGCGGCGCATCTGATTGAGAAGGAGACCATCACAGGCAAGGAATTCATGAAGATTTACCGCAAGGAGAAAGGGATTCCGGAGCCTGTGGAGGAGGACGCGGAAAAGGCTGAGGAGAAAAAGGAGGCGCAAAGCCAGACACAGCCGCAGGAGAACCCGCAGGCAGGGCAAGAGCCGCAATTCCAACCGCAGAACGGGCCGCAATTCCAGCCACAGAATGGATCACAGTTTCAGCCGCAGAACGTGCCGCAGGAAAAGGGGATGCCTGACGCGCAGAAAGCATCCGGCAATCAGGAACCGCCTGTGAGCAGGGGATTGTTTTCGCAGGCACCGGATTCACAGAATCGCGGGAACGAAGGATAGAGATTTATGTTCAACGTTGACGAGGAATTAAAGAAGCTGCCCAATTCGCCTGGCGTATACATGATGCACGACGGCAACGACACGATTATTTATGTGGGCAAAGCGGTCAATCTGCATAACCGGGTGCGTTCGTACTTTCGGAAAATTGTGGGACGGGGCCCGCAGATCGACAGAATGGTACAACAGATTGCGCGGTTTGATTATATTGTGACGGACTCGGAACTGGAGGCTCTGGTTTTAGAGAATAACCTGATTAAGGAATACAGTCCGAAGTACAACACCATGCTGAAGGACGATAAGACTTACCCTTATATCAAGGTGACCATGGGGGAGGAGTACCCGCGTATTCTCCTCTCCCGTGAGATGAAAAAGGATAAGTCAAAGTATTTTGGTCCCTACACCAGTGCGGGGGCGGTGAAAGATACCATTGATCTGATGAATAAGCTCTATCAGCTTAAAACCTGTAATCGCAGACTCCCGCGGGACATCGGTTTGGAGCGGCCATGTCTGAACTATCATATTAAGCAGTGCGCGGCGCCGTGTCAGGGCTATATCAGCAAAGAGGAATACCGGGCACGGATCGATCAGGCGCTGGATTTTCTGAACGGAAATTACAGGCCCATGCTCCGGGAACTTGAACAGAAAATGACAGAAGCGTCAGAAAAGATGGAGTACGAGGAGGCCGCCGGGTATCGTGATCTTTACAACAGTGTAAAGAGTGTGGCGCAAAAACAGAAGATTACCGACTCGAACGGCGAGGATAAAGATATCATTGCCATGGCGGGGGAGGAACATGACGCTGTGGTACAGGTGTTTTTTGTGCGTGATGGGAAGCTGATCGGCAGAGAGCACTTTTATATGACTCATGTGGAGGACTGTGACAGCGCACAGATTCTCCTTGACTTTGTAAAGCAGTTTTACGCGGGGACACCCTATATCCCGAAGGAATTGATGCTGCAGGAGGAGATTGCAGACACCGAAATTCTCGAAAAGTGGCTCACTGCAAGAAAGGGAGGCAGAGTTTACATACGTGTGCCGAAAAAGGGCGCGAAGGAGAAACTTGTGGAGCTTGCAGCCCAAAACGCGGCGCTTATCCTGAGTCAGGACAAGGAGAGAATCCGCAGGGAGGAAGGCAGAACCATCGGTGCAATGAAGGAGATTGCGGCGCTGTTGGATTTGGAGGATGTGAGCCGCATGGAGGCCTACGACATATCGAATATCAGCGGATTTGCCAATGTGGGTTCCATGGTGGTTTTTGAGAAAGGAAAGGCCAGGCGCAGTGATTACCGTAAGTTTCGGATCCAGTCCGTGTCCGGGCCGGATGATTATGCCTGCATGCGGGAGGTGCTTACCAGACGATTCCTTCATGGCATGGAGGAGAAGGAGGATCTGGACCGCAGACAAGTGGATTATGAATTTGGGAGTTTTACCAAATTTCCGGATTTGCTGTTGATGGACGGCGGAAGAGGACAGGTTAATATTGCCCTGCAGGTATTGGAGGAACTGCATCTGGATATCCCTGTCTGTGGCATGGTGAAGGACGATAATCACCGGACCAGAGGTTTATATTATCAGAACGTGGAAATTCCCATCGATACCCGGTCAGAAGGATTTAAGCTGGTGACCAGAATCCAGGATGAAGCGCATCGTTTTGCCATCGAATATCATCGGTCGCTTCGTTCCAAGGCACAGGTGAAATCCGTGCTCGACGAGATCCCCGGAGTGGGGCCGGCGAGGAGAAAGGCGTTGATGCGGCATTTCGGTTCTATCAATGAGATTAAGGAGGCGTCGGTGGAGAAGCTTTGCGAGGTGCAGGAGATTCCGGAGCATATCGTAAAGCAGATATACGACTTTTTTCGGACAGAGCAAAAAACAGGAGAGTAAGGATGAAAGCAATATTAGTGGACGACGATATTGGTTTCTGTGAAATGTTTTTAGCGCGCCTGCGGGAAGAAGCAGGAAAACAGGATATCGTACTCGAATGCGATGTCTGTCATGAGTCGAAGAAAGTGTTACAACAAAATGTTGTATACGATATTTACTTTTTAGATATAGAGATGGAGGGGATGAGCGGGTTAGAACTTGCCGGTGAACTGCGCGGGCGGTATATCCACGCAGAGATTATTTTTATCAGTTTTCATGAACAGTATGTGTGGCAGACATTTCCGGCGAAGCCGGGCGCGTTTATCAGAAAAGCACAGTTGGACACCGATCTGCCAAAAGCATTGCAGATCATCGCAAAGCGGAATCGGGAAAACAGTGTGGAGGTGGAAATTCCGGTTAACAGCAGGACTTCGGACAAGATCAGGCCGATGGACATTCTTTATTGTAAGAGCGCAGAGCATTATGTCGATTTTGTCTGGGAGAACGGAAGCCATAAATTATACCGCATGAAGCTGAATCAGGCGGAGGAGTTGCTGCAGGCTTATCATTTTGTGAGGACACATTCACGGTATCTGGTTAATTTGGAATATATCTGCGGCCTGTCTGCGGATAGAGTGATATTGATTAATCGGGAGGAAATTCCGGTAAGCCGTACCTATAAAAGAAAAGTACATATGACAGTGATGAATCTGGATGAGCAAAAGAGGGTGGCGCAGTGAGTGAGGTGGTGGCAAATCTTGCTGAGTCGTTCTTATTTTCTGTGTTTCTGGCATTCTTTCTGGAGTCTGAAAAGAGCAGGAAACATCTTTGTGTTGGCATTTTTATAACGGCCTTTCTGTTATTTCTTAATATTTCTGTTTCTGAAATGTACAGCCTTTATAATGTGTATTCCCTGCTGGCAGATCTGGTGATTGCGGCGGTCTTTTGGAAGAGCTTTCTGAAGGGATCACTGACAAATTTTCTGTTTGGATTTGCGCTATTTTATTCTGGATTATATCTCAGCGTTTATTTCTCAATCTTTATTTTTACACTCCTTGAGCCGGGTAATTTTTTAGCATTTCAGTCTATGGGTACTGTTTATAGAATAGGATTGCTCGCTTTGTCTAAAGTTCTTTTGGCGGCTTATGTGGCTGTCGTCCTGCATTTTCGAAGGAAATACAGATACCATAAACGGGGGATTGCCATGCTGTGCTACAGTATGTTTCCTATTGCTATTTTTGTCTTTTTTATTTTGTTGACAGGCACACTTACTGAGATGTATCAAATGGAGCCGGCACTGGGAGTTAAAATGATCGGTGCTATGGTGGGGATTCACTTTATTGTAATTGCTTCCATTTATCTGTCCATCCATGCTGTTTTGAAGGCAGAGGAAGAGTACAATGTGGAGAAATTAAACTATATGCTGGATTTACAGCGGGAATCGCTGGAGCAGTTTATCGCACAGGAGCGGGAGCTCTATCAGTTAAGGCATGAACTGGAGCGAAAGCTCTTTACCGTACAATACCTGTTGGAGAAGGGCAATACGGAGGAGGGGCTTCGTATTATGAGACAGACAATCTGTGAGATGTGCGGCGACGCCGGGGATATCTCTGTGTCGCAGAATATCGTTGACACGGTGGTTGCGAATCTCGAGCGGAAAGCCGGAGCTGATGGAGTGAAGATGGAGAAGGAGATCTGCTTTTCGGATGACACCATCATGGATTTAGTGGATCTGTGCATTTTGCTAGGAAATCTGTTGGATAATGCGGTGGAGGCCGCTGTGAAAAGTGCGGGAAAGCAGGTACGGATCAGCGTCAAAGAGGAATTTGCGTGCCTTTTCATTCGGGTTTCCAATACCTACTCCCGGGAAAACAGCGATGTGAAGAACTTTGTATCCCGCAAGGAAGGGGTTAGACTGAGACATGGGTATGGCATACAGAATATCCGGGAGATCGTGAGGCGTTATGGAGGAGAGTTTGTTACGCGCGATGAAGGGGAATGGTTTTATGCGGAGGTGATTATCTACGACAAAAAATGACAAAAGTAGGTCAAAAATGACAAAGCGATTTATTTTGTTGGCAGAAGGGGGTACAGTAAATAAAAATAGGGGCATCTGCATTGGATTAAGGAATGAACGGAGGGATGTTTTGAACTGGAGTATCAGACTGTCTCATTTCCTTGCGGATTCTTTTGAGGAAAGGGGCTGGATAGAAGCGGATGGTAAGATCGCTTACGTGGTAGGGATGGACGTTATTTTTTCCACAGCCCTGGACTGGATGGCGATCGGGGTTCTGGGATTACTCCGCGGCAGATTTTGGGAGGCGGCTGTCTATTTGCTGTTTTTCCTGACCGTCCGCAGGTATGCGGGAGGCTATCATGCCTCTACCCGGTTGGGATGCTTTGCCGGGTTTGTCGGGTTTTATCTGCTTTGCGATATCCTTGCGGCGGGAATCGGCGGGAACGGCAGCGGGACATTTTGGCTGGTATACATGGCGTGCAGCATAGTGGCGGGAGAGACGGTTTTTTATCTTCTGACGCCTATTAAAAACAAGAGTAAACGGTATACGGATGATTTTCTGGAGGGGGCAAAGAAAAAGGCCTTTATCTGTTTAAATTTATGGTACTGCCTTGCCATAGGTCTGGCGGTTTCCGGTCAGGAAATGGCCGTACAGATTATTACGGCAGGTAATATAGTGGTTTTATTGATTCTTATGAGCAAACTGAGAAAAAGGAGGGGAGAGGGATGAAAACGGTACTGACGGCCATTCTGGACGGCGTCCGGGAAGTCGGGATGTCCACGGTAAATGCGGTGACGCGGTTTGATTTATTTGAGCCGGAGGAAGATGCAGAGCTTGCAAAGTGGGTGGAAGAGAAAAAGAATGAAGCGGATGTATGATGGTTTTATGACATACTGCTCAGTGTGCCGGTAACGGCGAAATGGGGAAAGTTTTACACTGGACGTCCTGCGGGGCGTCCCTTTTTGTGTGGAGGATATCGCTTTGCAAGTCTTTCTTAAATATTTTACTGCGATTGCATCTTTGTTATGGTATAATGGAAACGATGGCAATGAGCAGTGCGAAATCGGGCTTGCACTGCGGTGAGGCGCGTTGAGGAGGAAACTATGGCAAGCATCAGTTTGACAAAGGTAATTGAAAAATTTAAGTGGGAAAATCTGACTCCCGAGATCGATATCTCAAAGATCAAGGTGACACAGCCGGATATCAACAGGCCGGCATTACAGTTGGCGGGTTATTTCGAACATTTTGAGACGACGCGTCTACAGATTGTCGGATTTGTGGAATACTCCTATATGAATGGGCTGTGTGAGGCAAGACAGCGGGAGATTTTTGAAAAACTTCTGAATAATCCCCTGCCGGGTATTCTGTTTTGCAGGGAGCTGCATCCGAATGAGATTTTCAGGGAGATTGCAGTTAAGCATGGTGTGCCGCTTTTGATGAGCAGAAAGGCAACGTCGGCCTGCATGGCGGAGGTGATTCGTTGGCTGAATGTGAAGCTTGCTCCTTGTATTTCCGTACACGGCGTGCTTGTGGACGTTTACGGCGAGGGCGTTTTAATCACAGGTGAGAGCGGTATCGGTAAATCAGAGGCGGCGCTCGAACTGATTAAGAGAGGGCACCGTCTGGTGACGGATGACGTGGTGGAGATCAGGCGTGTGAGTGAGGATACGCTGATCGGTTCCGCGCCGGATATTACGAAGCACTTTATTGAGCTGCGCGGTATTGGCATTGTGGACGTGAAGGCATTGTTCGGTGCATCCAGCGTGAGAGATACCCAGAATATTGACCTGGTGATCCGTCTCGAGGATTGGGATAAAGATAAGGAATATGACCGCCTGGGACTGGAGGAGGAGTACACCGAATATCTGGGAAACCGTGTGGTGTGCCACAGCATTCCGATCAGACCGGGACGTAATCTGGCGATTATCTGTGAGTCTGCCGCAGTAAATCACAGGCAGAAAAAGATGGGTTACAACGCGGCGCAGGAGCTTTACAAGCGTGTACAGAACTCCCTTGCGCATGGACGCGACGAGGACGAAGAATAATAGTGTGGGAAGAATGCTTGAAAAGCGGTATTCTCTGTGCAGATTTGAGAGCGGAAAGAGAGGAATGGCATGGCAGGTTATGTATTTGGGGTAGATGTAGGCGGCACTACGGTTAAGCTTGGCTTGTTTGACCTGAGCGGAACGGTAATTGACAAGTGGGAGATTTCCACGAGGACGGAGAACGGGGGAAAAAATATTCTGCCCGATATCGCGGCGGCCATCAAGGCGAAGATGGCGGAGAAGTCCCTTGCAAAAGAAGATGTGGCCGGCGTGGGCGTGGGTGTACCAGGGCCTGTGGATGGGAACGGCATTGTACACAGGGCCGTCAATCTGGGCTGGGCAGAGGTAGACTTGAAAAAGGAACTTTCGGCGCTTCTTGACGGCATGCGTGTGGAAGGCGGCAATGATGCAAACGTGGCAGCGCTCGGAGAGATGTGGAAGGGCGGCGGTCAGGGCCATAAAAATCTTGTGGCGGTTACGCTGGGGACAGGCGTCGGCGGCGGCATCATCGTAAACGGTGAGATTATGACAGGCGCCACGGGCGCGGGCGGCGAGATCGGCCATATCCACGTGGAGGATCATGAGACGGAGGCCTGTGGCTGCGGAAATTACGGATGCCTGGAGGAGTATGCTTCGGCTACGGGAATTACCAGACTGGCCAATCGTGCGTTGAAGGCAAGTGACAGGGACAGCGTTTTGAGAAATGGAAAGGTATCTGCAAAGACGGTGTTTGACGCGGTGAAGGCGGGAGACGAGCTGGCCATAGAGATTGCAAAACAGTTTGGCGATTATCTTGGCAAGGGTCTGGGCGTAATTGCAGGTATTATCAATCCGGAGATTTTCGTGATCGGCGGCGGCGTGTCCAAGGCAGGCGAGGTGCTTTTCGACTATATTAAGCCTTCCTTTGAGAAAACGGCTTTCCATGGCAGCAGGAACGCGATTTTTGCGCTGGCAACGCTGGGAAATGATGCGGGGATTTACGGTGCTGCGCGAATGGTGCTCTAGCATTGAGCCGATTGAGCTCTGCTCAATCTCGAGATTCGCTTCGCGAACTCGGTAGGGAGCGATAAAGCATCGATTTTGCGAATAGTCATGGCGAAAAAGATACGCAGAGGGGCAAAAGAGAGACGGCAATGCGGTAATTTTACGAATTGGCATGGCTCGAATGGGATATATTATATTAAAAGAAGTGAGCAGGGGTAGAAATTGAGTGCATCAATGTATGAACATATCAGGACGATTATTCCTGAGGAGAGGCTTTTATTCCATGAGCCTATGAGCAGTCACACCACCTTTCGGGTGGGCGGCGAGGCGGAGTGCGTGATTGTGGTGGAAACCAAGGACGAACTGGCGAAGATCATCTCCTATCTTGGACGGCTGGAGCAGGATTATTTTGTTCTGGGAAACGGAAGTAATCTGCTGGTGGGGGACAAAGGCTACCGGGGTGTGATTATCAAGTTCGGAAAGCAGATGGGAGCCATCTGTGTAGAGCAGAATCATATTGTGGTGGGAGCGGGTGCACCGCTCTCTCTGGTTGCTTCTGCCGCAAAGGAAAAGGGCTTAAGCGGACTCGAGTTTGCTGCGGGGATTCCGGGTACTGTCGGCGGGGCCATTGTGATGAATGCCGGCGCTTACGGCGGCGAGATGAAGCAGGTCGTGCAGATGGTCCGCGTGATGGACAAAGAGGGAGAAATCCTGACGCTGGACAATGACACCATGGAATTTGGCTACCGCACCAGCATTATCAAAGACAGACCTTTTATCGTATTGGGGGCGATTCTCAGGCTGACCCCCGGCAATGAGGAAGAGATAGGCAGGAAGATGGAGGAGCTGATGAAACAGCGGAAGAGTAAACAGCCGTTGGAGTATCCCAGCGCCGGCAGTACCTTTAAAAGGCCGGAAGGTCATTATGCGGGAAAACTTATCATGGATGCGGGACTTCGGGGTTACCGCATCGGCGGGGCTCAGGTATCAGAAAAACACTGTGGTTTTGTGATCAATGCCGGCGGTGCAACGGCGGCGGATATTAAAGAAGTGATCGAGGAGATACAGGAGCGTGTGTTGGACCGGTTTCATGTCAGACTGGAGCCGGAGGTCATTTTTCTGGGGGATTTTTAGCACAAAAGAAAGAGGCATGCGAACATCATGAGATTTGTGATCGTGACGGGGATGAGCGGTTCGGGAAAGCGAACGGCCATGAAAATGTTGGAGGACGTTGGGTTTTACTGCGTAGATAATCTGCCCGTGGCGCTGATTGAGAAGTTTGTGGAGCTGATTACAACTCCTGCAAGCGAGGTCAATAAGGTGGCTCTGGGACTGGATGTGCGCGCGGATCAGGCATTTGGCGACGTGAGGAACATTTTGGATCAACTGAAAGAAAACGGGTATCTTTTTGAGATACTCTTTCTGGAGGCCGGTGATAATGTTCTTCTGAAACGATATAAGGAGACCAGAAGAATGCATCCCCTTTCTCTTGAGGGCAGGGTGGAGGAAGGCATTCACAGGGAGCGGGAAATCTTAAAGGAGATCAGGGAGAAGGCTGATTATATTATCGATACTTCCCAACTGCTGACAAGAGAGCTGAAGGAGGAAATCGATAATATTTTCGTCAGAAACAAGGAATACAATTCTCTGATTGTGACGATTCTTTCTTTCGGCTTTAAAAAGGGAGTTCCGGCGGACGCTGATTTGGTTTTTGACGTGCGGTTCCTGCCCAATCCGTTTTATATTGATGAATTGAAATATAAGACGGGAAACGACAAAGAGGTGCAGGATTATGTGATGGACTTTCCTGAGGCTGGTGCATTTTTGCAGAAACTTACGGATATGCTGGACTTTTTGATTCCCAACTATGTGAAGGAAGGCAAACACCAGCTTGTGATCGGCATTGGCTGTACCGGCGGCAAGCACAGGAGCGTGACTCTTGCAAATGCGCTTTATGCGGGGCTGAAAGATCATGGAACCTACGGCGTAAAACTCTATCACAGAGATGTGAGTAAATAGAGGAAGAACTATGTCTTTTTCTGGAAATGTAAAAGAAGAACTCGCGGCCCATGTGAGTCCGGCCAGGCATTGCCAGCTTGCAGAGCTTGCGGCACTTCTGCTCTTTGGCGGCAGCGTCTGCGACAGCGGGCGGCATCTGTGTCTGGACACGGAAAATGAGGCAGTTGCGAGAAAGTGCTTTACATTATTAAAAAAAACATTTAATATAGATACTGTTATGCGGGGTAAACAGAGGTTAATCCCCGATGACGGGACGGAGCGCAGGGTTATACAGGCATTGTATCTTGCCAGAGACGGGAATGGAGAAATAGAAATGACCAAAGCGGTCAATCCTCTTCTGGTGAGGAGTTCATGCTGTGCAAGAGCTTATCTGCGCGGCGCTTTTTTAAGTGTGGGTTCCATGAGCGACCCGAAAAAAAGTTATCATCTCGAGTTTGTCTGTGATGAGAAAACGCAGGCACTACAGCTGCAGGAGATGCTTTCGGAATTTCAGATCGAGGCCAGAATTATTAGGCGCAAGAGGTATCATGTAGTCTATCTGAAAGAAGGCGCGGGCATTGTGGATCTATTGAACGTGATGGGAGCGCATGTATCCCTGATGGAGTTGGAAAACATGAGAATCCTCAAAGAAATGCGCAATTCCATCAACAGGAGGGTCAACTGTGAGACGGCCAATATTTCCAAGACGGTGACGGCGGCAGGGAGACAGATTGAAGATATCCTTTTGATCCGAGACAGGTATGGATTTGAAAATTTACCGGACAATCTGCGGCAAATGGCGGAGGTTCGGCTGGAGTACCCGGATGCGGCGCTGAAGGAGCTGGGCGGGTATTTGGAACCGGTTGTGGGGAAATCCGGGGTGAATCATAGACTGCGCAGGCTGAGTGAAATTGCAGACAAGATCAGATCATAAAAAGAGGAGGAAAATATTATGATTCAGAAGTCAATCCAGATCAAACTGGAGACGGGCCTTGAGGCACGCCCTGTGGCCATGCTGGTACAGGTAGCCAGTCAGTTTGAGAGCACCATCTATCTTGGCTCTGACAACAGGAAAGTGAACGCGAAGAGTATCATGGGCATGATGAGCATGGGACTTGAGAGCGGTGCAGAGGTGATAGTGACTGCGGATGGAGCCGATGAGGAGACTGCCGTAGCACAGATTGAAAAATTCCTGACCACCAAGTAGGTAAAGGTGTGACAGGGTTGACATTTGATAAGGCATAATTGTGGGCTGTTCAGAATCAGATTCTGGGCAGCCGTTTCTCTATCAGGAGGGGTAAACCATGGCGAAACAGATGCTTTTTGTTTATAATCCAAGGGCCGGAAAGGCACAGATCAGAAGTAATCTGCTGGATATTATTGACAAGTTCGTAAAGGCAGGTTATGAGGTGACCGCCTACCCGACCCAGGCGGCGGGCGATGCGGTCAAAGCTGTCCGGGAGAGAAGAGAAGGCTATGATATAGTGGTATGCAGCGGCGGCGACGGTACGCTGGATGAAGTGGTTACGGGGATGATGAAATCGGAGGAGCATCTTCCCGTTGGCTATGTGCCCGCGGGCAGCACGAATGATTTTGCCAACAGTCTGGGCATTCCTAAGAATATGCTGCATGCTGCGGATGTGGTGGTGAATGGCAGGAATTTTGCCTGCGATGTGGGGAAATTTAATCACAGTATATTCATCTATGTGGCGGCGTTCGGTATTTTCACGGATGTGTCTTACGGGACGCCGCAGGATACGAAAAATGTGCTTGGGCACGCGGCTTATCTGATAGAGGGGGTAAAGCGTCTGCCCTCCGTGCGCTCCTATCCGCTTAAAATCACCTGTAAGGAAGAGATAATCGAGGGAGAATTTCTATACGGCATGGTTACGAACTCGCATTCTGTCGGAGGCTTCCGTGGAATTACGGGGCAGAATGTGGCTTTGGATGACGGCCTTTTTGAGGTGACTCTGATCCGCAAGCCCTCGAATCCGCTTGAAATCAACAATATTATCCGGGCCCTTGTGGATAAGCGTGTGAAGTCGGAGCATATTCATACGTTTACCACCGAAAAACTCAAGGTGGAGTCGGAGGAGGCGGTGGCCTGGACACTGGACGGTGAGTTCGGGGGAGAACATCTTGCGGTGGAGATCGAGAGCTGGCACCGCGCACTTGAGATCCGTGTGCCCGAAAAGACTGACTGATACGATAAACTGTTACATTGACTTTCTCAGGACTGGCTGTTAAAATAAAAATGATTCCAGATGATGGAAAGTAATAAAAAATTTTAATAGAAAGGAAGTAAACATTATGGCATTAGTAACAACAACCGAAATGTTTAAGAAGGCTTACAACGGCGGCTATGCAGTCGGTGCCTTCAACGTGAACAACATGGAGATCGTCCAGGGTATTACTGAGGCAGCCGGTGAGCTGAAGAGCCCCGTTATCCTGCAGGTTTCCAAGGGTGCGCGCGCATACGCCAACCACACCTATCTGGTGAAGCTGGTTGAGGCGGCTGTAGCGGAGAATCCGGAGATCCCGATTGCCCTGCACCTGGATCACGGCGATACTTTTGAGCTTTGTAAGTCCTGCATCGACGGCGGATTTACCTCCGTTATGATCGACGCTTCCTCCAAGTCTTTCGAGGACAACATTGCATTGACCAAGCAGGTAGTTGAGTATGCACATGATAAGGGCGTAGTGGTTGAGGCTGAGCTTGGTACTCTGGCAGGCGTTGAGGATGAGGTCGTTGTAGAGGCTGGTAAAGAGTCCTACACCCGTCCTGAGGAGGTTGAGGAGTTCGTTGAGAAGACAGGCTGCGACTCCCTCGCTATCGCAATCGGTACTTCCCACGGCGCGTATAAGTTTACTGCTGCACAGTGCACGAGAAATGAGGAAGGCATTCTTGTTCCCCCTCCGCTTCGTTTCGATGTGCTTGAGGAGTGCATCAAGAGACTGCCCGGTTTCCCGATCGTGCTTCACGGTTCTTCTTCCGTTCCGCAGGAGTTTGTTAAGATGGTGAACGATTTCGGCGGAAATATGCCCGATGCGGTAGGTATTCCGGAAGAGCAGCTGCGTAAGGCTGCAGAGCTTGCCGTATGTAAGATCAACATCGACTCCGATATCCGTCTGGCAATGACGGGCGTGATGCGTAAGTATTTCGCAGAGCATCCGGATCACTTTGACCCCCGTCAGTACCTGAAGCCCGCAAGACAGGCTGTCAAGGAAATGGTTGCACACAAGATTAAGAACGTGCTCGGTTCCGACGGCAAGGCGTAAATCGTTTTGAAGTTGTAAAAATCCCCGGTATGACTATCGAAATCATACCGGGGTATTTTTGTGGTTATGGGAACTTAAGTGGCTGTGTCAGTTCGAAAAAATGGGAATCCTACTACTTCTGCATTTCTTTTATCTCTTTTGCGTGCGTCTCTTCAATATCCGGGAATGCGGAAAGCATCGGTGAAATTTCTTCCTTTTTCAGCACCCGCGCCACATAGTTTTTCGTAATCTTCATGACAATGGGTGACAGGCTCAGGACGCCGATCAGGTTCGGAATAGCCATCAGACCGTTGAAGGTATCGGAGAGATCCCAGGCCAATCCAAGGTTCATGGTCGCGCCAACATAGATCATCAGAACAAAAACGATCTTGTACGCAATCATGGATTTTGTACCGAAGAGGTATTCCCACGCCTTAGATCCGTAATGGCTCCAGCCAAGCACTGTGGAAAATGCAAACAGCAGGATGGCGATTGCAATAAACATAGGGCCTGCGCTGCCAAACTTGGTGGCGAACGCTTCGCCTACCAGAGCGGAGCCTTCAGAGGAGCTTAGTACCGCACCGGTTTCCAGATCAACCAGACCTGAGGAAAGTACCACAAATGCGGTCAGCGTGCAGACAACTATGGTATCAGCAAACACTTCAAAAATACCCCACATGCCCTGACGGACAGGTTCTTTGACGTTTGAACTGGAATGTACCATAACAGAGGAGCCGAGGCCGGCCTCATTGGAGAATACACCCCGTTTCATACCCCAGGTAAGAGCCAGTTTCACGCCGGAACCGACGAGGCCGCCGCCCACAGCACGGATTCCGAAAGCGCCTTTAAAGATTGCGGAAAAAATCGCGCCGCACTGATTGATATTCATAAAGAAGATGATCAGGGCGCCCAGCACATAGATAATGGCCATGAAAGGCACCAGTTTTTCCGTGACAGAGGCGATTCGTTTCAGACCGCCTACGATTACCAGAGCCGCCAGAATCAGGAGCGCGATACCGGTAACATAGGTGGGTATGCCGAAAGCGGATTTCATGTTACCGGAGATGGAATTGATCTGACTCATGTTGCCGATGCCGAAAGAAGCCATGACACAGAAGATGGAGAACAGCACGGCCAGAACTGCGCCGACCTGCTTAAGGCCTCTGTAGGAGCCAAGACCATCCTTTAAGTAATACATGGCGCCTCCGCACCACTCATTCCGTTCGTTTTTGCGGCGATAGTAGATGCCGAGTACATTTTCGGAATAGTTGGTCATCATGCCGAAAAAGGCTACGATCCACATCCAGAAGATAGCGCCG
Organism: uncultured Lachnospiraceae bacterium; assembly: GCA_947037115.1. Lineage (GTDB taxonomy): Bacteria > Bacillota > Clostridia > Lachnospirales > Lachnospiraceae > UBA3282. Next base: position 15,819 of record CAMQTN010000058.1, read on the forward strand.
GGACCGCCGGCAATCAGTGCGCTCGCCACACCTACGATATTACCTGTTCCGATGGTGGCGGCCAGAGCCGTGCACAGAGACTGGAATTGGGAGATGGACTGATCCTCCTTGTCCGTGTGCTGGGTGATATGTTTGTCTTTGAAAATACCGCCGATGGTATTTTTAAACCAATGCCCAATATGGGACAACTGGAAAAATTTGGTAAGGACTGTCATCAGAATGCCCGTACCTACGAGCAGCACCAACATGGGAATACCCCAGACAAAGCCGTTGATGGCGCTGTTCACTTTTGTGATTATCTCTACCATGATACATTTCCTCCTCACTTCTTACATACGTGTTTAACCATAGCCTATAAGGAAAAAAGGCGCAGACATCCGAACCCAATGTCTACGTCGACGGTTATGGAACACTTTCTCGCATTGTAAAGATTCCTACAGTATTCAAGTATACCATATGAAAAAGCATCTGGCAAGAAAAATTGTATACATGGATAACGCTTCAGACGGATCAAATATGCGGAACAAATTGTGTCTGCCTGTCTCCGGTAAGTGAATGGAAGTGGGGTGAACGGAAAAAATCTCCAGAAAAGGGAGGATGCCAAGTAAAGTTTCCCTTACTTGGCATTTATTATGAAAAAGTTTTTAATAAATCAGCTAACCTCTTATCAGCTTCGCTGTGTTGTATCTTATGATCTTAGTATACGTGGCAGAAATGTCTAAATAATGATTCTTAGATGAAGTTTTTTAAAATTAAATATGAATAAACTATGAACAACAGCAAAGCTATTTGGCAAGACGAATCACATTCCAGCTCTTCTTTTCAAATACAGCCTGTAGTATACCGTCGTCCACTTTGGAGTTTCCGCCTGCCTTTGGAGCAACGTTATTTGGATTTTCTTCCGTGTTCACTGCTTTCAAATCATCATTGTGCAGTACAATATGTTCCTGTACCCGATAGTCTGCATACTGGCGCAGATCCAGGGTGATCTCCATATCCTCATCCAGATCCTTGTTTACTGCAAAGACGACCAGCTCTTCTTTCTCGGGATTTTCCACAACCACACAGTCAAGGTAGGGAGCTTCGCCATACTGTTTCGCCTCGTATACAGGAGATTTTACAATCGTGTTCAGGACGGTTCCCTGTCCCAGTGTAGCTGCATGCATATAAGGGTAGAAGATAGTCTGTCTCCACGCCCCGGTATCGGAGGTCATAATCGGCGCGATCACGTTTACAAGCTGTGCAAGGCAGCCGATTTTCACACGGTCTGCGTGGCGCAGGATGGTGATCAGCATGCTGCCCACTAACAGGGCATCCTCAAAGTTATAGATATCTTCCAACTGATGAGGTTTCTGAATCCATTTTTCAAGCTGCTTATCCGCTTCTTCGGAATGGAACCACACATTCCATTCATCCAGAGAAATATTGATATTCTTTTTGCCATGATGTTTTCCCTTGACGTAGTCGCAGATGGATACAACGGTAGAAATGAACTGATCCAGATCCACGCTGCTTGCAAGGAAATTGGCGGAATCGTTATCCCGGTTTCCGTAATACTGATGCATGGAGACATAATCAATGGTGTCGTAACACTCATCCAGCACAGTCGCTTCCCATTCGCCAAAGGTAGGCATCTGAGAATTGGAGCTTCCGCATGCCACCAGTTCGATTGTGGGATCCAGAATTTTCATTGCTTTGCCGGTTTCATGGGCAATTCTGGCATATTCGCCGGCAGTTTTATGGCCGATCTGCCACGGGCCGTCCATTTCGTTGCCCAGACACCATGTCCTGATATTGTGCGGCTGTTCATAGCCGTGAGATCTGCGCAGATCGCTCATCAGAGTGCCGCCCTTAAAGTTACAGTATTCCAGCAGGTTCTTGGCTTCCTCAAGACCTCTGGTTCCCAGATTAACTGCCATCATAATATCGCTGCCGGCTTTTTTCGACCAGTCTGCAAACTCATTGAGGCCGAACTGATTGGATTCCACTACCTCCCATGCAAGATCTACCTGGCTGGGCCTCTGATCCCTGGGGCCAACGCCGTCCTCCCAGCGATAGCCGGACACAAAATTGCCGCCGGGGTAACGCACGATGGGCACACTGCATTCCTTTACCAGTTCCAGCGTATCCTTGCGGAATCCCTGTTCATCCGCGAAAGGGCTTTCGGGCTGATAGATACCTTCATAGACTGCACGCCCCAAATGCTCGATGAAAGACCCATAGACTCTCCTGTCAATTTCGCTTACGATATACTCCTTGTCGATGATAACCTGTGATTTTTTCATCTCTTATACCGATTCCTTTCTCCACAGCTTATTTTTCGGTTATGGCGCTGTGATACCACCTGTATGATTATAAATTCATTCTAGCAGAACGCATGGATATAGCCATATCTTTTCTTGCGTTATATTTGACTTTTTTTCCGATTTTGCGATAGAATATGAAAACGGATCATACGGAAAAGGAGTTTTACCATGTTTCATACAGGTTATTGTGATTATAACCGGACGAATCCGGACTGCGATATCATCAATCGTCCTGAGGGTACCGGGGATTATCTGCTTCTCTATTTTATGACGCCAATGGAAGTGTATTTGGATGGCAGAACACACATGGCAAAGGAAGGGGCATTTATACTGTATACACCCGGAGAACCACAGATGTATCAGGCGCTCAGACGGTTTAAAAACAGCTTTGTACACTTTCTGTGCGATGATGACAGCTTTATAACAACCTATGAGATTCCTGTCAATCAAATCGTCTATCCGCCTTATCCGGATACGATGAATACGCTTTTTAAATCTATCTATATGGAGAGTGTTACAAAGCAGGAATATTATCAGGAACAGATTGATAACCTGATGCAGCAGATGTTTATTCTTTTATCCAGACAACTGCATACGTTCCCGGAGGGAATCGACGGCCGGGCCGATTTATTTGAACAGTTCAGAAAGGCAAGAATTGAGATCCTGACGCATATTGACAGGAAGTGGGATGCGGACAGTATGGCGGCGCTGACGAATCTGGGGACAAGTCAGTTTTACAGCTATTACAAACTGTTTTTTAACCGGTCGCCCAAATCCGAACTGCTGGACGCCCGCATGGAGCGTTCCAAGTATCTGCTGCGGGTGGAGAGGCTGCCGGTAGGGCAGGCGGCCGTGCAGGCAGGGTTTGACAGCCTGCCGCACTTTGCACGTTATTTTAAAAAGGCGTGTGGAATGACGCCTTCCGAGTATGGCCGCTCGTAAGCCTGTAGATATATTTATACAGAATTTCTTGAAGGAATATAAGACGCGTTGCCCTGTTCATGGAAGGGAATGGACTGACTATGCTTATGCTGTATTTTGCATGAGGCAAACGAGGGATGTTACTTTGTAGATGGAGGGATAGTGTATGATAAAATACAAGATAGACGTATTCAGGGAATCGAGTAATCATGGCTTTAACCAGACTAGAATACAGAAAGAAAATCTATTGCCGAGACAAACGATCACGAACATTAAGGCAGGAAAGAATAAAATACAATATATGAATAAAAAATCCGATGATCCCAAAACGGAATACATCGGATTTTATTATGTTACATATCTTCAGGTAAAAGTTCAATCATAAGCTGCATTTGAAGGTCATTGTCTTTGGCAGCGTGTCTCTTCTGTCGTTTTGTGCTGGCGCTTACTGACGGAGGTAACGGGAAGTGTTACAGATTTTTAGAATATGCCATTGCCTTTTGGCTGAGTTCACGGACACTGAGTCCTTCATCTAAAGATTCCTGATGCCATTTTGTGTAGTCAAATGGTTCGCTGCTAATTAGAACGATAAATCTCTCCGCATCAACATAGCCCAATTTGGAAATTAATGCATTTATCCCTTCCTGCTTAATGACAGTATCTGTTTTCTTATTCATTCAGCCCTCCATTTCATTTACAAAAATAATAGGATTTACAATTTTTATTTCTGGTATTGGGGTGTTTAGTAACTTCTTATCAGTAGTTAAATAATATTCACAGTGGGCGGCTACAGCACAGGAGATGTGCAGGGCGTCAAATGTTTTTATCCCTTTTGTGGCAAGTGACTCTGCGAATATCAAGATGTCTTCGGTTTCTTCAGTGACACAGAAAGAGGAAATTTTTTTCCAGGGAGCAATGGCAAGACGTTTTTCCTCATATGGATTTTTCCCGTTTTCATAGTCTAAAATGTAGGACCAGACTAAATCATAGGCTCCTTCCCTGATTTTGGCTTGGATATATAGTTTTGCCTGCGCTTCAAGATGAATCTTAATCTGGCTCTGATCATCAAAAGGTCTGTTGTAACAGCAGTTATCCAAATAAATTTTCATTACTATTTCACCTTCTGCTTATTATTCTCCCATTAAGTATAACATAAAATAAGTATCTCGGAAATGGTAACCGTTTAAGCAGCAATATCTGGAAAAACAAGTTAACGAAGCTGTTCGTTTATATTATTTTGTTTTATTTTATTGCGTAGTTCTGTACCAAGATACTGTACCAGTTTCTGGAGTTCCTGCTTCATTGTTGTAGAAGGAGGAATATGGAAAATACGGGAAAATTGGAAAAGGTTGAAGTAGATAATACTTTTTTGAAAAACTGTTAAAGTTTCAGAACGATGCGTCAGCATCGTTCCGGCTCCGGATAATCCACACCAAAAGTATCGACGGTTACCGTCTGCATCACCTGGTCTTCCAGCGGTCTGTCCTCATAGTCAGTAGCCGTTTCAGCGATTTTATCCACATTTTCCAGCCCCTCGATCACCTTCCCGAACGCCGCATAGGCGCCGTCTAAGTGCGGGCTTGTCTTGTGCATGATGAAGAACTGGCTGCCTGCGGAGTCGGGGTGCATACTTCTTGCCATGGAGAGAACGCCTGCGGTGTGCTTTAGGTCGTTTTCGATACCGTTCTGGCGAAATTCACCCCTGATCGAGTAGCCCGGGCCGCCCATGCCGGTTCCTTCAGGATCGCCGCCCTGAATCATGAAGCCTTTGATGACTCTGTGGAAGATCAGGCCATCATAAAATTTCGAATTAATGAGACTGATAAAGTTGTTGACGGAAACCGGCGCGATGTCGGGATATAATTCCGCCTTGATCACGTCGCCGTTTGCCATGGTAAAAGTTACGATCGGATTTTGCTCTGCCATGTAAAAATTCCTTTCTTAAATACGAGATTGATAGTAAACTTAAATTCTAGTATAAAATACCATAGAAACTCGGACAAGTCAAAATTCCGCTGCAGGATATGGGTATGATTAGGATGGAAGAGGCAGTGTTATGTTGAAGGAAGTTTGCTTTCGATTGCATTATGAGACCGCAGATGCACTGCGGGAAAAAATAAATCCGCTGCTTGTGGATCTGACCGCCCATGGCGTGAGAGTGAGCGGTCTGCAGGCATCCGAAGGATGCGCGGCCAGTACCAGTGAAAAAGAAGAGATTATGTATATCACGGATTATGGAACCGTTTACCATGTTTTGCGGGATCAGGGATATTATGTGCTTCCCTGCTTTCATGTGAATAACCGTGAGGAAGCATTTCCGGGCGCAGTTTATGCGGTGGAGAAACTGGAAGAGACAGACTTCAACTCTCTGGATATGGCTTACAGGCGGCTTGCCGGTCTGCCATGGGAAATTTTGGAGACGGACCGCCTGCTTGTGAGGGAGACGACAGTGGAGGATGTGGACCGTTTTTATCAAATATATGCGGAACCATCCGTTACTGATTACATGGAAAACCTCTTTGCGGACAGGGATGTGGAGATCGCCTGTGCCAAAAACTATATCGAGACAGTTTACGCTTTTTATGGCTATGGAATGTGGACGGTTTTAAAGAAGGACAGCGGGGAAGTGATTGGCAGGGCCGGGATCAGCTGGCGTGAAGGTTACCGGCTGCCGGAGCTTGGGTTTGTGATCGGTGTGCCGTGGCAGGGACAGGGCTATGCCTTTGAGGTATGCAGCGCGATTTTGAACTATGCGAGGGAGGAGCTTCAAATGACACAGATACAGGCGCTGGTGCGGCCGGGAAATGAGAGGTCTGTAAGGCTGTGCGAAAGGCTGGGATTTGTGGTTTCCGGGGAGACGGAGGTGGATGGGTTAAGGCATCTTCAGCTGGTGAAAAGATATGAGCATGTTTTGCTTAGTAACTAAATATTGTCTAATATTGTCAAAAAGTTTACGAAATGGACAAAATTAAAGAAAGATGATACAATAAAAGAGCAGTACGTACAAAGGAAGGGGTGAGCGCCGCTATGATGAAAGTTAATACGCTGTCGGATGAGCGTACAATAGGATATCATATCAGCCGGATCATTATGGAAAAGGGGCAGACAGCAGAACAGGCAGCGGATTCTATGGAAATTTCAGAAATGCGTCTTCGCGCCATTATGACAGGTAGTACGAGTGTCCAAGAGGAGGAACTGATACATATTGCAGATATGCTGGATGTGAGGGTAGAGGAGTTGCTGCAACCGATATCGGATGAAGATTTGAAAACAAACAATCTTCATTGTATGGGGACGGCGACTGATCCAGAGAATTTAAATAGAGTGTTGGATAAAATAGATATGTATGTGAGATTACTGGATCTTCAGGCAAATGATTAGGTGGGATTGATATATGTTTAAAGAAAAATATATC
>CAMQTN010000059.1 GCA_947037115.1 uncultured Lachnospiraceae bacterium
ACACTCGTGTGCTATGACACATGGTAATATGTTTTTATTATTTATAATTATGATAAATGGAGGGCTGAAAAATGAGTACTACTTCTCAAGCGAGTCAAAGAATTAATGCTTTACTCGATGAAAACAGTTTCGTTGAGATCGGCGGTCTCGTGACAGCGAGAGCCACGGATTTCAATTTGAAACAGACTGAGACTCCGTCTGACGGTGTCGTGACCGGCTATGGTGTGATCGACGGGAATCTCGTGTATGTTTACAGCCAGGACGCTTCCGTGTTAAACGGGTCCGTGGGTGAGATGCATGCGAAGAAGATTGTCAACATCTATGAGCTGGCAATGAAGATGGGCGCGCCTGTGATCGGGCTCATCGATTCTGCGGGCCTGCGTCTGCAGGAGGCTACCGACGCTTTAAACGGTTTCGGTGAGATTTACAGAAGCCAGGCTATGGCTTCCGGCGTGATTCCGCAGATAACGGCTGTGTTCGGCAGCTGCGGCGGCGGACTTGCCCTGATTCCAGCTATGACTGATTTTGCGTTCATGGAGGAAAAGAAGGCGAAGCTGTTTGTCAATTCCCCGAATGCCCTGGAGGGAAATGAGATTTCCCGCTGTGACACGTCCGCGGCGGCGTTCCAGAGCGAGGAGACAGGCCTGGTGGATATGGTTGCCGATGAGGCGTCCATTCTTGCGCAGATCAGACAGCTTGTTTCCATTTTACCTGCGAACAATTCGGACCTGGCATGGACAGACTGTACAGACGATTTAAACCGTGCCTGCGCGCAGATTGCCAACTGTGTGGGCGATACGGCGATTGCGTTGTCCCAGATTGCGGACGACGGCCTTTTTGTTGAAGTAAAACAGGATTATGCGAAGGATATGGCGGCAGGCTTTATCCGCTTAAACGGCGCGACCATCGGCGCAGTTGCAAACCGCACGGAAGTCTGCGACGAAAATGGCGAGGTAGTTGAAAAGTTTGATGCGGCGATTTCTCCCAGAGGAGCGGAGAAAGCGGCAGAGTTCGTAAGTTTCTGCGACGCTTTCGACATCCCGGTGCTGACGCTCACCAATGTAACAGGATTTGCGGCTACCACCTGTTCCGAGAAGAGAATGGCCAAGGCTGCAGGCAGGCTTACATATGCCTTTGCAAACGCGACTGTTCCCAAGGTAAATGTGATTATCGGCAAGGCGTACGGCAGCGCATATGTGGCTATGAACTCCAAGGCAATCGGCGCAGATATTACAATCGCATGGCCTGATGCCCAGATCGGCATGATGGATGCGCAGCTTGCGGCGAAGATTATCTGCGATGGACAAGGTGCCGACGCGATTGATGCCTGTGCGAAGGAGTATGAGGCGTTACAGAACAATGTGACCAGTGCGGCTAAGAGAGGCTATGTGGATCAGATCGTTGAGCCCGCAGATACCAGAAAATACGTGATCGGTGCGTTCGAGATGCTCTCCTCCAAGACAGAGGGACGTCCGGAGAAGAAGCACGGTACGGTCTAAGGGACTTCAGTTGTCCGCTTTGTAAATATTGTGCCTGCGTTTTATGCGCGGGTTACGGAAAGGCATGTGTGTAAGTATGAAAAAACTATTGGTAATATTAGGAATGATTACCTGTATGGCCTGTCTTGCAGCGTGCGGTCAGGAGGAAGCGGCCGCAAGCGGCCCGATCAGTACGGAACAGGCAGTGCAGATCGGTACTACCATCGTAGATCAGATGAACACGATCGTGACTCAGGGCGCTATCGAGCAGTATGCCGGGGCTGATCCCGTTCTCGCAAGCGGTTTCGAGGGATGGGAGAGCGCGCTGAAGGATATCGGCACCTACGAGGGCGTGGACGGCGGTTCTGTGGCCTTTGATGACGGCGAGGTGATTATCAGGGTCAATGTACTTGGATCATCCCATAACGCGGAGGTGGAGATTATTCTCGACAGTGCACTCGCGACCTACATCGGCATTACCACCAATGTCCATTATTCTATGGGAGAGATCATGTTTAAGGCCCTTATGAATACCCTGATCGGTATGGGGACCGTGTTTACAGTCCTGATCCTGATCAGCCTGATTATTTCCTGCTTTACTCTGATATCCAAATTTGAGTCGAAGCAGACGAAGGAGGAGCCGGCTCCTGCAGCTGCTCCTGTGGTGGAGCAGGCAGCGGCCGAGGAGGAACTCTCCGACGATACAGAGCTTGTGGCGGTTATCGCAGCGGCTGTGGCAGCTTATGAGGGAGCTGCTTCCACGGATGGGTTCGTGGTGAGATCCATCAGAAAATCTAATAAGAGCAAATGGCAGAATGCCTAAGATCATAGGAGGATATGAAGATGAAAAATTATACAATTACCGTAAATGGCAGCGTATATGATGTAGTAGTGGAAGAGGGAGCGACAAGCGGCGCACCTGCAGCAGCAGCGCCTGCGGCGCCCAGAGCGGTTCCCAAGGCGGCTCCGGCTCCTGCGGCAGCACCCGCTGCAGGCGGCGCGGCAGGCAGTGTGAAGATTGAGGCCGGCGCGGCAGGTAAGGTATTCAAGATCGAGGCCAGTGTAGGTCAGGCAGTGAAGAAAGGTGACTCTGTCGTGATCGTAGAGGCTATGAAGATGGAAATCCCTGTAGTGGCACCTCAGGACGGTACTGTAGCAAGTATCAATGTGGCAGTGGGCGACGCTGTAGAGGCAGGCGCACTTCTGGCGACATTGAACTGATCATCGGAAGAAGCGGTAAGTTAGAACGCTTCCTCTGAAACTAAAACTACAGGAGGTTAAGAAAATGTATATAGTTGAGACGCTTGACAATCTGATACATCAGACCGCCTTCTTCAATCTGGAAGTCGGAAACTATATCATGATTGTCGTAGCACTTGTGTTCCTATATCTGGCAATCGCCAAGGAATTTGAGCCGCTCTTATTAGTGCCGATTGCATTCGGTATGCTGCTCGTGAATATCTATCCGGATATCATGGCGCCTTATGGAGAGGGCGGCGCAGGCGGCGGTCTGCTGTACTATTTCTATAAGCTGGATGAGTGGGCGATTCTGCCGTCACTGATCTTTATGGGTGTGGGTGCCATGACAGATTTCGGCCCGCTGATTGCGAACCCGAAGAGTTTCCTCTTGGGTGCGGCGGCACAGTTCGGTATCTTTACGGCATACTTTGGTGCGATCTTCTTAGGATTTAACGATAAGGCGGCGGCAGCCATCTCCATTATCGGCGGTGCTGACGGCCCTACTTCCATTTTCCTTGCCGGAAAACTGGGACAGACAACGCTGCTTGGTCCGATTGCGGTAGCGGCTTATTCCTATATGGCTTTGGTGCCTATTATCCAGCCTCCGATCATGAAACTTTTCACGACGGAGAAGGAGAGAAAGATCAAGATGGGACAGCTTCGTCCTGTCAGCAAGCTGGAGAAAATTCTTTTCCCGATCATCGTTACGATTGTCGTATCCCTGATCCTTCCCACCACGGCGCCTCTGATCGGTATGCTGATGCTGGGTAACCTGTTCAGAGAGTGTGGCGTAGTGAGACAGTTGACGGAGACGGCTTCCAACGCACTTATGTACATTGTGGTTATCATTCTGGGTACTTCCGTGGGCGCGACAACCAGCGCAGAAGCATTCCTGAATATGGATACCATCAAGATTGTCATTTTGGGTCTGATTGCCTTTGCGGTCGGCACGGCGGCAGGCGTGTTGTTTGGCAAACTGATGTGTGTGGCTACCAAGGGTAAGGTGAATCCGCTGATCGGTTCCGCAGGTGTTTCCGCGGTGCCTATGGCGGCCAGAGTGTCACAGAAGGTTGGTGCGGAGTATGATCCCACAAACTTCCTGCTGATGCATGCGATGGGACCTAACGTAGCAGGTGTTATTGGTACGGCTGTGGCGGCAGGTACCTTCATGGCAGTATTCGGCGTTTTCTAAGGAGGTAAAATCCTGCGGAGATGAACCGAAGAAAAGTATAACATTATAAAAGAAAGGAATGAAATATAATGGCAGAACAGATTAAAAAGCCGGTTGGAATCATGGAAACCGTTCTTCGTGACGCACATCAGTCTCTGATTGCGACCAGAATGCCTACCGAGAAAATGCTTCCAATCGTAGATAAAATGGATAAAGTCGGCTACCATGCTGTAGAGTGCTGGGGCGGCGCAACCTTTGATGCATCTCTCCGTTTCCTGAAGGAAGATCCATGGGAGAGACTTAGAAAGTTAAGGGACGGTTTTAAAAACACAAAATTACAGATGTTATTCAGAGGCCAGAATATTTTAGGATACAGACCTTATGCGGATGATGTGGTGTACGCATTTGTTGAGAAATCCATTGCAAACGGCATTGACGTCATCAGAATTTTTGACTGTCTGAACGATATCCGCAACCTTCAGGCGGCGGTAGACGCAACCAACAAGATTAAGAAGCAGGAAGGCAGAGGACAGTCCCAGATTGCACTTTCCTATACGCTTGGGGATGCCTATACATTAGAGTATTGGGCAGATATGGCGAAGAAGATTGAGGAAATGGGCGCAGATTCCATTTGTATCAAGGATATGGCTGGTCTGCTCGTTCCCTACCGCGCAGCGGAGCTTGTTAAGACATTAAAGGAGAGCACAAAACTTCCGATCCAGCTTCATACCCACTATACATCCGGCGTAGCGTCCATGACTTATCTGAAAGCTGTGGAGGCGGGCGTGGATGTGATCGACTGCGCGATTTCTCCTTTTGCGCTGGGTACTTCCCAACCTGCAACGGAGGTTATGGTTGAGACCTTTAAGGGCACGGAGTACGATACCGGATATGATCAGGAAGTGCTGGCGGAGATTGCAGACTATTTCCGTCCTTATCGTGAGGAATGTATCGAATCCGGCCTGATGAGCACGAAGGTACTCGGCGTTAACATCAACACACTGCGTTATCAGGTTCCGGGCGGTATGCTCTCCAACATGGTGAGCCAGCTGAAAGAGCAGAAGGCAGAAGACAAATATCAGGATGTGCTGGAAGAAATCCCGAGAGTTCGTAAGGACTGCGGCGAGCCCCCGCTTGTTACGCCTTCCTCGCAGATTGTCGGCACGCAGGCAGTATTTAATGTGTTGATGGGCGAGAGATACAAGATGGCAACAGGGGAATTTAAGGATCTGCTTCGCGGTAATTATGGGCAGACGGTTAAGCCTATGAGCCAGGAAGTGATTGACAAGGTTATTCCCGGAGAGAAGCGCTCTACCGCCCGTTCCGCTGAGGCGACCGGCCACGTTGAGCCGGAGCTCGCAGGTCTGGAAGCGGAGATGAAAGAATGGAAACAGCAGGATGAGGACATTTTGTCCTATGCACTGTTCCCGCAGGTGGCGATCGACTTCTTCAAGTACCGTCAGGCACAGCAGCAGAAGGTAGATATGACCCAGGCGGATACCAAGAATGGGGCATACCCTGTTTAAGCACAAAGCAGAGCAAAACAATAAAAAGACAGTCTCTCGAAAGCTAGCTTTCGGAAGACTGTTTTTTTGTTGTTTTATTCGGCGTGAGCCGAACATCGAGGATTTGCGAAGCAAATTCGAGATGGCTCAGCTATGTGCTGAAACAGACTATAGCGACCCAAGAACTGTATCTTTTTTCCTATTTTTAGATATTTTCGCCAAAAGGGCTTGACTCAGGTTACATAATGAATTATAATAACATATGTTACCAAAAGATGCTGTAAAAGTTACAAGAGAGGTACATTCTTATGGCAAGAAAAGAAACCATCACAAAAAATGACATACTGAACGCTGCCTTTGAGATGGCGCGGCAGGAGGGGGTTGGTCAGGTGAGTGCGAGGACGCTTGCGGCGAGGGCAGGATGTTCCACGCAGCCGATCTTCCGTGTTTACAGGAACATGGAGGAACTGGGAGAAGATCTCTTCGTGAAGGCAATAGAATTTTTCAATACCTACTATGAGGAGTTTCCGAAGATCAACAACACGCCCTTTGTCAATCTGGGACTTGCCTATATCCGTTTTTCCCAGGAGGAGCAGCAGCTCTTCCGTCTTTTGTTTCTTTCGGAAAACCGGCATGGAAAAAGCCTTTACGATATGTTAAACGGCAAAAACGGTGCAGTAGTGAGAGAGATCAACAGTGCGAAGATTTTTGGCTGCAAAGACCCCAGCGGAATGTTCATGAAGATGTGGATTTTTATTCATGGGGCGGCGTGTATGACTTTGACAGGGGATTACGATCTGCAGGAGGAGGATACCATCAAACTTTTGGAGGAGTCCTATAACGCTTTTCAGAATATATAACGGCGCCGGGAGAGCGGTAACATGGCAATAGAAAATCGATATGACATCATAACCAGAATCAATGAGTATTATGGCAAGATGAGCAAGGGACAGAAAGCGATCTCAGCGTTTATCTACGATCACTATGATCAGGCGGTGTTTATGACCGCGGCGAAGCTGGGAGATACGGTGGGAGTCAGCGAATCCACCGTGGTGCGTTATGCCATGTTCATCGGCTATGAGGGATATCCGGAATTTCAGAGAGATCTGGAATACTGGGTGCAGAATAAAATCAATTCCGTTCAGAAGATTGGCGCGAAGTATGGCAAGAGCAGCCAGTCGGAGATCTTAAACTCCGTACTGCAGGCTGATATAGAAAAGATTCAGGATACCATTCACAATCTGGATCCGGTGGCTTTCGAGACGGCTGTAGATATTATCCTGGAGGCCAGAACAGTCTACATAATGGGAGTCAGGAGCTGCGAACCGCTGGCGGATTTTTTGCAGTTTTATTTAAACATGATCCGGGGGAATGTGGTACTTCTGCGGACAACCAGCGTGTCGGAAACTTTTGAGCAGATGATCCGGATCGATGAGCAGGATGCCTTTGTGGGAATCAGTTTTCCAAGGTATTCCATGAGAACCTTAAAGGCGATGGAGTTTGCCAATGACAGGAATGCCAAGGTGATTGCGGTGACGGATTCGGTGCATTCCCCGATGAATTTATATTCCTCCTGCAATTTGTTTGCCAGAAGTGATATGGTGTCTATCGTGGATTCGCTGGTAGCCCCTTTAAGTATGATTAACGCGCTGGTAGTGGCGATGTGTTTAAAGCAGCCGGAGGAAGTGAAGGACAACCTGAAAAATCTGGAGGAGGCCTGGAATAATTATCAGGTATACCTCAATGACGAGATTAACTTTATCGACGAGGAGCCGATGTTAAACTATCCATTGCGAAAGAAAGCGGAATAGAAGTGGGAAAGATATGAGAGTGGAAAAGGATCAGGTGGTCGTGGTCGGTGGCGGCGCGGCAGGCATGATAGCGGCGGTCGCGGCGGCAGATAGCGGACGCCGCGTTATTATTTTGGAAAAGAACGAAAAACTTGGTAAAAAGCTCTACATCACAGGTAAAGGCCGCTGCAATGTGACGAACGCCTGTGAAAAGGACAAGTTTTTTGAAAATATTGTGAGCAATCCGAAATTTCTTTACAGCGCGTTTCACGAGCTGGATAATTTTGCGCTGATGACGCTTCTGGAAGATAACGGATGTAATTTAAAGACGGAGCGGGGAGAGCGTGTGTTTCCGGTTTCGGATCACGCTTCCGATGTGACGGCGGCATTTCAGAGGCTTTTAAAGAAAAAAGGGGTGGACGTAAGGTATCGCTGTACGGTGCGCGGGATAGATACCGCAGACGGTTGTGCAACGGGCGTCCGTCTGACGGACGGCAGTGTGATTCCGGCGGGAAGCGTAATTGTGGCGACGGGCGGCCTTTCCTATCAGACGACAGGCTCCGATGGAGACGGACACCGTATGGCCAAAGAGCTTGGGCATACGGTGAAAGCATGTGAGCCGGCTTTGGTGCCGCTAGCAGCCGCAGAGGACTGGTGTAAAAAATTACAGGGGTTATCTCTCAAAAATGTGTCCCTGACGATGAACTGTGGGAAGAAGAAACTCTATCAGGGATTTGGGGAGATGATTTTTACCCATTACGGGGTGAGCGGGCCGCTTGTTTTGTCGGCAAGCAGTTTTTGCGGAAAGAGGAAGGGAGAGGAACCGCTTCTTCTTTCGGTGGACCTGAAACCGGCCCTCTCCAGGGAGCAGCTGGATAAAAGGATTCTTCGGGATTTTGAGGAAAATATGAACAGGCAGTTTAAAAATGCACTGAATGGGCTCTACCCGTCAAAACTGATTTCTGTTATGATAGAGAGGTCGGACATCGACCCGGAGAAGAAGGTACATGAGATCACGAAACAGGAGAGACAGCGGCTGGTGGAGCTTACAAAGGCGTTTACCCTGCATGTGGGCGGAAAGAGAGGGTATGATGAGGCCGTGATCACGCAGGGCGGGGTATCGGTGAAGGAGGTAAGTCCCTCCACGATGGAATCAAAGCTTGTGCGGGGCCTTTATTTCGCGGGGGAGGTACTGGACCTGGACGGGCTGACGGGAGGTTTTAATTTACAGATTGCCTGGTCTACGGGATATCTTGCCGGGATCAGCTGTGCGAAAATCGGAAAGGAGTAGATAATCATGGGATTTAATATAGCGATAGACGGGCCTGCGGGCGCGGGAAAGAGTACGATTGCGAAAAAAATAGCGGCAAAGAAGGGGTATATCTATGTGGACACGGGAGCCATGTACCGTGCCATGGCGCTGTATCTTTTGCGGGAGAAGGCGACGCCTGATGAGATTGATGAAAAATGTAAGGGGGCGGATATCACCATCGGCTATGATAACGGCGAACAGGTAGTGTACCTGAATGGCGAGAATGTGAATCCTTACATCCGCACGGAGGAAGTGGGCAGAATGGCATCTGTCAGCAGCCCGAATCCCAGAGTGCGTAAAAAGCTGGTGGAGCTGCAGCAGAAGCTGGCAGCGGATGCGGATGTGGTGATGGACGGGCGTGACATCGGCACCTGTGTTCTGCCGGATGCACAGGTCAAGGTTTATCTGACGGCGGACAGCCATGAGAGGGCGCTGCGCCGATATAAGGAGCTTACCGGGAAGGGGGAGGCGTGCGATCTGTCCACGATTGAGAAAGATATTATTGAGCGGGACCATCAGGATATGACCAGAGAGATTTCGCCATTAAAACAGGCGCAGGACGCTGTGTTAATTGACTCTTCCCATATGTCGATCGATGAAGTGGCGGACGCCATCATCGCACTGTGTGCAGAGTGCGGAAAAAAGTGATAAATGTCCGCGGCAAGGGCTGTCCCGCAAAGAACTTTTATATTTTGTACCGGAGAATGCCGGAGAATGGCATTTTCCGCATGGAGGAGGTTGTATATGGAAGTCATTCTGGCAGAGCACGCGGGTTTCTGTTTCGGTGTCCAGCGCGCGGTGGATACCGTGTATGAGCAGATAAAAAAGCGCATGAAGGATGGGCGGCCCATCTATACATTCGGGTCCATCATACATAATGAGGAGGTTGTCAGAGATCTGCGGGAGAGAGGTGTTGAGGTGATTTCGTCTCTCGAGGAAGCGGAGTCGCTTCCGGAGTCTGAGAGGGGTACGATGATCATCCGTTCCCACGGGGTGGAGAAGCGTGTCTGTGAAAGGCTGAAAGAACTGGGGTTTGAGGTGGTGGACGCCACCTGCCCTTTTGTCAAGCGGATTCATGATATTGTAGAGAGGGAGAGCACAGATGGTAAGGGCATCGTGATCGTGGGGGACGAGGGGCACCCAGAGGTGGAGGCGACAAGAGGATGGTCCAGCTCTTCCACCCATATTATTGAATCAGTTGAGGATGCGGAAAAGTTCGTCTGTCGGGAGGGGGAGAAGCTGTGTATTGTTTCGCAAACGACATTTAACTACAAGAAATTTCAAGATGTGGTTGAAATTTTCAATAAAAAAGGTTACAATGGTAGTGTTGTGAATACTGTATGTAACGCTACGGAAGTGCGACAGGCCGAGGCCAGAGAACTTGCGGCTCGGGTTGATGTAATGATAGTAATAGGTGGGAATCATAGTTCTAACACAAGGAAACTCTATGAGATTTGCAGGCAGGAGTGCCAGATGACCTACTATATACAGACACTCGACGACTTGCATTTACAATTACCTAAATCTGTCCGACTGGTGGGTATTACAGCAGGGGCTTCCACCCCAAACAATATTATCGAGGAGGTTCAAAATTATGTCAGAGTTAACTTTTGAACAAATGTTAGACGAGTCTTTTAAGACAATACACACAGGAGAGGTTGTTGAAGGTACTGTTATCGATGTAAAGCCGGAAGAGATCATTCTCAACATCGGATATAAGTCAGACGGTGTTCTCACCAGACATGAATATACAAACGAACCAGGCGTTGATTTGACAACCATTGCGAAGCCGGGCGATACCATGGAGGTAAAGGTGCTCAAGGTGAACGACGGCGAGGGGCAGGTTCTGCTCACCTACAAGCGTCTTGCGGCGGACAGAGGAAACAAGCGCATTGAGGAGGCTTACGAGAACAGAGAGGTGCTCACTGCCAAGGTGGCGCAGGTTCTTGACGGCGGTCTGAGTGTTGTCGTGGAAGAGGTAAGGATTTTCATTCCTGCAAGCCTTGTATCAGATACGTATGAGAAGGATCTGACCAAGTATGCGGGTCAGGAAATCCAGTTTGTAATCAGTGAGTACAACCCTAAGAGAAGAAGATATATCGGTGACAGAAAGCAGCTGATCCTTGAGGAGAAAGCGGAACTGCAGAAGAAACTCTTTGAGACGATCAAGATCGGAGATACCGTGGAAGGCACGGTCAAGAATGTGACAGATTTCGGTGCGTTCATCGATCTGGGCGGCTGCGACGGTCTGCTCCACATTTCCGAGATGTCCTGGGGCAGAGTGGAGAATCCGAAGAAGGTATTTAAGGTTGGCGATGTGGTGAAGGTGCTGATCAAGGATATTTCCGGCACGAAGATTGCCCTGAGCCTTAAATTTGAAGATCAGAATCCGTGGAAGAACGCGGCGGACAAGTATTCTGTCGGCAGTGTAGTGACCGGCAGGGTGGCGCGCATGACGGATTTCGGCGCCTTTATCGAGCTGGAGCCCGGCATTGACGCCCTGCTTCATGTGTCCCAGATTTCCAAGGAGCATATTGACAAACCTTCCGACGTACTCAAGAGCGGTGAGGAAGTGACCGCAAAGGTTGTGGATTTCAATGAGGCAGATAAGAAGATCAGTCTGAGCATCAAAGCGATGTTTGCGGAGCCTAAAGCAGAGAAAACCGAAGATGAGGATGTTGTATCTGTGGACATCGATGCGGTGATTGCAGAGGGGAATGCGGACGCAGAATAAAGATGGCAGATTTGCATTTCACAGGCTGTTTTATCATAATTTCAGAAGCTTTATCATAAAAGAATAAGGGACGGTGGGTATTCATGGCATATGATTACGAGTACTTTAAGAAAGCGGTTTTCGACCTTACCAAAATCGATTTGAACGCCTATAAAGAAAAGCAGATGAAACGCCGGATTGATACATTGATTTCAAAAAATAAGATTGTGGGATATGATAATTATGTTTCAGTCCTCAAGACGGATCAGACCAAGTTTGAGGAGTTTGTAAACTATCTTACGATCAATGTGTCTGAGTTTTACAGAAATGTGGATCAGTGGCAGCTTCTTGATAAAGACGTATTTCCGGAGCTGATTAGCCGCTACGGTAAGAACCTGAAAATTTGGAGCGCGGCATGTTCTACCGGCGACGAGCCCTATTCTCTTGTGATGGCATTGTCAAGACATCTGCCGGTTAATCAGATTCGGATTTATGCGACCGATCTTGATAAGCAGGTGATTGAGAAGGCGAAGATAGGACTATACGGTGAGAAGAGTGTGGCGGGCGTTCCGGCAGATCTGAAAAATAAATTTTTTACAAAGATCGGGCCCTCCTATCAGATTTCCGACGAGGTTAAGTCAAGAGTAGAATTCAAGGAGCATAACCTTTTAAAGGATACATATCCGACGGACTTCCATCTGATTGTGTGCCGTAACGTACTGATTTATTTTACGGAGGAGGCTAAGGACGATGTGTTCCGCAAGTTCCAGAAGAGTCTGAGACCCGGTGGATACCTGTTTATCGGAAGCACTGAGCAGATCATTAATTACAAGGATGTGGGATTTGAACGGAAGAATTCTTTCTTTTATCAGAAGCCATTATAACCAGGTTCTCAGGTCAAAAATGAGTCAATTTAAAGGCAGCGGTTTATCGCTGCCTTTTTGCGCGCATAAGCAGAGTCCGAAGACCGCGAACGGGAAATGCGAAGCATTTCGGGTCTTTATATGCGACGTTTAGTATGTTTTTGCCATCTTTCCGAGCAGATACTGCGCGTAGCGGGAGAAGAACTCCCGGTCTGTCTTCCGCTCGTCTGTGAGTTCGAAGAAGTATTCTTTACTCTTGTAGTCACGCTTGAAGAAAGGTTCTATAAAAATATCCCACTGCGGAAGGAAGAGACCATATTTCCTCGTGTAACAGGTAGCCGCTGTCGCCTGAATCCTGCGGGATTTATCAACAAAGGAGGAGACCGATTTGTGGAGGGCCATATCCTCCAGCGGCAGATAATAATAATCCCTGTAGTTTGAGTAGAAGTATTTCATCTCTTCCTCGTAGAGAGGGGCCTTCAGGATTGCCTCCCTTTTTTCTGCGCTGAAATAACAGCCGTTTGCCAGATTGGCGAGAGGAACCGGCAAAGCTGTGGGCAGGAGAAGCTTCATCAGGAGTTCCTGCCTGTCTTGCCCCTTATAGTCAACATAGCTGTTCGCCTGTACTTTTTTTGCGCGGATATCCCCGTTGAAAAGATCATAGAATGCCAGAAGGGGGAGAATCTGCATCATGCCCTTCATGTCGTCGCTGTTATGTAAAAGCAGAAGAGAGAGGGCGTCCTTCGATGGATTTACGACATAGTGGCAGTAGACTTCGATCATATCACCGCCGTTAAAGCGGTCTGTTCTGCGGATACCGAGAAGTTTTTCCAGCGATTTCTGCTTACAGTTGGGAACATGCAGAAACGCTTTATAGGGAGAGATGCGTTTATACAGATCAATTCCCTCAAAACGATCGAAGTTGTGCGCCAGATTATGCTGCTCGCATTTTTGAAGCAGGTAGGGCAGGTCAAAATTGTTGCCGTTAAAGTGGATCAGGTGGGTGTAGGAGGCCGCAAAGGAAAAAAAGGCGTCGAGTATAGCCGTTTCTTCGACAGGATTCTCACAGAACCACTGTCTGATCTGCCAGTTTCCTTCCACGTAAAAGGCAGCTCCGATCAGATACAGAGAGGAGCTTTTTGCCGTAAAGCCTGTGGTTTCAATATCTACGAACAAAAACTCCTCCAGAGGAGCGATCCGTTCGAGGGGATATTCGATGTTGAAAGATTCCAGAGTACGATTTACGATTTGCATGTTTTCCTCCATGTTAATACTCGCTCTTGCGACACAGGCCGCTGATCCTGCATCGATTATATCTTAACACATTTTTTAAAATAGCAGTAGTTTTTTTCGTCGAAAAATAGTATATTTATAGTAGCGGTTCAATCGGACCCAGGGGAAGAATGAAACGTGAAAGGAGCAGGGTTACAGGTATGGCAAAACGAACATTTAACGGTGGCATACATCCTTATGACGGCAAGGATCTGTCGAAGGATAAGCCCATCAAGGCAGTGCTGCCCAAGGGAGATCTGGTTTATCCGCTGTCCCAGCATATCGGCGCGCCCGCCAGGCCTATCGTGGAGAAGGGTGACAGGGTGTTGACAGGGCAGAAGATTGCAGAGGCGGGTGGTTTTGTGTCCTCACCCATCTATGCGACGGTGTCGGGTACGGTGAAGGCCATTGAGCCTAGGCGCGTTGTCACGGGAGACAGCGTGATGAGTATTATCATTGAGAATGACGGTCTCTACGAAGAGGTGGAGTATCCGAAACGGAAACCGCTCGAGAAAATGACGAAAGAAGAGATCATCGAGTGCGTAAAAGAGGCCGGTATCGTGGGCATGGGAGGCGCGGGTTTCCCCACCTTTATCAAGCTCTCGCCCAAGGAGCCGGAAAAGATCGATTATGTGATTGCAAACTGTGCGGAGTGTGAGCCATATCTCACTTCCGATTACCGCAGGATGATAGAGGAGCCGGAAAAGCTTGTTGGAGGACTTAAAGTTTCCCTGCAGCTGTTTGACAATGCCAGGGGCATTCTGGCAGTGGAGGACAATAAGCCGGATTGTATAGAAAAATTAAAAGAACTGGTAAAAGATGAGCCGCGCATCAGCGTCAAGGAGCTTAAGACCAAGTACCCGCAGGGTGCGGAGCGGCAGATTATTTATGCGACCACGGGGAGGGCGATCAACTCCTCCATGCTTCCTGCGGACGCAGGCTGTGTGGTAAACAATGTGGATACGGTGGTGGCGATCTACCATGCGGTGATTGAGGGGAAGCCCCTGATGAACCGTATTGTCACTGTGACCGGTGACGCCATTGCGGACCCGCGTAACTTTATCGTGCGGATCGGCACCAATTATCATGAGCTTATTGAGGAAGCGGGCGGCTTTAAACAGGAGCCCGCAAAGGTGGTATCCGGAGGTCCGATGATGGGCTTTGCCCTCTTTGGACTGGATGTGCCTACTACCAAAACGGCTTCGGCGCTTCTGTGTCTAACCGAGGATGAGGTGTCGCAGATGGAGCCCAGTGCATGCATTAATTGCGGCCGCTGCGTGGAGGTCTGCCCGGGACGTATCATACCGAGGCTTCTGGCGGATTACGCGGAGCATTACGACGAGGAGGCATTCCTGTCGCACGACGGCATGGAGTGCTGTGAGTGTGGCTGCTGCAGCTTTGTGTGCCCGGCGAAAAGGCCGTTGACACAGACGATCAAATCCATGCGTAAAATGCAGCTTGCCAAAAAGAAAAAATAAGAAGAAAGGAGCATAGACTTAAGAGATGAATGATTTAATGAAAGTGTCTTCCAATCCTCATATCAGATCGAAGTCCACCACGAGCAGTATTATGATGACTGTGGTGATCGCCCTTCTTCCTGCGGTGGGATTTGGTATCTGTAACTTCGGGCTGAAGGCGCTGTTACTGGTTCTTGTGACTGTGGCCTCCACGGTGCTGACGGAGTTTTTGTTTGAGAAAATCTGTAAGAAAAAGGTGACCATAGGAGATTTTTCCGCGGTGGTGACGGGTCTGCTTCTGGCGTTGAACCTTCCGGTATCTGCGCCCTGGTGGATCGGCGTGATTGGCGGTGTATTCGCGATTCTTGTGGTCAAGATGCTGTTTGGCGGTCTGGGGCAGAACTTTATGAACCCGGCGCTGGGCGCGCGGTGTTTCCTGCTGATCTCTTTCACCTCCATCATGACGAATTTTGACTGTGACGCGTACACGGGCGCGACGCCCCTTGCGAACTTAAAGAGCGGGGAAGCGGTTAACATTCTGGATATGGTAATCGGCCGAACGGCGGGAACCATCGGCGAGACGTCTATGATCGCCATTGTGGTCGGCGCCTGTATTCTGATTCTGTTCGGGATCATTGATCTTAGAATCCCGGGTACTTATATTGTAACGTTAGCGGTTTTTGTGAGCATTTTCGGGGCTCATGGAATGGATTGGCCCTACATATCCGCCCATCTTTCCGGCGGCGGACTGATGCTCGGCGCTTTCTTTATGGCGACAGACTATGTGACCAGACCGATCACAAAAAAGGGCCAGTATCTGTATGGCGCTTTGCTGGGTATTCTGACAGGGATATTCCGTATCTTCGGCCCCTCCGCGGAGGGAGTGTCTTATGCGATCATCATCGGCAATCTTTTAGTGCCGCTGATTGAGAAGATCACTCTTCCGAAAGCATTTGGTAAAGGAGGAGAGAAGGCATGAAAGAAATGATGAAAAATACAGGCATACTTCTGGCGATCACGCTGATTGCCGGTTTGCTTCTCGGCTTGGTTTATCAGGTGACCAAGGAACCCATCGCCGAGCAGGAGGCGAAAGCGAAGCAGGAGGCCTGCCAGGAAGTGTTCGCGGACGCGGTGTCCTTTGAAGCTGTGGAGCTTGTGCCGGCGGATGAGAACGCATGGAGCAGCGAAGGGTATGGGCAGGAGAGCATAGACGAGGTGATGGCGGCGACGGACGGCGGCGGAAGCATTCTTGGCTATGTGATTACGGTGACGACGAAGGAAGGGTACGGCGGCGATATCCAGTTTACGATGGGGGTCCGCGCGGATGGTACCGTGAACGGCATTTCCCTTCTTTCCATATCTGAGACAGCGGGCTTAGGTATGCGTGCCGACGAAGTGTTGAAGCCGCAGTTTGCAGGGAAACAGGTAGAAAAGTTTGCGTACACCAAGAGCGGCGCGGCCTCAGACAATCAGATCGACGCTATTTCTGGCGCGACCATTACGACGAATGCGGTGACCAATGGAGTCAATGCGGGATTATACTATTTCCAGACGGTATTGGGAGGAGGTAGTGCAAATGAATAGTGCAAAGGAACGTCTTGTAAACGGTATTGTAAAGGAGAACCCGACCTTCGTGCTGATGCTCGGCATGTGTCCGACGCTGGCGGTTACGACCTCTGCGATCAACGGGCTGGGCATGGGGCTCACGACGATGGTAGTGCTTGCGCTGAGTAATGTGTTTATTTCTCTTCTCCGCAATATCATACCTGATAAAGTAAGAATTCCGGCGTTTATTGTAATAATCGCTTCTTTTGTGACGATGGTGGAACTGTTGTTACAAGGATTTATTCCCTTCCTCTACGATGCCCTTGGCATTTACATTCCGCTGATTGTGGTGAATTGTATTATTCTCGGGCGTGCGGAGGCATACGCTTACAAGAATCCTGTGATTCCGTCGCTGTTTGACGGGATCGGCATGGGCCTGGGATTCTCCGTGGCGCTGACCTGTATCGGCGCGGTGAGAGAGCTTCTTGGCGCGGGTGAAATCTTCGGCGTTCACATTATGCCGGAAAGTTACGTCCCGGTCAGCATCTTTATCATGGCGCCCGGCGCGTTCTTCGTGCTGGCGACACTGACGGCGATCCAGAATAAGGTAAAGATTGCCGGGGAGAGAAAAGGGAAGGATATGTCAAAGATTCAGTCCGGCTGTAATTCAGATTGCATGAACTGCTCTGACAGCGGCTGTGCTCACAGATTATACGACGAAAAAGCGGGAGAGGGGGATAAGAAATGATAAAGGAATTACTTGTGATTTTGGTAGCGTCCTCGCTCGTAAATAACGTGGTTTTAAGTCAGTTTTTGGGACTGTGTCCATTCCTCGGCGTATCCAAAAAGACGGAGACGGCAACCGGTATGGGCGTGGCGGTTATCTTTGTTATTACGCTGGCATCGGCGGTGGCGGGAGTGATTTATCAGTTTATTCTCGTTCCCTTTGACATCGCTTATTTGCAGACGATCGTGTTTATTCTGGTTATCGCGGCGCTGGTGCAGTTTGTGGAGATGTTTCTTAAGAAATTTATCCCGGGGCTCTATCAGTCGCTGGGCGTGTATCTGCCGCTGATCACTACGAACTGCGCGGTGCTTGGTGTGGCTCTGACCAATGTGCAGAAGAGCTACGGAATACTGACCGGTGTGGTCAATGGATTTGCGACGGCAGTCGGCTTCACGATATCCATTGTGATTCTGGCAGGTATCCGTGAGAAGCTGACCTACAATGATATACCGGAATCCTTTCAGGGTATGCCGATCGTGCTGGTGACAGCGGGGCTTATGGCGATTGCGTTCTGCGGATTTTCCGGATTGCTCTGATTTTGAAATGATGGAGGTTACTATGGATATAGCGGGAATTATGATGGCTACGGCGGTTGTGGGAGCAGTCGGCCTTTTTGTGGGGCTGTTTCTCGGTGTGGCCGGTATCAAATTTAAAGTGGATGTAGACGAGAGGGTGGAGGCTATTTTGGGTGTTCTTCCCGGAAATAACTGCGGCGGCTGTGGTTATGCTGGGTGTTCCGGCCTGGCGGCGGCCATCGTGAAGGGGGAGGCGCCCACCAACGCCTGTCCCGTGGGCGGCGAGAAGGTCGGCGCGCAGGTTGCGCAGATCATGGGTGTGGAGGCTGGTGAGAGTGTGCGCCTGGCAGCCTTTGTGAAATGCAGAGGCGATAAGGAGCGCACCCGTGTGGATTATGATTATACGGGCATCGAGGACTGCGCAATGCTGGCCTTTTTGCCAAATGGCGGACCAAAGGCCTGCAATGACGGGTGTCTCGGTTTTGGAAGCTGTGTGAAGGCCTGTCCCTTCGATGCCATTCACGTGGTTAACGGTGTGGCTGTAGTGGATAAGGATGCCTGCAAGGCCTGTGGTAAGTGTGTGGCGGCATGTCCGAAGCACCTGATCGAGCTGATACCCTATGATGCGAAACATGTGGTGGCCTGCAGTTCCAAAGAAAAGGGGCCGGTTACCATGAAGGCCTGCGACGTGGGATGTATCGCCTGTCAGCTTTGTAAGAGGAACTGTCCGGCGGATGCGATTGTGATTGAGGACTTCCATGCGATTATCGATCAGGAGAAGTGTACCGGGTGCGGCACCTGTAAGGAGAAGTGCCCGAAGAAGGTGATTGTATAATTGTCTTTGCAATTCGTATTTTTGATGGTATTTTCTTTTCTGTTGGTGTTTTTTTGGTATGGAGAGAGTGGAAGAAGCAAAAGGAAAGAGAAGCGTGACAGACTGTGGAGGAAATAAATGAGCAAAATAACAGTTACTTTGGGGAAGACAGGAATTACAACGGATAAGAATGCTTTCGGGGCACTGCCGATTCAGCGTGTCAGTGATGAGGAGGCAGTGAAACTTCTCAGGAAAGCTTACGATAACGGTATGACCTTTTTTGACACGGCGCGCTGGTATTCGGACAGCGAACACAAGGTGGGGCTTGCCTTTGAAGGGATGCGGGAGAAGATCTTCATTGCCACGAAGACCGGTTCCCAGAACGCGGAGGGTTTCTGGAAGGATTTGGAGACCAGCCTTGAAAATCTGAAAACTGATTACATCGATATTTATCAGTTCCATAATCCCTCTTTCTGCCCGAAGCCGGGGGATGAGAGCGGATTATATGATGCGGCGTTAAAAGCAAAAGAGCAGGGAAGGATCAGGCACATCGGCATTACCAACCATCGCCTTGCGGTGGCGCATGAGGCCATTGACAGCGGGCTTTACGAGACGCTGCAGTTCCCGTTCTGTTATCTGGCGACGGATAAGGACATAGAACTGGTGGAGAAATGTAAGGCGGCGGATATGGGCTTTATCGCCATGAAAGCGCTTTCCGGCGGCCTGATTACCAATTCTGCGGCGGCCTATGCCTATCTGGCACAGTATGACAATGTACTGCCCATCTGGGGTGTGCAGAGGGAGAGGGAGCTTGACGAGTTTTTGTCTTATATTGACAATCCGCCTGCGATGACGGAAGAACTTTCGGCGATTATTCAGAAGGACCGTGAGGAGCTCCTCGGTGAGTTCTGTAGGGGCTGCGGCTACTGTATGCCATGTCCTGTTGGGATTGAGATCAATATGTGTGCCCGCATGTCGCTGATGATCCGCCGTGCACCTTCGGCCGACTATCTGGGGGAAGTATGGCAGGAGAAAATGGGGAAGATTGAAGAATGCCTGCATTGTAACAAGTGTAAGGGGCATTGCCCTTACAATCTGGATACGCCTGCACTTCTGGCGAAGAATCTGGAGGATTATAAGAATGTGCTGGCGGGTAAGGAGACGGTGTAAAAAGTTTTTAGTTCCTGTTGGTTTTTCTCTTTGTGCCTGCTGGTATGTAAATACAAAGAAAGTTTACCACTGACCGATATGTGGGATATAAATGGTCGGGTTGAAAGTATGGTCCTTCACGGAATGGTGGAGGACTTTTTGCATAATGAGGATAGCCTGCTGAGGAAAACGGAACAGATAAGGAAAAGTTACTAAAGAGTGGAAGTGGTATAAGCTTGAGGAATCATAGTTGGAGGATAAGCCTATGACATTACAACAGTTAAAATATATGCTAGTCGTTGCAGAGAGGGGATCTATTACGGAAGCAGCAAAAGAACTGTATATTTCCCAGCCGAGTCTTTCCGGGGCGATCAAAGAAGTGGAAAAGGAAGCTGGAATAACAATTTTCAGCCGATGCAGGGCGGGCGTGGCGTTAACAAAGGAGGGAATGGAGTTTTTAGGGTATGCAAGGCAGGTGGTTCAGCAGATGGAACTTCTGGAATCAAAATATCTTGACAAAAAGCCTGCAAAACAGAGATTTTGTGTTTCCACGCAGCACTACACCTTTACAACAAATGCGTTTGTGGAATTGATACAACATTTTGGACAGGAAAGGTTTGAGTTTATCCTGAATGAAACGCAGACGCACCAAATTGTGGAAGATGTGCGGAACAGGTTTAGCGATTTAGGAATCCTATATCTTTGCAACAGCAACGAAAATGTGTTGAGAAAGCTGTTTGAAGAATACAACCTGAATTTTTTTGAACTGTTTACGGCGGTACCACACATTTTTATAGCCAAAAAACATCCGTTGGCAAAATGCAAATCTGTCAGGCTGGATGATCTGAAACCATATCCCCGGCTTAGTTTTGTACAGGGAATTTATGAATCTTCTAATTTTTCGGAGGAACTGTTCAGCAATGAGCCTGTTGATAGAAGTATTAAGGTCAGCGACCGTGCGGCTATTGTAAACTTGATGATTGGATTGGACGGATATACCATTTCAAGCGGCATTTTTCCTAAATATCTACAGGGAGATTCTATCGTTTCTATTCCTTTGGAGGAAGATGAGGTGATGCATATCGGATACATACTGAACAAGGATAAAGAGCTATCAGAATTAGGAGAGATTTATGTGGAAGCTTTGAAACAGTACCAGACATAAATAAAACATAGGCTCATCCTATGTAACAGCATACAAAACAGATATTACCTATTACATGGTCTTCCGTGTTAAGATACAAAAACGGAAAGGAGGCAAAAAATGCCGGGTTATGTATTAGGTAATTTTTTTATTTACTGAAAAAGGGAGGAAGAATCATGAAGAAAATTCTTTTGGCTACACCTACCATGCATACGGAGGAGCAGCAGTATATTCAGAAAGCGTTTGAAACGAACTGGATTTCGCCGTTAGGACCAAATGTAGATGAATTTGAGGATAAGGTGGCAGCTTATGTGGGAGCAGATTCTTCCGCGGCGCTTTCGTCTGGGACGGCGGCGCTGCATCTTTCGGTTATTTTAGCGGGAGTCAGGGAGAATGATATTGTATTCGTTCCTTCCCTGACCTTTGCGGCAAGTGTCAATCCAATTAGATACGAATATGCAACGCCTGTCTTTATTGATTCGGAGCGTGATACATGGAATATGGATGCCGCGGCATTAAGGAAAGCATTTGAAAAATATCCTTACCCGAAGGCTGTCATGGCTGTGCATTTGTACGGCACATCAGCGAATATGGACGAAATATGCGCTCTTTGTAAGGAGCATGATGTTCCCTTGATTGAAGATGCGGCTGAATCGTTAGGTACGACATATAAAGGGAAAATGACAGGTACTTTCGGGGATTATGGAATTTACTCATTTAACGGAAACAAGATTGTCACAACTTCGGGTGGAGGTATTCTTGTTGCCCGGCAGGAAAAGGATGTAGAGAAAGCCCGGTTTTTATCCAGACAGGCTCGTGATCCTGCCAGACATTATCAGCATTCTACGATTGGTTATAATTACAGAATGTCAAATGTAGCAGCCGGGATAGGCTGCGGCCAGATGCAGCATATCGGGGAGCATATACAGAAAAAACACGAAATTTATAGAGCGTATAAAGACGCTTTTTCGGACATAGAAGAAATAGAAATGAATCCATTGAACAGGGAGGCTGTTGACAATAACTGGCTTTCCTGCATGACGATTTCACCAGACAGCAGTGTAACACCAACACAGATTATGGATGCTTTAGAAGCTGAGAATATTGAAACAAGACCGATATGGAAACCCATGCATCTACAGCCTGTATTTGAAGAATATGATTTTATTCAGGTAGAGGATGGGATAAGCGTTAGTGAAGATATTTTTAACAGAGGGCTTTGTCTGCCAAGCGATATTAAAAATACAAAAGCGGATATGGAACGCATTATAAAAATTGTGAGGAAACAGTTCGGGCGACAGTAAAATGACTGTCGCTGACAGGTTAGAAGCTTTTTTCTGGACATCATTCTTTCCTATCATGATCATATCTACTCTATACAAATATCAATATTTTACCATGAAAAGTCTGCATTTATATTATTTTATTGTTCAAAACATACAAAAACAGACAGGATAAACTGTGGAAAAAAGGGAAAATATAATATATATATTGACATGAGAGAGCAGTTATTATAT
>CAMQTN010000060.1 GCA_947037115.1 uncultured Lachnospiraceae bacterium
GATGTGTATAAGAGACAGATAATATAAACCACGATAGTATTGATGTTTACACAAGTGCTGGATATATGCTTCGCATTGATTGCTGAGAAGCTGAAAAAAATTTAAAAACCACATATGGATCAGAATGTGCGCTTACTTCATTGGCTGTGGATGAGCCTTTGGAATATGCAAGATTATATCTTGATGGTAATTTACAGATTTACAGATGTGGGTGGATGCAGAAGATTCATTAGAACTTTATTAGGCAAGAAGTGAGATAGTATTGTAGGGAGTTTCCTGTAGTTAAAGATACCACACCAAACATAACAACACCCCGCTTATACGAGACTTAGAACACCCCAAAAGAACATACAGAAATCCCCTATAAGCAACATGGTTTGCCTTATGGGGGATTTCTTGTTTTAATTGTCGTTTTTGAAATTATTCAACAGTCTCAATAGAATCCACAATGCTCATTCTTGCAATAGAACGCAGAGGAATTGCCGTTGCAAGCAGGCAGGCCACAATAGAAATAATCGCAGCTTCCACAATCGCCATAACCGGAACAGCGACAAGCTGTAAAGCATCGGTCTGTGCTGCTCCGACAAAGATACAGCAGACATAGCCAAACACTGCTCCAATCACTGACGCAATGATACCGTAATAAGCACCCTCCCACAGAAATGTTTTATAAAGGCTTGCGGCACTCATTCCAATAGCCCGCTGCATCCCGATTTCACCGACACGAGTATGAATATTGCTGTAAACGGTATTGATGATGTTCAGGATGCCAATGATACCGATAAAGATGATAAGCACCCAGCACAGCATTTTGATCTGTTCAAAGCTTTCTATCATCTCATTGCTGCTTTGGAGATAGGAAAGCCAATGTGTTCCTGGATAATTGCTGCACCAGCTATCCAACCGGCTTTCAAAGGTATCTGTATCGGCGTTATCCTGTAATGTAGGATAGACTTCTGAATAACTGTCGCTTCCGAGCAGTGAACAGTATATTTCGTCATTCACGATGAGTTGAACACCATTCGTAAAGCCATCATTATTGATTGTGATTGCTGTATCGATCAATCCTAATACACGAAGTGTTCTGTCTCCCAGTTGAATGGTATCACCTACGGTAAGATCAGTCTGCTGAACAGTTGTATCTCCATAAGAAAAGGCAATGGGATTTTTTACAAGGCAGCCTGTTCCATCTTTCAAAGCCTGTTTATCCTGAGCAGACAAATTAGGAGCATAGATTTGTAATTGTGCTTCATCCACATTTACAAGCTGCAAGGTTTCATGGCTCTGTACGGAAAGATCAGTTTCAAAGGGCAGTATATCACCGGCACCTGGCATAAATACAGAAAGCCGTGTAGTGGAAACACTTTCTACTGCGTCATTTTCCGCTAATGTTTTTACAGCTTCTGATGGGATGCCAACGGTTTCATTTGTAACTGCATAGTCACTGAAATACATGTCCTGAACGGAACTGCTGGCATCAAGCAGTCCTGTAAAGCTCTGCAAGGCAACAAATACGGTAATACTCATAACCAAAGACAGAATGGTAACTGCTGTTCTTCCACGCCCTCGTTTTAGGTTGAGCCTTGCATAATAAGCTTCAAAATTACGGATGTTGCGGTTCCTTTTTATCCTGCGTTTGATTTTCACAGTCTGCCCCGACATAGCAACAGTAGGAGATACATGAGATGCGTACCGGGCAGCAGGAAAGGCAGCCAGCAGAGCAAACAGAAGTATGACTGTGATACTGGCAAAGAGCATCGGTAGTTTTACCGTACTGGCGGTGTTGATTGCAGAGTTCAATTCGGAAGTGCTGTTTGCCATGAACAGATCGGGATTGAGAAGCCCCGTAGCCGCAATCAATACACCTTTTGCCAACAATAGACCGAGCAACAATCCGATAGGAATACCGGCTCCACAGAGAATCAAAAGCTGCAAAGAAACCAAACGATAGATTTGCCCTCGTTCTCCACCAATCGCACGAAGTGTTCCGTATTCTTTGATGTGTTTTGTGATAGAGATTTTCAGAATGTTGTAGATTACCAGCCCAGCCGCCAGCAAGACCAGCACACCCACCAAAATACACGCCGCAGTCATAAATGAAAATCCCGTACCGGTATCGCTGTCTGCCGCTTCATCATAGGAAATACCAATAGCGTCAAGCAAAACCCAGTTATATTGGATATACCGTTCATCCACGTTCAAATCTTCTGCGAGAGCATAAATGATGCTTTGAAAATTCTGCTTGTCATAAGTCTTAAAATCTGTGGAATAAAGCAGATATTCTTCTGGCAACAGTTCTTCTGCGGTTCCATCCCCGACAATCCCCACAACCGTACCAGATGCGTAGCCTATATAGCTGCTTTCCAGAATGCCCGTCAATACAAAATCAGCAGAATATTCTAACTCTGACAGCGATCCATCCATAACGGAAACACTCAAATCCAGAGAAACGGTATCGCCAATTACAGCGTCCAAGCCAAGATATTGAAGCGCATCCTCCGACAGGGCAATCTCATTCGATTCCTCTGGTAATCGTCCAGCTTTTACGTTTCCGATTACCGGGTACATAGATAATGCGTTATCGTGATATTCCCGAAGATATAAAGATAAACTACTGTTGCCTAATGGTGTGCTGCCGATAAAGATCGTATCGCCTACATCATATAGGCGATCATCTTCATGCAGCTTTTGCGCCTGTTCCTTGTCAAGCTGATGAAAGGTTGCATAACGGTTTCCGTTCAGCCCCGCCGCCTGCTGAATACGCATGGATTGCAATATACCAATAGACTGACCGATCACTGTCGTCATAATCGTGGACATGATAACTGCAACAAAGATCAGGATTGCCGTAATTTTCTGTGCTTTCAGTTCTTTCCATGCAAGAGCTAAATAAGATTTCATCTTGCTGTCACCTCCGAAAGAACACCGTCCACAATTACAAATTGCCGGTCTGCCATTCTTGCAATGCGGCTGTCGTGCGTGATGATAACCAGCGTTTTCCCCATCTTTTTCCATATGCTTTGTAGCATTTCCATAACCTCGCCGCCGCTCTTGCTGTCCAGATTTCCAGTCGGTTCGTCAGCAAAAATAATATCCGGTTTTGCGATCAGGGCGCGGGCAATCGCTACACGCTGTTGCTGACCGCCGGAAAGTTCATGGGGCAAATGGGTCAGCCGTTCACGAATACCTAACAGATCCGCAAGCTGATTTAGATATACTTCGTCCGGCTGTTTTTTGTCCAAAAGCAGGGGCATGATGATGTTTTCTTTTGCGGTCAGCACAGGGAGAAGATTGAATTGCTGAAAGATAAATCCGATGCGCCGACGGCGAAATGAGGACAGTTCTTTGTCATTAAAACGATAAATGTCTTTTCCATCGTATGTCAGACTGCCGGAAGTAGGCTTGTCCAGTCCAGACAGCAGGTGGAGCAAGGTACTTTTGCCGCTGCCAGATGGCCCCATAATAGAAATAAAATTGCTGGATGCAATTTCAAGGTTGACTTTATCCAACGCTACGACACGGCTCTCGCCGCTGCCGTAGATTTTTGATAGTTCCTTTGCTTCAATGTTCATAAAAAACACTCTCCTTGTTTATAATATAAGGAGAGTGTAAAACAGAAATCTCAAAAAACGCTCAAGGTTTCTGATTTATTTGGAAAGAAGCAGTAGCCGTTGTGACATAACTTTTTCTGTTTTCCAGTGTAAGTGTTCCTCCATGCTTCAGACATAGTATCTGGCTGCTGTATAGCCCCATACCAAAGTGTGCGGAGTCTTCTTTCATTTTTCCAAACGGTCTCGGACCGCTCTGTATTAACTCTACAGGATAGCCTGGTCCATCGTCTGTAACTGATAGATGCAAGAAGTTTCCTTTCTGTTCCAGATGAATTTCAATTTTACTCTTTGCAAACCGAGCCGCATTTCCAATTAGATTTTCAGCAACGGTTAAAACCAATCCATGATCTAATTGTATTGTCCCCTTATCAGGTGCGGAAACAGACGGTTCTAATGCTCCTGCAAGAATTTTTGCTGTTTCCTCTAATTCAGAATGTAGCAGTGAATAGGAATACTCGTTTATTCGCACCGGCATTTGTTCTAATCGTTGGATGCTACTCATAGCTTCTACATACTGTTCAATCCGTAATGTATAGCTTTCCAATCTGTCAATGGCTTGTTCATCTGCTGCGCCCTGTCGCAGTAATTTTATAGTTCCCTTTAAGACCGTGATCGGATTGCGCAAGTCATGGGAAAAGGCGGCATTTAGCCTTTTCCGTTCTTCTGCCTGCCGCCACAGTTCCTGATTTGATTTCAGAAGTTCTTCACGCATAGTATCAAAGGCGGTGCAGAGTTGCCCCAATTCATCATCAGAATGGACAGGCATAGAAAAGTCAAGGTCATGGTTCCGAATCCGTGAAATTCCATTCCGTAGCGTGGAGATCGGCTGTTTCAATTTGATATGATAATATAATATGCCGGATAGAGCCAGCCCACCCATAGGGAGAACAATGCAGGACACAATTTGAATGATACCAAGCATGGACAATATATTTAGCTGGGTCTCTGTGGGGGGTTCCATTTTAACGAATGAACCGTCTGCTAAAATTTCTATTCCACCGGAGGGAAAGGTGCTGCTGATTGAATTGCATATCATAAAGACTAAGCCTAACATCAGGAGAGCCACCAAAACACAGGAAGCAGATAGGACGAGAAAAGTTTTCTTTAATTCCATATTTTTCAGACGTTCCACCGATAACCACACCCCCAAACTGTATCAATATAACTGTGAAGCGTACAAGCAGCCAGCTTCGCCCGGATTTTCCTGATATGTTCCATAACAGTATCACTGTTACCCTCGCCGTCAAGTCCCCACACTGTTTCATAAATACGCTCCCGGTCAAATACCTGCCCGGCATTCAGCGAAAGCAGCTCCACAATATCAAATTCCCTTTTTGATAAAGCAACAGGTTCACCCGCCACTGTGACGGTTCGGGCTGAATAATCAATCGTCAGTTCACCAAAGAAGCGAATTGTCGCTTTATTCCTGTGTCGCTGCTCCCTCCTCAGATGTGCGGCAACTCTCGCCCCTAATTCGTCCAGATCAAAAGGCTTAATGATATAATCGTCGGCACCTGCCTGAAAGCCGATGATTTTATCGGCAGATTCGACCCTTGCCGTCAAAAAAAGAATGGGGCAAGTAATAAGCCCCCGAATTTTCTGACAAAGGGTCAATCCGTCTATGTCCGGCATATTGATGTCGAGCAGGATTAAATCGGGCTGTCTTGCTAATTTTTGAAGTGCTTCATTTCCGCAATAAGCGGTCAACACCTCATATTGAGAAGAAAAATAACTCGCCATCATATCTACAATTCCCGGTTCATCATCAACAATAAGAAGCCTTTGTTTCATGCTATCATCTCCATTTGCAATTCATAATATTTATCGTAACAGCCAAATCTCAAAAAACGCTCAAACTTTTGCCGTCAGGAAAGTATAAAATCAATAGACTGATAAATTTATTATAATATTACTCTGCTGATACAGCCAGTCCGTAAATTCTTTCGGGCTGGCTGTTCCTATTTTTACAGTCTTTTTTCCAACCAGACTTTAAGATAACACCTAAGTCCAACATATACTCCCTGCAAAAGTACAAAAAGCAATAGAAGATTTATTGACATTATTTTTTTGATGGATTCTCCAAAATATATGATGACAGCAGTACTTGTCAGTATCATCAGTAGAGTAATGACATCCCAACACTTTTCCCTATATAATTCTATAACCTTTATTTCTATCAGTATCGCCAGTATCCCTGTTCCTGCTACGCATATTCCGACAACCAATATCAGCAATAACCAATATAAGATTCCGGCTATAAACGCATTTGGAATTTTGGTACTAATCTGTGCCGCAGAATGTCCGGCAGCAATCGTCCATCCGATAAAAGTTTGTATGAATGACGCTGCATCATGGAAGAATGATTTACAATCGGAAAGGAACACATCTGACTGTACTGCCTGAAAAAGAGTGGTTGTCAGCGAATACCATGCAAGAAGGCACAAGGTTGTTTGGAACATTACCATTTTTGCTTTATACTGTCCTGCAAGTCGCTCTTTTTGTGTTTCGTATTTCGCTTTTTCATTCTGATAGGCTGTCCGGTCCATCCCTGTTTCTACAGGAATAACGGATGGAGGGATAGATGGAGCAGTATCACTCCTGTCAGTTTTATTCAGGTCAGTATTATTAGTTTGTGATTTCCGCAATTCCTGATCTGTGGTTTTCACATTTCCTGATTTGTGATATTCACATTTCTTGATTTGTGATTCCTTTTCTCCCCGACAAAGTTTTTCACATAGATCACGTTCGGTTTCCCTAAACCGCGCCGTTTCCTCTCGATCAGCCCGATCCCTTTTACACAGTCCAATTCGCCCAGAAATTTGTTGGCTTTCTGCTCGGCACAGCCAAGGGTTTCCATGATATCTGCTATGGTGAAGATGATATAGACACGCCCCTTGCTGTCCAGCCAGCCGTTCTTCGCGGAAAGCCTCATACGGTCCAACAAAAGGCCGTAAAGTACCTTTGCCTCCACGGATACGCCCGCAAAACGCCTGTCCGCAAAGAGCATTTTCGGGATACGGTAGAAGCTGTACTGCTTCGCCTCATTTCCGTAATAACAATCCAGTTTTAACAACATAAGATTGTCTCCTTTTCTTCTCCGGTTCCCCGCCTTCTGCGCGCAATATAAAATTTCAATTCTCAAGTTTAGAGCCACAAAAGCAACTCTACTCCACAGTTATCCTTTCGTACAAAACGGATTTTCTTCCGAATAAATAACCGCCGCGCTGTTAAATTCATCGGAACTCATACCATCAAACCGCTCCCGCTGCCACTTCGTATAATCAAATTTTTCCCTGTTAATTACCGAAATGAATCGCTCCGTCTCCACTACTCCCAGCTTCTCTAACAAGCAGCGAATCCCTCTGTTCATAATTTCAATATCACTAACCATCTAATTCTCCCTCCAATCTTCTGATAAAATCTGTAGGGCTTAACATCTGAATCTCGTCTGTATGATATTTTAGCAGCCTGTCATCCGTTGTGAGGAAATAGTCACAAGACGAATATACCGCGCAGGCTACATGGTAAGCATCTTTCATTTTGATTCCTGTTTTCATTATTTCCTCTGCTTTTGTCTTTATTACATCGGCTTTATCAATATCTACATATTCCGCACTGTTTTTCTGTATAAATTCACTGATTGCTGTCTTTTTTGTCTCATATGGATTCTGGCTGTTTTCGTACCACAATACATATGACGTTACCAGATCCAATTTCTTGTTTTTCACCAAATCCTGTACATATAATTTTGCCTGTGTCTCTAAAGAGATACGAATTTGTGTCTGGTCATCATACGGACGGTTGTAACAACACAAAAATCCCGATATGCACGTTATAGGTAAAGGATACATCACTGTGACTACCCTAACCAAGGTGGTAAAAGATGATAAATTCCCCTGAAACTAAAAAATCCTGATAACCACCAAATCCAGTGATTATCAGGTTTCTTTCTATCGGAGTGACAAGACTTGAACTTGCGGCCTCTACTTCCCTAAAGTAGCGCTCTACCACCTGAGCCACACCCCGAAAAACAAATATTATTATAACGAATTTTCTCGGGAAATGCAAGCCCTATCTTAAAACTTTTTCGACTATTTTCTCACCCTCTATATCTCTCCGTTTTCATCCAGCAGCTTTTCAAAAACCTCCTGCGGAATTGGTCTGGAAAAGTAAAAGCCCTGCTGCATCTGGCAGCCCACCTCTTTCAGATAATTACTCTGTTCCAGCGTTTCCACCCCTTCGCATAAGGAAGTAATCTTCAATCTTCTGGCCATATCCACCACGCAGGAAATAATGATTCTGTCATTCTCCTGCATTTCGCCTTCTTTCAGAAACACCCTGTCCAGCTTAATGATATCAATGGGCAGCTTACTGAGCAGGTTCAGGGAAGAATAACCGGAACCGAAATCATCCATGGAGACTTTAAATCCCAATTTATGTAAACCTTTTATCAGTTCTAACGCGCGTTCCGTATTTTCCAGATAAATGCTCTCCGTCAGCTCAAATTCCACCAGAGAGCATGGCACCTGAAATTCCTCAAGCAAAACCTTCACATACTCTAAAATATGCATGCGGCTCAAATGCACTCTAGATACGTTTACAGAAATGGGCACTACCCACTTATCTTCCTTCAGACGCGCCGCCAGAAAGGCAAAAACCTCCCGGTACACATAGTAGTCCACATCTACAATCTGCCCACTCCGTTCAATCAGCGGAATAAACTCATCGGGATAAATAAAGCTGCCGTCAGGCTTCTGCCAGCGGATCAACGCTTCGGCTCCAATCAGCAAAAGCGTCTCTGTGTCGATCTTCGGCTGAAAATAAACCTTAAATTCTCTCTGGGAAAGAGCTCTGGGAATGCTGGATGTAATTTCAACCTCCCGCTTGATTCCCTCCATCATGCTCTGGTCAAACAGCACACAGCAATCGTTTTCCATTTCCTTGGCCACTTTCCTTGCCAGATTGGCATTGGAAACCGCCGTCTCCGCATCAAGCCTCCGGCTGTTCTTATCAATCACGCTGATCCCTGTAGAAAACTGCAGCCTGCTGCTTAAGTATTTCTCCCGGAATTTCGTCTCCCGCTCCTGATTCAGCCGATGGATTATATCGCGGAATTCTTCGTTACTCGGACCATCCGCCGCAATTCTGTTGGCTGTGACAAAATTATCGGAATAAACTCTGGCTGCACAGATAATAATACCTTCTGCCTTCATAAATTCATTTACAAAGTCTCTCAGAAGAGCATCCCCCACCTTATAGCCATAGGTGTCATTGATATACTTAAAATGTTTGATATCCGTATATACAATCACAATGCGGTCATCGCCCACATTCCTGATCTCTTCTTCCAGTTTTTCCAGAAAAACCTCATACCGGTCCAATCCCGTCAGTACATCCTTCATATCCGTTTTCATCTCAACTACGCATCCCCCGAAAACACAGCTTTTACCTAACTATACTCTACGCTATTTGCCCAACTTCTGTCAATATCTGTCAAAAAATATACTCCGTCCTCTTATCTCTCCTCCCTGCCTGTCAGGATGTCCACCAGATACTCCCAGACACGTCCCACAGAATCGATACTCATACGTTCCTCGGCCGTGTGCACATTTTCCAGATCGGGCCCGATGCTGACACAGTCCAGATCATCGATCTTTCCCGCCAGAATACCACACTCCAGCCCCGCATGGATAGCCTCAAGCACAGGCCTTTTCCCGTACATCCGTTCATAAACCCGCACCATCTTTTCCCGCAGCGGGGAATCCTTCCGGTACGCCCAGCCGGGATAGACATTTCCGACTTTTACCAAGGCCCCTGACCGTTCAGCCATCTGTTTCATATGTCTGCATAGCTCTTCTTTATCCTGATCGACGCTGCTCCTGACCGCATACTGCAAATGCAGGCTATTCTCTTCCATGGACAATATACCGAGATTAAGGGAAGTCTCCACCAGCCCCTCCACGTCCTGACTCATGGCGACTACACCGTTTGGTAGTTTGCAGATGCAGGCCAGGGCATCGGCCGTAGACTCTCTCGAAAAAGCCCCTTCCAAAACCATGTCATTATGGAAGACTTTTTCCAACAAAAAGTCAGAATCCGTGTCTTTCAGAGACTCTTTTACCTTCTTCTCCTCCGCTTCCAGATAAGACAGCACTCTCTCTTTGTCCGCTTCCCGTATCAAAATCCCGGCCTCCGATTCACGGGGAATCGCATTGTCCGCAAGTCCGCCTTTCATATACAAGAGTCTCACGTCATACTGCAGGGACAGCCCGCAGAGAATCTTCCCCAAAAGCCAGTTCGCATTGCCGCGGCCTTTATGGATTTCCGTCCCGGAATGTCCTCCCAGAAGGCCTCTGACCCCAACGGTAAGCTGCGTCATTCCCTGCTGCACCGGCTCACTGATCAGGGGGATATCCACTTCCACTCTGGCCCCGCCGGCACAGCTGGTTATGAAAACGCCTTCCTCCTCCTGATCCAGATTAATCATACGGTTTCCACGCAGCATGGAGAGGTCAATTACCGTGGCGCCCTCCATCCCCGTCTCCTCATCCACTGTCAGAATCACTTCCAGACGGGGCAGAGAAAGATCCTGCGCATCCAAAAGCGCCAGACAGTAAGCCATACCGATTCCGTCATCGCCTCCCAGGCTTGTCCCCTCGGCATAGACCTTCCCGTCCTCAACCTTCAGATTAAGCGGATCCTTCTTCATATCGATCCGGCAGCCCGGCGCGGCCACTGCCACCATATCCATGTGGGCCTGCAAAATATAGGGTGCTTCCTCCTCATATGCAGGCGCAGACTCTCTGACAATAACAATGTTTCCCACAGAATCCTGCACGCAAAAAAGCTTCCGTTTTTCAGCGAAGGCTTTCAGATAATCACTGATCTGACCCACATTGCCAGAACCATGCGGTATCCGGCTGATCTCCTCAAAAAAGTGAAATACGCTCTGAGGTTTCAATCCGTCCAATGCTCCCATAAAGACCTCCTGTAAGAAAGGACACGGCATAAGCGCCATGTCCTCCATTTTTCATCTTATTTTAAATTAGCCTTTGCAAGTTCTGCAAGGGTTGTAAAGCCTGCTGCATCATTGACTGCCATCTCAGCAAGCATCTTTCTGTTCATGTCCACGCCTGCATTCTTCAGGCCATACATAAATCTGCTGTAGGAAAGGCCGTTCATTCTGGCCGCCGCATTGATACGCGCGATCCAAAGCTGTCTGAACTGACGCTTTCTCTCTTTTCTGCCTGCATAGGATGATGCAAGCGCCCTCATTACGGACTGCTTTGCAACTCTATACTGTTTTGATCTTGCGCCTCTGTAGCCCTTCGCAAGCTTTAAAACTCTGTTATGTTTCTTCTTGGCGTTCATGCCGCCCTTTATTCTTGCCATGTCTTTTTCCTCCTAAACTTGTCAATCCCATAGTCAGCCCTGTCACCTTACAGGTAAGGTAAGATCTTCTTCATATTCTTTACGTTCGTCTTGTCCATCATCGCAGGCTTTCTGAGATTTCTCTTATTCTTCGTCGTTTTTTTGGTCAAGATATGGCGCTTGTACGCTTTATTTCTCTTTAACTTACCCGTTCCGGTCACCTTGAAACGTTTTGCAGCAGCTCTGCTGGTTTTCATTTTCGGCATTTTACTGTTCCTCCTGTAATTTTACTCCAGTTACAAGATATCAATCCAAGATATCATTTATTTCAACCGGGAAACTATCGCTTCTCAGCTAAAAACATGGTCATACTCCTGCCTTCCACCTTTGGCGCCTTATCCATCACCGCAATATCGGAAAGCGCCTCCGCAAAGTCGTCCAGAATATGCTTGCTGGTATTCATATGCGCCATCTCACGGCCACGGAAGCGCAGTGTAACCTTCACCCTGTCGCCCTTGCTGATAAACTTTCTGGCAGCATTCACCTTCGTGTTCAAATCATTTGTGTCAATGTTTGGAGAGAGACGAATCTCCTTAATTTCCACAATCTTCTGTTTCTTTCTGGCTTCCTTGTCTTTTCTGGCCTGTTCATACTTGAACTTGCCGTAATCCACAATCTTACAGACAGGCGGCTTCGCCGTGGGCGCAATCTTAACCAGATCCACGCCTGCCTCCTCCGCAAGCTTCATCGCTTCCCGTGTCGGCATGACGCCCAGCTGTTCCCCGTCTGCACCGATCACTCGTACTTCTCTGTCTCTGATCTGCTCATTAATAAATAAGTCGCTAATCGTTTTGCCCTCCCATAATAAGAAAACTGTCTTCTGACTCTGCTCTTGCTTTCGCGTATAAGCAGATTCAAAATGCTTCGCATTTCTCATTCGCGTTGCTCACCATAAGCCGTCATCGACACTCCCGCATGCAGGCATGCATCCTGTCTCTGCCGCCTTCTGACTCTGCTTATACGCGAAAAAAATGGACAGCGCAGCTATCCACCCGATCATAAATGCCCGCAAAAACTTCCCGTCTTTCCACGGAAAATAATGGGCTATGAACGCTTGCGAACCTGATCGTTGCAAGGTGAGAGCGGATACTCTGCTTGATTGTCTGTGCTTTTACACAAATGGAACTATAACACAGGATGAAACCAATGTCAATATTTATTTTGCTATTTGTAATACATATTTAAAATACATCCTGCCAAATGATGCAGACCGATCTGCAAAGACCGGCCTGTATCACCCACACCTCTCGTCAACAGTATGCCGCTTTTCTAACCGGCCGCCCGATTATCCGATCAGTGTGTAGATGCCCTGTGCATCAAATTTAATGGTAACGCTGCCGTCAGCTACAGCCATGACATCGACCGCTTCCCACTTGCCCTTAACACACTTGAATACGGAAACAGCATCACCTGCTTTCACACCTGCAACAGCGAGAACAACCTGTGCGTCCCCATGGTTCACACCAGGTGCGGAAAGTTTCACGGTGGCCAGCATGTCACCGCCGACTTCAGCCGCTTTGTTCCGTGCATATGCAATCGCACCCAGATCTACCTTGTCCACAATACAGGTAGCGTTGGTCTCTTCGCCCGCTATGATCAGATCGCTTCCGGAAGCAACTGCTGTAATGTCCTCCGCGCCCTGAATCTCAGATACGGCATTGGAAGTATACTCAGGAAGAGACTTGTCTACTCCGGCCGCCAGTGTGTCTATTCTTTCAAGATCTTTCGCCGGCACTACAGTCTCCGCCGCACATACAGTGGCAGGGAACGTAAGCGCCAGCGCAAAACTTAACGCCAATAGTTTCTTCATCCTCTGAATCCCTCCTTTGGTTATCTGTGTGGTATCCATCAGCACATTTGTGCCGATACTTCTAAGATAACAAAAAGGAGTCATTTTCATACAATCTGCGGTCGGTACATTTTCCCACTTAAAACTCAAGATGAATCGTCTCCGCACTGGCCTCATACTCTTCCATTCGGTCATAGTCGTCCGTCTGGGAATAGGTGATCACATAGCTTTTATCCGCGTTGATCGCATACTCCAACTGTGACATCTGTGTGTCTCCCACCTGATAGTGGCACCGGATGCGGAAAGCCGGACAGCCGTCGATCTGAATCCGCTCAAAGCTGTCGATATGTACCTCGATGTCTTCCCCGTACTCCTTTCGGAAGTTTTCTTCCGCCTGTGCCTTGAAAGTCTCCTCCGTCATCAGCTGTAACGCCACATCTCTGCCGAGTGCCACATAATAGATCGTGGAAGCGTCAATGGGATACCGTCTGGTCACATACATGCCCTCGATGTCCTCTGATTCCGCAAAGGCTTCCGGCAGGGTAAAGCTGCACCCTTTCGTAACGGGCGCGCTCTCAACCACGGAAACGTCCATCTCATTTTCCTCTAACATTTCTTCTGTCAACTGATTTTTCAGGGTCTCATCCATCTCCACCGGAGCCATGAAACTGCCGTCCGACACTGTCCCCGAAGTTTCTTCTGTGTCGCCGGACTGCTCCTGTTCCCCGCCTTCCTCTCCGGAAGTCTCCTCCTCTTCACCGGCAGTCCCCTCATTCTCCGGCGCCGCCGTCTCCGTCTCCGGAACATCCGCGCTCGTATGTACAGCTTCTCCGTCTTTGCATGCCACAAGAAGCAGCGCACATACCAGAGCCGGAATACAGCTTACTTTTCTTCTATTCATATATAAACATTTGCCTTTCCGATAGATTTTCCTGTACGCCGCCGATGTACAGGAAAATGGCGTTTTCCTCCGCATCTGCGTCCGCATAAGCGAGACGCAAGCCAAACGGCCTGCGTCCAACATATCTATTGTAATATAAAAATACAGAACTGGCAACATGTTATCCTTACCAGTTCAGCCAGATTCAGGCCTCCCTGAAAGTCGCGCACAATGTCTCTTTGCAGTCTCCCGCTCCGGCGCCTCTGATATCCACATGCTCCGCGTGACATTTATAATTGGAGTTGTACACACATTTTGCCGCCTCACAGTCGATGCTGATTGTCCTGCAGGGATGCTCCAGAGAGCTGATATACGAGTCGCCGCGTCTCTGGGAAAAGCTCTCACAGCAGGTCCCGTCACAGTCACAGGCGTGACTGCCTCCCACCATGATATCCCCTTTACAGCAGCAGTCCTCCTGATTATAGCTGCAGTTTAACACGCCACATTTTAATTCCGCCATAATTACCTCATTTCTGCGCTGCTTTTTGCGCATGAACGAGTTTGTGTCAAGCAGCGCGCGGACACAAACCTCGCGATTGAAAATTTAAATTTTCAATCCTGCCTCCTTCCGCATTTCTAAAAATATTCTCAAAAAGTATTATGGTCAGAAAGTTGAAATTCTATACAGGTTAAACCAATATCGCTCCAGCAAAAAACTTCCTGTCTCCTCCACCTCAAGTCCTGCGCTCCGCCACTCGTCCACGATATCATCCCTGCTGTTAAAACTGCCGGCAAACCAGAAATTTTTATTTTTACCTTCTTCCTGTGCCTCCCTGATCATCTGCCGGATCTCATCCACATCCTCCACGCTGCCGCAGGGCGAAGTGATTTCCTGAATCAGTTTCTCCCCTTGCGCCCGCCACAGCAGACGCTCCACGGTTTCCGGCAGGTAATATCCTGTCACAGCCTGCACCTGATCAAAATTATAGAGGACGGTATCTTCCGGGCCGATCAACGAAAGCGCCGTCTCCGTCTCCTTCATGGTAACAATCTTATATTCCTCCTCGCCCATAAAAGCACGGTAGTTGCGCAAGCCCACCAGAACGACGAGGAGCAGAAGCGCTGAGCCGAAAACGGAAACACCCTTTAGTTTACATAATATTTTATCCAGACAGAGTGCAAAACCCAGCCAAAAACACCCCATCGCAGGGATCATATAGCGATATACAAAGACAGGCCGGATCAAAATTGACGCCGCAAAGCCAAAT
Source organism: uncultured Lachnospiraceae bacterium (assembly GCA_947037115.1). Taxonomy (GTDB): domain Bacteria; phylum Bacillota; class Clostridia; order Lachnospirales; family Lachnospiraceae; genus UBA3282. Next base: position 14,980 of record CAMQTN010000060.1, read on the forward strand.
CCTACCACACCCGCCAAGACCCAAATTCCGGCAGCCGCCAAAATGAAACGCTGGTTTTCCTCTGTTTTTCCAAAATCTCTGCCCTTATGTTCGAGTTTATATTTCCATCCACACCATAAAAACACCACGGCATAACTCGCCGCAAGAATCACCGCAAGAACCGTATTAAGCGTATCATTGGTGAAAGCAGGTTTCATCAGAAATTTGACACACCCTCCGAGCGAACGCCAGGTCAGCGGCAAAATCCAGTAATTCTCCCGAACCGCACTGATCTGTCCCGCCAGCGCGAAGAGCCACGGCACATAACCGGTCACGGACACCGCCACACAGATCAGCCACTCTTTGATCCTTCCCCTGTCCTGCCACCAGAACATGAACAGCAGATACAGATAGACCATCACCACCGCCACGCAGGCAAAATACTGGGTGTAGGCCGCCGCCAGCCCGTAAAATACAAGAGCTGGCGCGTGCAGTCTGCACATTCCTGCTTTCAATGACGCCTCCTCCTGCCGCCTGCTGTCTCCCGCACTTTTGTCCTGCGCGTTCTGCGCCGTAATCATCCCGCTGGCATGCAGAAAGGCCGCCGTCACAAACAGAAGCGCCCAGCCATACATCCGCGCCTCCACCGTGTAGGCCGACAGCTGAGGCATGGCCGTCACACAGAACAGAAACAGTCCTCCCGTGAAAACACCCCATCTTTTACGGATCCATGTCGCACTGTAGATCAACAGAATAAAATAAGGAAGAACGGACACCAGCTTTGCCGGTATAATCGTCCCCACGGATGGCGCAATTAGTTTACATAAATCTGCGATCAATTTAACAATACAATAATACAGCGGCGGATGTACGTCTGCCGCTGTAAAACGAACCAGCTCGCCGTAGGAATGTTGTGCCATCCCCACGGTGAAAAGCTCGTCGTACCATATGTCATTGCTGAAACACAGCGTTGCGCTCTTTATTAGCATCAACACGCCGATCCCAAACAGAAGATATCCCAGAATATCCCTGCCTGTCACTTTTTCCCTGAAATTCATGCAATCCGTGCGCTCCTGTTCCACAGCCTGTTTTCTCCTGATTTCCTCTTCTGTTTCCCCGCAGCTGTTTTCTCCTGCGCTTCACAGTCATCGGCAGCCGTTCTCACGTCTTCTTCTGCTCCTCAGAAACCTCTTCCCTGCGGATCTCCTTCGTCCGGATTTCCTTGCAAATCTGATCGATAAAGTCACCGAGCGGCTTCACGCCCTCGTCTCCGGCAAAGCGGCTTCTGACGGAGACCGTCTTATCCTCCGCCTCCTGTGCGCCCACTACGAGCATATAAGGCACCTTGGCCAGTCTCGCCTCGCGGATCTTAAAGCCGATCTTCTCGGAGCGGTTATCCACCGTCACATCGATATCGTTGCGCGCAAGCTCTTTTCTGACTTCCTCCGCATAGTCCTCGTACTTTTCGGAGATGGGCAGAACGCGCACCTGCTCCGGGCAAAGCCAGGTCGGAAACTTGCCGGCGTACTTTTCGATCAGCCATGCCAGCGTCCGCTCATAGCATCCCAGTGAAGTCCTGTGGATGATATAAGGACGCACACGGTCGCCGTTTGCATCGATAAAGTACATATCAAACTGCTCCGCCAGAAGCGCATCCCACTGGATCGTAATCATGGTATCGTCCTTACCGTAGACATTTTTCGCATTGATGTCCACCTTGGGCCCGTAGAAAGCGGCTTCGCCCACGTCCTCGGTAAAGGGAATCTCCAGCTCCGTCAGGATATCCCGGATGTGGCTCTCCGTCTCGTTCCAGACCTCAGGCTCGCCGATGTATTTCTCCGGATTTTCAGGATCCCACTTGGACAGATGCCATGTCGTATCCTCCATCACACCCAAGGTTGACATAACATGCTTTGCCAGGGCGATACAGCCCTTGAACTCCTCCACCATCTGATCCGGCCTTACAACCAGATGTCCCTCGGAGATGGTAAACTGACGCACACGGGTCAGTCCGTGCATCTCGCCGGAATCCTCATTGCGGAACAGAGTGGAAGTCTCGCCGTATCGGATGGGCAGATCCCGGTATGAGTGCTGCGTATTTTTGTAGCAGTAATACTGGAACGGACATGTCATCGGACGCAGGGCAAACACCTCTTTATCCTTCTCCTCATCTCCCAGCACAAACATGCCTTCCTTATAATGATCCCAATGGCCGGACATCTTATACAGATCGCTTTTTGCCATAAGCGGGGTTTTGGTTCTCACATATCCCCATTCCTTGTCCTCCAGATCTTCGATCCAGCGCTGCAGCTTCATTATCATCTTCGTCCCCTTGGGAAGAAGCAGCGGCAGCCCCTGTCCGATCACATCCACTGTGGTGAAAAGCTCCATCTCACGACCCAGTTTATTGTGGTCGCGGCGCTTGATATCCTCCAGATGCGCCAGATACGCTTCCAGCTCCTCCTTCTTCGCAAAGGCGGTACCGTAAATACGCTGTAACTGTGCCTTATCAGAATCGCCTCTCCAGTACGCCATGGAGGAGGAAATCAGCTTGTAAGCCTTAATGTTTTTTGTGCTCATCAGATGGGGACCTGCACACAGATCCACAAAACCGCCCTGATCATAGAAGGAAATCTCTGCATCCTCCGGCAGATCCTGAATCAGCTCCACCTTGTAGGGCTCGTTTCTCTCCTCCATATATTTGATGGCCTCTACTCTGGAAAGGGTAAAGCGCTCCAGCTTATGCCCTTCCTTGATGATCTTCTTCATCTCCGCTTCCAGCTTATCCAGATCCTCTCTGGAAAAAGGGGCCGCATCAAAATCATAGTAGAATCCCTCATCGATCGCCGGGCCGATGGTCACCTTTGCCTCCGGGAACAGACGCTTCACCGCCTCCGCCAGAACGTGGGACGCCGTGTGTCTGATCACCCGCAGTCCCTCCGGATCATTTGCCGTCAAGATATTTAAAGTGCAGTCCGTATCGATGACAGTCCGCAGATCCTTCACCTCGCCGTCCACCTCGCCGGCGCATGCCGCGCGGGCAAGTCCCTCTGAAATGTCCAGAGCAATGTCGTAAATGCTCATAGCCTGTGCGTACTCTTTTGAAGAGCCGTCTTTTAACGTAATTTTCATATCTCTTTCCTTCCTTTCCGGGCTTCTCTAAGCTTTTATCTGTTACATTATCTTTTCCTGTCCTATCTGAATTACACGTTCCCGCCGTCCTTCTGATCCGGGTACTGACTTCCGTAGTTATTCCCGTTCTTACTGCCGTTTCCGCTTCCGTTATTCACATTGTGGGATAAAACATTTACCCCATGTGTCAGCGGCGCTGTCAAAAGTCCAATGCAGATTCCCGCCAGAAAACAAATCGCCCCGATCAGACAGAAATCCAGTTTGGTAAAAGTGACTTCATCCCTCATATAAGTGGCCGCCAGTTCCTTCAGATCAGCTGCTTTCTCCTTCAGTTGTGTCGTCATCATCGTTTCTCTCCTCTTTTTTGTTTTGCGTTATGCGTATGGGCAGATTCGGTTTACTCGCCGTAAATCTTTCGAAGTTTACATTCATGCGGGCATGACGTATGCCCTGTCAGCCTTCCTTCTCTTCGTATACACGCAGAAAGTCCCCTGCACTGCCGCTATGGCAATGCAGAGGACGTATGTTTACGCGGTTCCACCTCGCTTGTTCCGTGCGCCCATGACGGCTTACCGAAACCTCTCATTAGACTGTAACGTAAGTCAGCGGGCCTGATTAGGGCCACTCAGAGCCGGTCTTCAAATGCTTCCCGCAAAAGCGCTTTCAGCCCAAGGCGCTTCTCTCTGTTACCTTCCGCATCCTACTCTTCTCTTCAACGTGTTAATCTTATAAATTATATTCCTATTCTATGCCAGACAGTCCCAAAAGTAAAGTGTCAATTTTTACTTATCCGGCTCTCTGTGCTTTTAGTTTACATAATGTTAAGACTCCATCGTCCTGCTTTAAACATTTTTCCCGCAGCATTTCTTATATTTCTTACCGCTGCCGCAGGGACAGGGATCATTGGGATAAATCTTCTTGTCCTTATGAACGGTGGTGGATTCCTTCTGCTCCCTGTAGAGCGCCTTTCTCTTATCCTCGTCAAAGATGTCGTTCCACTCTTCCAGATTATAAAGCCAGTCCGCACCGGCCGCCACCATATTTTTATAAAGAAGCTCCTTGTCAAAATCAAGGCTTACCTTGGTGTCTTCCTCCATCTCCTCGATGGGATTTGCCTTCTTCAGGCTGTCGTTAATGCCGTCCAGAAAGCCCACCATGGTCATCAGATCCACTTCGTATTTATCCGCCAGCTCTTTGACTGTACCTTCCACCGCCTCGTCCGGAGTCTTTAAAAGCTGTGCATAAATTTCCTTTTCCTTCTGAAAATAGGCAGACCAGAGTCTCTGTAAATCTCCCTTGTTTGCTGTCTCCGAGTACGCCATATCGCGCCACTGTTGTAATAAAGCCATTGTACTGTACCACCTTTATCTCGTAATTTGGGGCAATGCCTGTCCCGATCTGTTCCTGCATTGAACATGATATGTCGCTGCATTTGCCCTTAAGTATATACCATTTCGGAAAAAAAGTAAATTTATATTTCCTTAAGATACGCCAACAAAAATTTTTCAGAAAATTTGTTATTGTATGTATAACCTTCCAAAAACGGGTAAAAATGATAATATGCTAAAGATAAGTAATACTTATCCTCCCCTAAGGAAGCCTCTGGGAGTGCGGATGCCGCATTTTCAGGGGCTTTCGCTATGTTTGAAGGGCTGTTCTTAGGGAGTTTGGGGTGTTGCCAAGCTGGAAGCCAGTATGGAAGGGCTTATATTCCACTCCCACATAATTACAGAAAGCCCTAAATGTACTGGTAACACTGCTCTCCTTTACCATCCTTCCGCTGTTTGCCGGGATGACATATTCGCTTTCAATCCCTGTCTGCGTTCTCTCAATCTTTATGGTTCTGTGTTCCAAATCGACCTTGCTCCATTTCAATGCAAGTAACTCTCCCAATCTTAAGCCAGTTCCAAAAGGAATAAAAAGTGCCGGAGAATTGCGGTATTTTCTGCATTTATTCCAGCAGGCCGTAGAGCCTGACTGCAAGGTATTGATTTCATCATCTTCCCATACGCCAAGCTCCTTGTCCTCCTGCTTTTTGCACCTGTCCTCATTGATTTTTACCTTCCGCATAAAGTTTCAGCTCATGATTTCTCTGTCACAGGCGTAATCAAATGCCCGGCTGACAATGCATTTTATCTGGCATACATAAGAATAAACTATAGTTCCATTTATCAAGGTACGGATAAAATCATCACAGTGATACTTCTTAATCTTCCGGGCGGGGATTTTCCCAAAGCTACTGTCCTTCACATAATTTACATAAGCCCTGTAATATCTGCTGTGGGTCTGCTTTTTGATATCCCCTTTGGCAAATTCCAGAAATATATCTACCACCTGCGCTACTGTATCGTTTTTATGCTTCTCCAAATCCACCTGACCTGTCATAGTCCTTTTTGCTTCCTTGCGAAAATTTCTTCTTTACTTTGTCTTCTGAAGCCCCAGTGATCTGGTAGCGTTTTCCGGTTTCTGAATATTTAGTAGGAATCGTGGTATAATATTGTATCTGTAATCCCTTCTACCGGGAATTGATTTTCGGAATTGTTATCTCGCTCATGGCAATCTCCTCTTGCGTCTTACAAAGAAGGACATCTGCCGCCATGATTTCAAATAGCAGAAGCAAAATCCCCTGCCGCATTTCAAACTGTGATTACCACAGCATTATACGATCCCTGCCTGTTCCTGTACCATAAAATATTTCCTTATAATACGCATCCACTACAGGCAGCTTTTCCCGATCTTCTTCCCTTCAAGCACAGATGCAGCAGCAAGCACAACGCCGCACAGCCCAAGTGTAACGCGGCGAAATAAATTCCCCAACTACCGCAGCTTTACTGTAAATTAGATTCGTAAACTAAAAATAGCAGCTACACAAGTGTGCCGCTCCTTACTGCACGCTTTTTTCGTTATAGAATGCAGACCGCTGTGCCGATACATTTTTGTGATGACAGACAAAAGAAAAGAGGAAGCCCACCCGCTAAAGTTCTCTGTACGAATTACATTCATTTCCAGCTGAATATTTTCCGCTGTTCCCTAAACTCTTCATCCTTCAATTGTTCATTTATAAAATTCTGAAATTCGCTTCCACTAGAGCGTGTTTGAAAATTCATTTCCAACCTCACTAATGCCCTTTTCCATATCGGAATTTTCATTCCTTTCTGGTACAGCATAATAAAATGGATTAAATCCACTTTTCACTTCACTAACTAAGTTTTCAAAATGTTCTGGTTGTAAAGCCACTGCTGAATATTCTTCATCGTCAAACATAAATATTTGCAAGTTTTCTTTCCCAATATGTGTATATGCCTTTTCTATTACTTGACCAATAGCTTTTGCATTACTTGCATCAAAGGGCTTAGAAATATGATCAATTACTAAAAATGGAATAATTGGATATTTTTCTTCTGCCAAAAGGATTTTCAAAAAACCAAAGTATCCACATAATTGAATAAGTGTATGTCTTGCCATACTTCCAATATAATAATTTGCTTCTTTTTTTTGTTCGAAACCATTCTCATCCTTTTCTGTCACCTGAATCATAGGTTGTAGCATATTTCCTCTTTTAAAATACTGAATTTTAAATCCCTCTTGTAAAATATCATCATCTACAACAGACGATATATCTTTTGCTGATTTATATAACTCAGTAATAAAGCTTGATAATTCTCTTATTTTAACTATATCGTCTGAATTCTGAAGTATCCTTATTTCTTCTTTTTTCTCACGTATTTTCTTTTTAATTTCATTTAATTCTTGGCTGCAATCACGAACATCTGCTGACAAATATTCCTCAATCAAGGTAATTGCTTTAGCTTTCTCTTCCATAGTATAGCATTGAAATCTTGAATCATTTCTTTTTATTGCAGTTTTTAATGCGAACCTCTGCTTTTTCAGTTCAGTAATTGTCTTATCACTTATTGTATACTGACTAAATGATATTGAATTATCGAGTTCACTCAACAACACTTTTAAGGGTTCTACTAAATATGCAAACTCTTTATTTTCAGC
>CAMQTN010000061.1 GCA_947037115.1 uncultured Lachnospiraceae bacterium
ACACTTCTAGCTTCGTCGGCAGCGTCAGATGTGTATAAGAGACAGGTGTAAAGACCTATTTTACAAATTTATTGGTTGGTTCTTAAATGATCTTAGGAATGATGAAGTTCTTAAAGGCTATCATAAACAGGTAAGAAGGGATGCAGGCGTTATAAATTCCAACCGACAGCGTATGAATTATTCAGCAGATGAGTATGAAAGAATATTCAGGGATATTTTCAGGGGAGCGGAAAACCGGAATTTATATTTGTTTGGTTCGGGAAACTTTACCAGACAGTTTTTATCACAATTTAAAAATGATTACCATATTGCAGGTATTATTGATAACGATACAGTAAAATGGGGAACACAGCTTGAAGGCGTTACAATATTTTCACCTGAGATTCTGAAAGAGTTAGAGGTCGGTACTTTCAAAGTCATTATTTGCATTAAAAATTATACTGCAGTTATGCGCCAGTTAAAGACCATGGGAATTTCAGATTTTAGTATTTATGACAGCGGTATAGTGTACCCGAGAAGAAATAACGTGGTAAAGCTGTCAGAGGAAAAGGAGTCTGGTGAACGTAAGAAATATCATGTAGGGTATATAGCAGGAGTATTTGATTTATTCCATATAGGTCATTTGAACTTACTAAAACGCGCGAAGCAGCAGTGTGATTATTTGATAGTAGGTGTCGTTACGGATGAGGGGGTAATGAGAGATAAAAAAACGATGCCTTTTGTAAATTTTGATGAACGGATTGAGATGGTGCGTTCCTGCAAATATGTAGATGAGGCTGTGGAAATACCTCCTGATAGAAGCAATACAGATGAAGCGTACCGCAGGTACCAGTTTGATGTGCAGTTTTCGGGAAGTGATTATGCAAATGATGACGGCTGGCTGGCCAAAAAGGAGTTTTTACAGAAACAGGGATCAGATTTAGTTTTTTTTCCTTATACACAGTCAACAAGTTCTACGAAAATTAAAGAACTGATAAACAGGAGACTCATGTAAAGCGTATATAGGACGTAGGAAGGTATGGCAAAAATGAGAACAAGCTTATCGTCAACGTGTATTTTTGATATAGAAAAACCAAAAAGGTACATTGGTTATATCCGAAATACTGGAATTAATTGTATGATGCTGGATTTAAGCATGTTTTACACAGAATATATGCTTGAGAATTATGGGAATAAAGTCTCGTGGGAGGATGTCCGGGAGTGTGGAGAGCAGCTCGACAGGTTTATCGCGCAATGTGTGGAAAGCGGGATTATTTTTGAGATCATACGTATGCCGCATCTGAAATGGGATACGAAAAGAACAGATTTAAATGAGCTGATCTTGAAAATAGGAAACAATGCGCTGAGGCATTGTAGTAAACTGGGCTGTAAGGCGTTGATTGTACAGCCGCTGTTTTCCGGGATTGGGAAACAAAATGAATGGATAGAAAATTGTAATTATTTTTGGGAATGGGGAAGAGTGGCACAGGAGTACAATATCTGTATTCTTTTGGAAAATCAGTGCGGAAATATAAATGGTCACTTGGTCCGGGGGGTATGCGCGGATGTAAATGTTGTCACAGATTGGATTGATATGTTAAACAGCAGGGGAGAAAACGAAGTTTTTGGCTTTTGCCTTGATACAGGAGCGGCTAATCTGTGTGGACAGGATATGGGGGAAATGGCAGTAGCATTAGGGGATCGGCTGAAAGCGGTGTTGATTAGAGAATGTGATGGAGTACATGAAGCAAGAAGAATGCCGTTTACAGGTATGGATATACAGGGAAAAAACATAGATTGGGCATCTTTGATACGTGGACTGAGGAAGATAGATTTTAATGCGCATTTGATTTTTGATGTGCAGGATACATTGATGGGTTTTTCTCCGCTTTTGCGCGAAAAGATGTATACAGTTGCAAAATCGGTGGCTGATTTTTTTTCCTGGCAGGTTACACTGGAACAGAATATAAAGAAGTCGGTTTCAAGAGTGCTTTTTGGTGCTGGAAAGATGTGTTGGAATTATATGAGATGTTACGGTGGTCAGTATCCGCCGATGTTTATTAGTGATAATAATGAAAAATTGTGGGGAACCCAGTGCCATGGTGTGGAGGTAAAGCCGCCTTATTCTTTGAAGGCATTGCCGAAGGACTGTGTCGTTATTATTTGTAATACATTTTACCAGGAAATTGCAGAGCAACTTAAGGAAATGGGGATAACGAATATAACCGCTTTTAATGATGAATATTTACCGTATTTGACAGAATAGAGATACTTTATAATAAGCATTAAGGAGAAACGGCAGAATGGATGAAATGGAGAATTTGGACCTTTTGATTGTGTTAAGAGTATGTATAAGATAAACGGGGCAGGAGCTTTTCTTATTTTGGAGGAATTATGCTTGGGATAGGAGTGCAGAGTAATAATATAATATTGGATAGCTGTCCGATAGAGGGTTTTAAAATGTTGAAACAGGCTGGCTTTCATTGTTGTGATTTCAGCCTTAATTCGTATCTTCCAAATTCCAGACTTTATGATTTGGAGTTAAATGATTTTTTTGCTCAATCAGTGGAAGAACTTGAGAAGTTCTTCGCGCCGCATAAAAAAGCGGCAAAGGATACAGGAATTTGTATTAATCAAATGCATATGCCGTATCCTAATTATGTTCCCAATGCGCCTAAGGAGTTTAACGATTGCCTTTTAGAAAATGTGGCTGTGAAGAGTTTGAAAATCTGTGCATTTTTTGAATGCCCATATATAGTCGTACATGCTTTTAAACTGGCTCGTCACCTTGGCTCAGAGGAGGCGGAGTGGAAGAAAACAGAGGAATTTCTTGATGCGCTTGCGCCTATGGCGAAGGAAATGGGGATTACGATCTGTGTAGAAAATATCTATACGAACATGGGGAATCGTATTCTTGAAGGCCCTTGTTGCGATGCCAGAAAGGCCATAGATCGTATAGATAGAATGAATGAGAAATATGGTGCTGAAGTTTTGGGATTTTGTTTTGATACAGGACATGCCAATCTGGTAGGAATCGATTTTGAGGATTTTATTGTCACACTTGGCAACAGATTGAAGGTACTTCATATTCATGATAATGATGGCATTGGAGATTTGCACCAAATTCCCTTTACGTTTACGAGAAATCGTGAAAATATGTCATCTACTGATTGGGGCGGTTTTATAAGAGGACTTAGACGAATCAAATTTAATAAGGTGCTGAGTTTTGAGACTGCGCCCGTACTTATGGCATTTCCTAAAAATATGAGACAAGATGTACTGATGTTTCTTGCAAAAATTGGAGAGTTTTGGTTAGATGAATTATGTAGTTCTGGACTAAAAAGTTAATGGATTAGTTTTATCCATGGATAATCTTGCAACTTTCCCTGTTTTGTTATATGATAGTCCTATATTTTCTGAAAGGCAAAGGAGTGGGTTGGCATGAGCGAATCTTATGTGGAATGTCTGGTGGCGAGGAAGCCGTCTTTCGTGATGCAGTTTTTAAAAATTTTAATGATTATGCTGACGGTGGTGTTTGTGCTGGTCGGCTTTATATTTATGCCGGGGATACCGGGGCTTTTGCTTGCGGCGGTGGCGGCCGTCGGCGTCTATTTCGTCTACCTGAATGCGAGCATTGAGTATGAGTATCTGTATGTGGACAAGGAGATCAGCATTGATAAGGTTATGGCGAAGAGCCGCAGAAAGAATGCGGCCAGCTACTCTATGGAGCAGATGGAGATTTTTGCCCCCCTGAATTCCCACAGACTGGATTCGTACAGGAACCGTCAGATGAAGACGGTGGATTACAGCTCGGGTATTGCTGCGCAGCCGGAGCGGAGATATATGATGGTCTGGAACGGCGATACGAGGATTATTTTAGAGCCCAATGCAGAGCTGGTTAAGGCAGTTCAGAGCGTTGCGCCCCGTAAGGTTTTTACGGATTGATGAACCATAGTAACAGGTAATACTGTCAGTTGAAGGGCTGGCAGTATTATTTATATAACAGCCGCAAAGGAAGAGCAGGCGGCGCGTAACAGACGGCTTACCATTACAACACAGGAGGAGAGAAGATGGGTCAGATTATTGGCGAAGGAATTACTTTTGATGATGTGCTCTTAGTGCCGAGTTATTCGCAGGTGATTCCGAATCAGGTGGACTTGACAACGAATCTTACGAAGAAGATCAGATTGAACATTCCCATGATGAGCGCGGGAATGGATACGGTGACCGAGCACAGGATGGCTATTGCCATGGCCAGACAGGGCGGCATCGGTATCATTCACAAAAATATGTCCATAGAGGCGCAGGCTGAGGAGGTGGACAAGGTGAAACGTTCCGAGAATGGCGTTATCACCGATCCTTTTTCTCTGACTCCGGAGCATACGCTGGCTGACGCCGATGCGTTGATGGCGAAATTCCGTATTTCCGGCGTCCCGATTACAGAGGGACGTAAGTTAGTCGGTATCATTACCAACCGTGACCTGAAATTTGAGACGGATTTCAAGAAGAAGATTAAGGAATCCATGACCTCCGAGAATCTGATTACCGCGAAGGCGGGTATTACGCTTGATCAGGCGAAGGAGATTCTGGCGGCGGCCAGAAAGGAAAAACTGCCGATTGTGGACGACGACTATAATCTGGTGGGTCTTATTACCATCAAGGATATTGAGAAGACCATCAAGTATCCGCTTTCTGCAAAAGACAGTCAGGGCAGACTTCTGTGCGGCGCAGGCGTGGGTATCACGGCCAATGTGCTTGACCGGGTGAAAGAGCTGATTGCCGCAAAGGTGGATGTGGTGGTTTTGGATTCCGCCCACGGGCACTCCGAGAACGTGCTCAAATGTCTGCGGATGATTAAGGAAAAGTATCCGGATTTACAGGTGATTGCGGGTAATGTGGCTACAGGTTCCGGCACAAAGGCGCTGATCGAGGCTGGCGCAGATGCGGTCAAGGTGGGTATCGGTCCGGGCTCCATCTGTACCACGCGAGTGGTTGCAGGTATCGGCGTACCGCAGATCACGGCAATTATGCACGCGTATGAGGCTGCAAAGGAGTACGGTGTACCGATTATTGCAGACGGTGGTATCAAGTATTCAGGCGATATGACGAAGGCCATCGCGGCCGGCGGCGATGTCTGCATGATGGGAAGCATGTTTGCAGGATGCGAGGAGAGCCCGGGCACTTACGAGCTTTATCAGGGCAGAAAATATAAGGTGTACCGCGGCATGGGGTCTATTGCGGCCATGGAGAACGGCAGCAAGGACCGCTATTTCCAGTCCGATGCCAAGAAGCTGGTGCCGGAGGGCGTAGAGGGCCGTGTGGCATACAAGGGCAGTGTGGAGGATACGGTATTCCAGTTGATGGGCGGTCTGCGCTCCGGCATGGGCTACTGCGGCACATCCAGTATTGCAGAGTTGAAGGAGAACGGACGATTCGTGAAGATTTCTGCGGCGTCCCTGAAGGAGAGCCATCCGCATGATATCCATATCACGAAAGAGGCGCCGAATTACAGTGTGGATGAATAACTGTGCGAAAAGAACTGCTAAAGACGTCCCGCCATTGGACGGGACGCCAAGAAGTTCTATGTTTCGCACGGGAGTATGCCGGAAAACGGCATTCTCCGTTATGGCTATGAGATAAACGACAGGAGAAAAGCATTATGGAAAAGAAAAATTTAGCGCAGGAGCTTGCGGGTAACGCATATCCGGGGCGCGGCATTGTGATCGGAAAGTCGGCGGACGGAAAATACGCAGTGACGGCCTATTTTATTATGGGACGCAGCAGTAACAGCAGAAACAGGGTATTTGTGGAGGAGGGCGCGGGAATCCGCACGCAGGCATTTGATCCCTCTAAATTGGAAGATCCCAGCCTGATTATCTACGCGCCCGTAAGGGTGCTTGGCAACAAGACCATTGTCACCAACGGCGACCAGACTGACACGATTTATGAGCTGATGGACAGGCAGCAGACCTTTGAGCAGGCGCTGCGCACCAGAGAATTTGAGCCGGATGCGCCGAATTATACGCCCCGTATATCGGGCATTATGCATTTAGAGAACGGCGGCTATAACTACGCAATGTCTATTTTAAAGAGCAACAATGGCGATCCGTCTTCCTGCAGCCGGTATACGTTTGCCTATGAGAAACCGGCGGCGGGAGAGGGACGTTTTATCCATACCTACATGGGGGATGGCAATCCGCTTCCAAGTTTTGAGGGAGAACCCACGCTGGTGGATATCACAGGCGATATCGACAGCTTCACAAAGACGGTCTGGGAGAATCTGAATGAGGAGAACAAGGTGTCGCTGTTTGTGCGCTACATTGAGATTGCCACAGGGAAATATGAGACAAGAATCGTGAATAAAAATCAATAGCGGACGGGCGCCGGCGGCTGAACCCGCGCGGTGTGTCCGGGGCATGATATGGCAAAATGACAGGAAAACAGGAACAATAGGAGAAAAACAGAGACGATGAACGAATTGGAATTGAAATACGGCTGTAACCCGAACCAGAAACCTTCCCGCATCTTTATGGCGGACGGGAGCGAACTGCCCATTCAGGTTTTAAACGGCAGACCGGGCTACATCAACTTTTTGGATGCGTTCAACGGCTGGCAGTTAGTCAGTGAGTTGAAGAAGGCGACAGGGCTTCCGGCGGCCACATCCTTTAAACACGTTTCCCCGGCGGGGGCGGCGGTGGGTCTCCCCTTGGAGGAGACTTTGGCAAAGATTTACTGGGTAGACGATCTGGGAGAGCTGTCGCCTTTGGCCTGTGCATATGCAAGGGCGAGGGGCGCGGACAGAATGTCCTCCTTCGGTGATTTTATTGCGCTCTCGGATGTATGCGACGTGGATACGGCACGGCTCATCAAGAGAGAGGTTTCTGACGGCGTGATTGCGCCGGGATACGAGCCGGAGGCTCTGGAACTTTTAAAGGAAAAGAAGAAGGGCGCCTACAACGTGATTCAGATCGATGAAGCTTATGTGCCGGCTCCGATTGAGGTCAAGCAGGTGTATGGTATCAGCTTCGAACAGGGCAGAAACGAGCTGAAAATCGACGACGCATTCTTTGACAATATTGTGACGAAATCAAAAGATCTGCCGGAGCAGGCCAGGATTGATCTGGCGATTGCCATGATCACGTTGAAATATACACAGTCCAACTCCGTGTGCTATGTGAAAGGCGGGCAGGCCATCGGGATCGGCGCAGGGCAGCAGTCCAGAATCCACTGCACCAGACTGGCAGGCACGAAGGCTGACAACTGGTTTCTGAGACAGTCTCCAAAGGTGCTCGGCTTACAGTTTGTAGACGGCATCGGGCGGGCGGACAGAGACAATTCCATCGACCTCTATATCGGGGAGGACTATATGGACGTGCTTGCGGACGGCGCATGGCAGAAGATTTTCAAGGTGAAGCCGGAGGTATTTACGGCGCAGGAAAAGCGTGCGTGGCTTGACCAGATGAGCGGTGTGGCGTTAGGATCCGACGCTTTCTTCCCCTTCGGGGACAATATTGAGCGGGCGCACAGAAGCGGTGTGCAGTACGTGGCTCAGCCCGGAGGATCGGTGCGCGACGACAATGTGATTGAGGTTTGCGACAAGTACGGCATGACCATGTGCTTTACGGGAATCCGCCTGTTCCATCATTGATTTTTGCGCGGGATCGTGGTAAAATTTAGAAGCCGCATAAGAAAAACAGGCATGTAGATTTATTAATTAAATATGTAATTAAAACAAAGGAGTGGAAAAGGGACAATGAGTAAGAGCTTTGAGGATTTGTTATCGAAGGTATCTGAGTGTGAGATGAAGAAGGTAGCGGTGGCGGTAGCTCAGGACAGCGCAGTGCTGGAGGCGGTGGCGGCGGCCAAAGAGCGCGGCATTGCCGAGGCGATTCTGGTGGGTGACGCCGATAAGATCAAAGAGGTGGCGGCAGCCGATCAGGTGGATGTGAGCGGCTTTGAGATCATTGACGAGAAGGATGACTACGAGGCGGCTTTGAAAGCAGTAAAGCTGGTACATGAGGGCAAGGCCGATATGTACATGAAAGGACTGATTGATACGAAGTCCTTCTTAAAGAGCGTGCTGGATAAAGAGGTTGGCCTCAGAACCGGTAAAGCCCTGTCCCATGTGTGTGTGTTTGAGGTGGAAGGAGTCGACCATCTGTTATTCCTGTCGGACGTGGCGTTCATGACTTATCCTACACTTGAGGACAAGGTACATATCATTGAGAACACGGTAGATGTATGCCATGCCTGCGGTATTCCGAACCCGAAGGTGGCTCCCCTTGCGGCGGTTGAGGTTGTGAATCCCAAGATGCCGGTTACGGTGGAGGCTGACGAGCTGACAAAGATGTGCGCGGAAGGCAAGATTTCAGGCTGTGTTGTGGACGGACCGCTCTCTCTGGATCTGGCGATCGATCCCGAAGCGGCGAAGCATAAGGGCGCAGAGGACAGAAAGATCGTGGGCGACGCGGATGTGCTGCTGTTCCCTGATATCCATGCGGGCAATCTGGTTTACAAGTGTCTGGTACACACGGCGAAGGTTAAGAACGGCAACATTCTGACCGGTACGAAAGCTCCGGTTATTCTGACTTCCCGTTCCGATGATTTTGAGACGAAAGTAAATTCCCTTGCACTTGGCGCGGTTATGGCCGGTGCGATGGCAAAGATGAACTGATGTAACAGTTCAACCAGAGCGAGTCTTTCGGGCAAATCGTGCTTGCACGAGTTTGAACGGAAGAAGATGCTCTGAGGGAACGCCCGGATCATAAGCCGATTGAGCTTTGCTCAATCCAGAGCTGTGAAACAGCGGAAAGCGCTGTAAGCGCGTTTTGCGAATGGGCGTGGGTTGAACTGCTATAAGCTGATATATATAAATTAGGGGGTAAATAAACATGGCAATTAAAAGTTTGATTATCAATCCGGGTTCCACTTCTACAAAGATCGGTGTGTTTGAGGATGAAACTCTCCTGTTTGAGGAGACTTTGAGACACTCCACGGAGGAGATCGCGCAGTTTGAGAAGATTGTGGATCAGAAGGATTTCCGCAGAAAGATCATTGAAGATCTGCTCAAAGAAAAAGATTTTGACATTAAGTCTTTAAATATGGTGGTAGGCCGCGGCGGTATGTTAAAGCCCATTCCGGGCGGTACCTACGCGGTGACGGACGATTTGTTGGAGGATTTGAAGATCGGCGTGCAGGGGCCGCATGCCTCCAACCTGGGCGGTATTCTGGCCAGAGAGATCGGCGATTCCATCGGGGTTCCTTCCTACATTGTTGATCCTGTGGTAGTTGACGAACTGGATCCCGTATCCAGATACTCCGGCGTGCCTGAGCTTCCCAGAACCAGCGTATTTCACGCTTTGAACCAGAAGGCGGTGGCGAAGCGTTACGCGAAGGAGCAGGGAAAGGCATACGATTCTCTGAACCTGATCGTGGTGCATATGGGCGGCGGCGTGTCTGTGGGCGCACACAAACATGGCCGTGTGGTGGATGTGTTCAATGCCCTTGACGGTGACGGCGCGTTCTCCCCCGAGAGAGCGGGCGCAGCTCCCAGCGGTGCACTCATAAAGATGTGCTTTTCCGGGAAATATACGGAAAAAGAGGTCTATAAGAAATTTGTGGGCGGCGGCGGTTTCAACGCTTACTGCGGCACCAATGATATGCGTGATGTAGAGAAAATGGTACAGGATGGCGACAAGAAGGCCGAGGAGGTAAGGGAGGCTTTCATTACGCAGGTTGCCAAGGATATCGGTTCTATGGCCTGCGTATTGCAGGGCAAGGTAGACCAGATTCTCGTGACCGGCGGTATCGCCTATGATAAAGCAGTAGTTGCGGGCCTTAAGGAGAAGGCGGAGTGGATCGCGCCCATGACCGTTTATCCCGGCGAGGATGAGCTGATGGCTCTTGTAGAGGGCGGTTTACGCATTCAGCGCGGCGAGGAAGAGTTAAAGGTATATTGATGAAGAGAATTGAGATCAACGAAAATGGAATCCTCATGCTGTTTGAGGTGACGGAGGAGCAGAAAATCAAGCTCCTCCATTTTTCGGCTTCCCCTTTTTCGGACCAGGATATTTCGACCTGGGTCGGGACAGAGCCCTTCAATGTGGTGGAGGTGCAGGTTTCCGGCCTTGACCGTCCGGGGGAGAGGCACGGAACGAAATATGTGCGCACGGCGCCGGGGCACAGGCTTGTGCTGAAAGAGTTTCGGGATGACAGGAATGACGTCGGCAGAAAGCTGGAAGTGGTGACGCAGGATCGGGAGACAGGGTTGATTGTCACCAGCCATTATCAGTTTTATGACGGCATTGCGGTGGTGCGCGCCTGGACGACCCTTTATAACGGCGGGAAAGAAAATCTGGGAATTGAGTACGTCTCCTCCTTTGCCATTACGGGCATTGAGAAGGAAGGCATCAGGCTCCCCGAGGACAAGCTGGAGCTGTGGATTCCCCACAACGGCTGGCAGAAGGAGCTGCACTGGAATAAGTACCGACTGGACGGGCTTGGCATGAGCAGTACCCAGCCTGAGGCGATCCGCAGGACGTCCAAGACGATAGGGGTTAACAATGCGGGAAACTGGTCCACAAAAGAGTATATTCCCATGGGGTATCTCTACAATTCTGAGGCGGGCAGTTCCCTGTACTGGCAGATTGAGCATAACGGTTCCTGGTATTGGGAAATTGCGGATCAGGACGGACACTTGTATCTGAAATTGAGCGGTCCTACGGAGCATCAGTCCCATTGGTGGAAGAATCTCACCCCGGGGGAGAGTTTTGAGAGCGTGCCTGTGGGCGTCGGTTCTCTGCTTGGCGGCTTTGACGAGGCCATGGGCGAGCTGACGAAGTACCGCCGCGCCATCCGCAGGCCCAATGCGGATAATGAGAATCTTCCTGTTATATTTAACGATTATATGAACTGCCTGTTTGCCGATCCGACGACGGAGAAGGAAATGCCCCTGATCGATGCGGCGGCCAAGGCAGGCTGCGAATATTATGTGATTGATGCGGGCTGGTATGCGGACGGCTTCTGGTGGGATTATGTGGGCGAGTGGCTTCCCTCCAGGAAGCGGTTTCCCGGCGGCCTCGAGGAGGTCACAAACCGTATTATAGAGAAGGGAATGGTTCCCGGCGTCTGGCTGGAGATCGAGGTCATGGGTATCAAGTGCCCGCTGGCGGATCAGGTGCCGGAGGACTGGTATTTTATCAGACACGGGAAGAAGGTTTCAGACAGAAGCCGTTATCAGCTGGATTTCAGAAATCCGGCGGTGCGGGAACATGCCACCGGCGTGATTGACAGGCTTGTCAAAAATTACCATGTGGGCTATATTAAGATGGACTACAACATTGAGCCGGGCGTGGGTACGGAAATCGGTGCGGACAGCTTCGGAGAGGGGCTGCTGGGCCATGAGAGGGCGTACCTTTGCTGGCTGGAAAGTATTTTTGAAAAGTACCCGGATCTGGTGATCGAAAACTGCTCTTCTGGGGGACTGCGGATGGATTATGCCATGCTTTCCCGCCACAGCATTCAGTCCACCTCGGACACGGAGGATTATATCAAATATTCCACCATTGCGGCCAATGCGCCCTCGGCGTTAACGCCGGAGCAGGCGGCTGTCTGGAGTTATCCGCTGAAGGAGGGGGACAGCGAGGAGGCCGTCTTTAACATGGTGAACGCCATGCTCCTTCGAATCCATCAGAGCGGCCATCTGGCGGAAATCAGTAAGGAACGGTTTGCGCTGGTGAAGGAAGGGATTGATTATTATAAGAAAATCAGGGCGGATCTGCGGGAGGGACTGCCTCTTTGGCCGATCGGTCCTGCCGCCTATCAGGACGGTTGGGCGTCGGTTGCCATTGTGAGCGGTAAAAAGACATATCTGGCGGTTTGGAGAAGAGGCAGTCAGGAAAGCACCGTTACACTGCCGCACAAATATCTGAGAGGAAAGGAAGCGAAGGCGGTCTGCGCCTATCCGGCGGATGGACGCGGATGCCGTTATTCCTGGAACGATACCCTGGGAGAACTGACAGTGGAATTATCTGAAAAAGTCAGTGCGAGGATATTTGAGATTATCGAAAAGTAGAAGGAAAGGCGTGTGTTCTCGCGAAGACACATGGGACGAGGTAACTATGAGCGTAGTACAAAGAATATTTGGAACGCACAGCGAGCGGGAGATAAAGCGCATCAGCGGTCTGGTGGACAAGATCGAGAGTCTGCGGTCTGAGATGATGGAGCTTGCGGACGAGCAGATGCGCGACAGGACGAAACAGTTTAAAAAGAGGTTTTCTGAGGGGGAAACTTTGGATGATCTTCTGCCGGAGGCTTATGCCCTTGTCAGGGAGGCGGCCAGAAGAGTCCTGCACACGGAGCACTACAGAGTACAGCTGATCGGCGGTATCGTCCTGCATCAGGGACGTATTGCGGAGATGAGGACGGGTGAGGGTAAGACCCAGACCTGTCTTCTGCCGGCCTATCTGAATGCGCTGGAAGGTAAAGGCGTGCATGTGGTTACGGTCAACGATTATCTGGCGAAGCGTGATGCAGAGTGGATGGGGCAGGTGCATGAGTTCCTCGGCCTTAAAGTTGGCTGTGTCCTGAATGACATGAAACCGGAGGAGCGCAGGGAGGCATATAACTGCGACATTACCTATGTGACCAACAACGAGCTGGGCTTTGACTATCTGCGTGACAACATGGTTATCTACAAGGAACAGCTTGTGCTCAGGAATCTGCACTACGCAATCATCGACGAGGTGGACTCTGTGCTGATCGACGAGGCCAGGACGCCATTGATCATATCCGGGCAGAGCGGAAAGTCCACCAAGCTCTACGAGGCCTGTGATATCCTTGCCAGACAGCTTACACGGGGCGAGGATATGGAAGAACTGTCCAAGATGGACGCCATCATGGGCGTGGAGCGGGAGGAGACCGGGGACTTCATTGTGAACGAGAAGGACAAGGTGGTGAACCTGACGGCACAGGGTGTTTCCAAAGTGGAGCGTTTCTTCCAGATCGAGAATCTGGCCGATCCGGAGAATCTGGAGATCCAGCACAATATCATACTGGCCCTGCGGGCCCACAATCTGATGTTCCGGGATCAGGATTATGTGGTGAAGGAGGATCAGGTGCTTATTGTCGATGAGTTCACCGGTCGTATCATGCCGGGACGCCGTTATTCGGACGGCCTGCATCAGGCCATCGAGGCGAAGGAGCATGTAAAGGTGAAACGGGAGAGCAAGACCCTTGCCACCATTACGTTCCAGAACTTCTTTAACAAATTTGACAAAAAATCGGGCATGACAGGTACGGCCCTCACAGAGGAGCGGGAGTTCAGGGATATCTACGGCATGGATGTGGTAGCGATCCCTACCAATAAACCCGTGATCCGCATAGACCATCAGGACGCGGTGTATAAGACCAAAAAGGAAAAACTCAAGGCGATTCTGCAGGCTGTGCAGGAGGCTCACGCAAAGGGACAGCCCGTGCTTGTGGGCACCATCAATATCGACGCGTCGGAGGAACTTTCTGCGCTCTTTAAGAAAAACGGACTGGAGCATAAGGTGTTAAATGCAAAGTTCCATGAACTTGAGGCGGAGATCGTGGCGGACGCCGGTATTCACGGCGCAGTTACCATTGCCACCAACATGGCAGGCCGTGGTACGGATATCAAGCTGGACGAGGAGGCGAGAGCGGCGGGCGGCCTTATGATCATCGGCACAGAACGTCACGAGTCCAGGCGTATCGACAACCAGCTCCGCGGCCGAAGCGGCCGTCAGGGCGATCCCGGTGAATCCAAATTCTATATTGCGCTGGAGGACGATCTGATGCGTCTGTTCGGCTCCGACCGTATGATCAGCATGTTTAACGCGCTGGGAATCCCGGAAGGGCAGGAGATTGAGCACAGCGCATTGACGAAGGCCATCGAGACGGCCCAGAAGAAGATTGAGAGCAATAACTTCGGGATCAGAAAGAGCCTGCTGGAGTACGATCAGGTTATGAATGAGCAGAGGGAGATCATCTACGAGGAGAGGCGCCGCGTTCTGGACGGCGAGAGCATGCGGGACGCGATCTACAAGATGATCACGGATATCACGGAGAACTGTGTGGATATCTGTATCGGAGACGATACGGATTTCGAAGAGTGGGATTACAATGAGCTGAACACCCTTTTACTGCCCACAATTCCGATAAAGCCCGTGGATGCACAGAGAGTCTTAAAGCCTAAGAAGAACAGCCTGAAACAGCAGTTGAAGGAAGAAGCGGTGAAACTCTATGAGAGTAAGGAAGCGGAGTTCCCCGAACCCGAAGCGATCCGTGAGATCGAGCGTGTGATTCTTCTTAAGGTGATTGACAGAAAGTGGATGGCCCATATCGATGATATGGACCAGCTCCGTCAGGGCGCAGGCTTGCAGGCTTACGGCCAGAAGGATCCGTTAGTGGAGTATAAGTTAAACGGTTACGAAATGTTTGACGAGATGACACAGAACATCAAAGAAGAAACCGTTCGACTTCTTTTCCATGTGCGCATTGAACAGAAGGTGGAAAGAGAACAGGTTGCCAAGGTGACGGGAACGAACAAGGATGATACCCTGCAAAAGGGCCCTGTGAAGCGGGTGGAGGCGAAGGTGTATCCCAATGATCCCTGCCCCTGTGGAAGCGGGAAGAAGTATAAGCAGTGCTGTGGGAGAAAGTAACGGAAAATGAAGGAATGATACAGTCAGGGACAGGCGTAAGTCTGTCCTTTGGACAATTGTAGAAAGGGGAATTTTATGAGCGGAGAAAATAGGAAACGTAAGAGAAAAAACAGATTTCACAGATGGCTTGCGATGGCGCTGACCGTGGCTATGCTTGCCGGACAGGGTAAGACTGATGTGTGGGCGCAGGAAGGTGCAGACGATATGCCGCCTGCGGCGGAAAGTTCGGAGGAAATAAAGACCGACGCTGTAGATGGCAGCGGCGCAGAGGATAACAACAGCGATCCTGATCAGAGCGGTGAAAATAACGGCGGCGCAGAGGATAACAACAGCGATCCTGATCAGAGCGGTGAAAATAACGGCGGCGCAGAGGATAACAACAGCGATCTTGATCAGGATGATGAAAATAACGGCGGTGCAGAGGATAACATTAGCGATACAGAGAATCATAACCCGGAGGACGACGGGCAGGAAAATACGGAGGGCGATGAGGACGGACAGGATATGTGCGTCTGCGGCACCAGATGCACGGAAGACGCCGTGAATGTGGAATGTCCCGTGTGTGCGCTTGATTATGCGGCCTGTATTGGAAAAGAGACGGAAGAGGTTCTGCCGGAAACCGTAACGGAGAATGCGCTGGATGGAGAAACGGGCATAGCCGTGCTGGCGGATGAAGATGTCGAGGCGTATGCGGTTGGGGCGACGTTTACTTATGATGGAATTACATATATAGTAACAGAAGCAGACGAAGTCGAAGTGGGCAGGCAGGATACGGATGTGATAAGTGGGGATATCGTTATTCCTGAGACTTTTGAGAAGGATGGGGCTACCTACCGTGTGACCGGCATAGGAGAGGAGGCATTTCAAAGGTGTCATGAAATGACCAGTATACAGATACCCAAAAGCGTGACCAACATAGAGAAGAACGCATTTGACGATTGTCCTGGTTTATCCAGTGTTGAGATACCAAGAGGTGTGGAAAGTATAGGAGAAGCCGCCTTTGCCTTTTGTACTGGAATAACCAGTGTAGAGATCCCGGACAGCGTAACAAGCATAGAGATCTGTGCATTTCAGGATTGTAGAAGTTTAACCAGTGTGAAAATCCCGGACAGCGTGACAAGTATAGGGCCAAGCGTATTTCATAACTGCTACAGTTTAACCAGAGCAGAGATACCGGACGGTTGGACAAGCATTGCAGATGCTATGTTTCGTGGCTGCAGCAGCCTGACCAGTGTAAACGTACCGGATGGTGTGACATATATAGGAAACTGTGCATTTCAGGAGTGCAGCAGTTTAACCAGCATGGTGATACCTGAGGGAGTGACCAGGATTGAAGAAGCCGCGTTTCAGGGGTGCAGTGGTTTAACCGATATTGTGGTACCAAAAAATGTGACAGAAATAGAGATGGCAGCTTTTTATGCCTGCAATAGCCTGACCAGTGTAACAGTATCGGAAAATATAACAAAGATAGAAGACAGGGCGTTTGAATATTGTGAAAAGCTGAAAGAAATGCGCATGGTTGTGTTATCAGACGGAAAAATCCGGTTTCCGGCGGTGGGCCGGTTTGCATTTGACGGCCTCCCGGATGAGAGATATATTATTTTTGTTGACGGGGCTGGGCAGGAGCTGACGGGAGAAACTCTGGAGGCTGCACAGAATGCTTTTCTGGAGGCCGAGAAAAGTGACGGCTCCAACGACGGCCGATGGTATGGCTGGTCGGTGAGAGGATTGTCCTACAAGCCTGGCAGCAGCGGCTCTGGGGATCATGCCAGCTCCGGCAGCAGTGGAAGCTCCGGCAGTGGCAGCGGAAGCGGCGCAGGGGATATAAAAGTGACACTTGTGTCAGGAACAACCTCCATACCGATAGAAAACAGCGTAACAGAAAGTGCAGATACGACGCAGATTTCCGACGGACAGGAAGTTGACGCTGTGGTAATGGTGTCCGGGAGTGCAGATGTGGCGGAGGGAACCTCCGAGCAGTCCGAAAAAGAAAGAGAACCGAAGACGGGCGACGCCACCCATGTTGAGATTTACGCCACCGTAGCGATGATTGCCGGACTGGCCTACCTGCTTCTCTACTTCATGGAAGAGGGACGCGGCATGACGGAGCGGGAGAAGGAAGTGTTCGTTGCGGCGTTCATCCGATGGGGCAGGAAGGGCGGCGCGTTTAGGAAAGGCTGTGCGATTGTGGCAATCTTCTGTCTGCTGGTGTATTATCATGCCATCGGGAAATGCGCAGATAAAAATACCTGTTTATGCTATAATGAATAAAAAGGAAAACTATCAGAATGACAGGATGTGATGCTGCGGAATACTGTATAATGAAAAGAGGAAAGAAGGTGTATATATGAGTAATAGAGAAAGAATCATCGAATTGCTGGATGCAATACCGGATTATAAAATCGGTTATGTGCTGGCGTATGTTCAGGGTGTGGCGGCAGACGAAGAGGCGGATGATATCTTTTGCCAGAGAATGGTGGAGAACTATGAAAATGCGCCGGATGAAGATAAGGAAGAAATACCATTGGAGGAATGCTTAAAAGAATGGGGGATTGATTGATGTATCAAATTATCCTCAAAAAGAAAGCTAAGAAATTTATTGACAGACTTCCTGTAAATGAAAGAAAACGTGTTGTATCTGCGATAGAGCGACTGCCAAACGGCGAGGATATCAAGAAATTAAGAGGACACGATGATCTGTTACGGCTGCGTATAGGCAATTATCGCGTGGTTTATACGATAGATAACGGAAAATTGATTGTATATGTGATAGATGTTGAGAATCGGGGAGATATATACAAAAGGTACTAATGTTCCCATTGACTATGTGGGAAGAAGGCAGGCCATAAGGGTCTAGGCGGGAACTGTTTGGGGCAGACTTCGTAAAGATTTTACAAACAGTATCGGACAGGATATACTATATGTACCAGATGAACTGGGAAAGGCGGTTTAACCGCGGCGACGTGTATAAGAGATAATAAGGAAAGAAGGTGACGTTAGGTGGTAGAGTTAGACAATATGAAAACGGAACTGCTCGCATACGAGAGTCCCCTGGCGGAAGTGAGGGATTCACTTTAACTTAGCAGATAAAGCTAAGCGGATCGAAGAGCTGGATATGGAGATGCAGGCGCCGGACTTCTGGGATAACCCGGAGCGCTCCAACGCGAAGGTGCGTGAGGCAAAGCAGTTAAAGGACGTTGTGGAAACGATGGACGGCCTTTCCGGCCAGTACGAGGATATTCTGACATTAATCGAGCTGGGATACGAGGACAATGATCCTGCGATCATTCCTGATATTCAGGAGGAGCTTGCCTCTTTCAAGGAAACTTTTGAAAATATCAGGATCAGTACGCTTCTGTCAGGCGAGTACGATAGAAACAATGCGATTTTGAAATTAAACGCCGGTGCGGGCGGCACGGAAAGCTGCGACTGGTGCAGTATGCTGTACCGTATGTACACCAGATGGGCGGAGCGCAGGGGCTTTTCTCTGGAAGTGATCGATTATCTGGACGGCGACGAGGCGGGTATCAAGTCCGTGACTTTCCAGATTAACGGGGAGAACGCTTACGGTTACCTGAAATCGGAGAAGGGTGTGCACCGTCTGGTGCGGATTTCCCCTTTCAACGCGCAGGGTAAGAGACAGACTTCGTTCGTATCCCTGGATGTGATGCCCGATATCGAGGAGGATGTGGATATCGAGGTTAGGGATGAAGATATCCGTATTGATACTTACCGAAGCAGCGGTGCGGGCGGCCAGCATATCAACAAGACTTCGTCGGCGATCCGCATCACCCATTTTCCTACGGGAATTGTGGTGACCTGTCAGAACGAGAGGAGTCAGTTCCAGAACAAGGACAAGGCGATGCAGATGCTGAAAGCAAAGCTCTTTATGCTGAAGCAGGAGGAAAATGCGGAGAAGCTATCGGATATCCGCGGCGATGTGAAGGAGATCGGCTGGGGCAGTCAGATCCGTTCCTATGTATTACAGCCTTACACGATGGTGAAGGACCATCGGACGGAGGAGGAGTCCGGAAATGTGAACGCCGTGCTGGACGGCGCCATCGATCCGTTTATCAATGCCTATCTGAAATGGATCAATAATTAAAAGATAAATCTTTAGGGAGGGGCAGATGCGAGTCTGCCCTTAAAACTATAAGAAAGTGAGAAGGAACCATGGGCGGGGGAAACAGAAAATTTAGGAAAAAGGGCAGATTCCACAGATGGATGGCGGTTGCGCTGACGATTGCTTTATTGGTTGGATAGGGTAGTGTCTCCGTGCTGGCCGAGGAGGAGAATGTGCCTGTGGAAATTGAAACGGACGGCGGGGAAGGCGCAGGTTTTCAGGAAGGAAACACAGATGATGGAAATGCCGGAGCCGACAACGAAAACGAAGGGGCAGTTGATAACGGCGGCGGCGCAGCAGATGACGGGAACGGCAAAGAAGAAGGCGGCGGCGCAGCAGATGACGGGAGTGGAGAAGAAGGCGGCGACGCAACGGATGGCACTGAAGGTGATGACGGCGTAGGAAGTGAAGGTTCAGATAGCGGGGACAAAGGAACACAGTGTATCTGTGAGATCAAGTGCAAAACAGAGATCGTGAATGAAGAATGCCCTGTGTGTGCGTTAGATTATGATTCATGTGTTGGAATAGCACAGGAGGGGCAGGAAATGCCGGCAGAAATCCCGGCAGAGGGGATTGCGCCGTTAGCGGATGAGGATGTGGAGGCTTATAAAGTCGGGGTCATATTGGAGGATGAAAATGGTATTCGATATAGAGTACTAGAAGGAAACAAGGTCGGGATTACTAGATATAAAAGTAAGACAGAGGTAGAAGGTGCAATAGAAATTCCAAAGGCGGTTACTATTGCCGGTGTAGAATATCAGATAACACGGATTGATGCAGGCGTGTTTTATAATTATGACCGGCTGACCCATGTAAAAATTTCGGACGGTGTAACGGATATAGGAGAAGAAGCATTTAAGGGCTGCGCCAATTTGACTGGTATAGAAATGCCGGATAGTTTATTGTGTATAGAGGATAGTACATTTAACGGTTGTACAAATTTGACCAGCATTAACATTCCGGACGGTGTAACGATAATAGGAAAAGAAGCATTTAAGGCCTGTAAAAGTCTAAGCAGCATAGAAATTCCGAATAGTGTATTAGCTATCAGGGAGTATGCGTTTGCCTTCTGTAGCAGCTTGAGAAAGATAGAGATTCCGGGGAATGTAAAGCATATATTTGAAGGGTCATTTCAATATTGTGAAAACTTGAGTGATATAGAGATTCTGGGGAGTGTAACGGGTATCGGCGAGTATGCGTTTCGAGGCTGTGTCGGATTAACGGATATAGAATTGCCAGACAGTGTAAGGAGTATTGGAAAGTATGCTTTTGACTCCTGTAGCAGCTTGAGAAAGATAGAGATTCCTTATGGTGTGGAAAGTATAGAAGAGATGACATTCGGCAGCTGCAGCTCTTTAAGTGCGGTAGCAATTCCCGATAGTGTAACAGAGATAGGACAGAGCGCGTTTCAAGGGTGTATGGGATTAACGGATATAGAACTGCCGGACAGTGTAACACATATATGGCATTCTGCTTTTTCAGGTTGCAGTCAGTTAACCAGGGTAAAACTTCCGGAGGGGCTGCAGCTGATTGGTAATTTCGCATTTTCCGGGAGCGACCTGACTGATGTAATGATTCCGGCCAGTTTGAAGGAGTGGGGATTATCTGTCTTTTTGAATTGCAAAAAGTTAGAAAGTGTAACCATTCCTAATACGCTGGGATCTATAAATAGTGCATTTCGAAATTGCTCTAACTTGAAAACATTACGGATTGTGGTATCTGCAACGGAACCTGATGCAGTACCGAAAGCTGTAGAGGGCGACTTTTTCAGCGCAGCCAGGGATCGCACGATTGTTTTTCTTGCAGAGGACGGCACAGCATTAACCGGGGATGCACTCGCAGCCGCGCAGAGGGCTTTTAAAGCAGATAAAACAGATGGCAATGATAAGGATAACCGATGGTGGGGATGGCAGCTGGGTGATGTGCCGGATATACCGGATACACCGGATACATACCATGTCACACTGCATGTCTTAAAGGACGATGTTTTATGGACAGACCATGGTAAGCGCTTCATGCTTTTGCCAGAGGGCGGCAGTACCTTAGTTGAGTCTTCTGAGGCGGTAACAGCGGGAACGTATGTTGTTTATGACGTTACAGGAATAGCTGATGCGGAACTGTTGACAAAGGGTGTCAATACAGGCGTTACCGTGACAGTAACAGATCAGGATGAAACCACCGCAGTGAATTACTATACCGTGACCTTCTGTGATGATGATGGCGCCGAATATGGAGCGGACACAGCGCAGAGTCCCCAGACTGTCCTAAAAACGAACGGGCGCGCTGCTGTTCCGGCAAATCCAACAAAGACAGGGTATACTTTTGACAAGTGGGTAACTACACAGGGCGGAGACGACGAATTTAATTTTGCTTCGGCTGCAATCACTGCCCCGACGAGAATATATGCGAAATGGATACAAAATGCCATTCCTGTATATACAGTGACCATTAACGTGAAAAAGGACGGGGAACTGTGGAGTGGTCACGGCAGAAACTTTGCCCTGTTAAATAACAATGGCGGCGGATTTATCACTGACCTTGCCCAAGTGCCGGACGGCAGCTACAGTATCTATGATATTACTGGCGTTTCTGCCGATTCCATTTACTCCAGGGCGAGGGATACGGGTATGGATGTGCGTGTGAGCGGTACGGACACGGAAGTGGACGTGACGGTAGACGGGAAGGATACGGAAACGAACGTTAATTACTACACCGCTACTTTCTATGATGGAATGGAGGCCTATAAAGCCGGTACACCGTGGGAACCGCAGATTGTCTTAAGCGGACAAAAGGTGAAAAAGCCGGAAGATCCCAGTAAGGAAGACTGGCAGTTTGCGGGATGGAAGATGATGGACGGCGGTGATGTATCATATGAGTTTAGCGACATGGTGATTGGGACCACGAGTATCTTTGCGAGCTGGGTGGCGGAGACGGCGGAACAGTTTTTGATCACAGCGTCGGCGACAGACGGCGGGACAATCACACCGTCGGGCGGTATATCTGTCGCAAAGGGCGGAGAGGCGACTTTTACGATAATGCCCAATGAAGGAAACCGGATTAAGGCCGTCACCGTGGATGGCAGTGATGTGACTGATAAGTTGGCTGATACTTTGGCAAGGGCACAGGAAGGAGCAAGATATTACACATTTACAAATGTAACCGCAGACCATACCATTCAAGCAGCTTTTGAGAGCGACGGCAGTACTCCGGACGGTGGAGACGATACCAAGCCGGAAGGAGGAAGTGGAAGCGGAAGCGGGAGCGGAGACG
>CAMQTN010000062.1 GCA_947037115.1 uncultured Lachnospiraceae bacterium
TCAATATTCCATACTCAAAGCCTTATATTATTGGACACTCTATGGGTGGAGCTATTGTTGAAAAATATATTAGTGATTTTAATTATAAGGTAAAAGGAGCTGTTTTATTTGCTCCAGTAACAGCAGAAGGAATGGGGATAAAAGGAATTATAACAACTTCATTTTCATTAAGAGGATTGCGCACATTTCCTACAACATTATTTGGAAAGAAGCTATTTTTACCAAAATCTAATTTTTTTGTTGTAAAAAATGGAGGAAAATGCAAAACTAGAATTAGTAAGGAAATTCTTGCATACAGTAAAATATCATTGTGCAGGGAATCGGTAAAGGCTATGTTTGGATTGCAAAGATTTAAACTTAACAAAAATATTAACATTCCAGTTTTTGTAATAGGCTCCGATAAAGATGCTTATTTCCCAACAAAATCATTAAATAAAACGGCAGATTTCTATGGTACAAAGGCAACGATATTAAATGGGTTGTGCCACGACATGATGTTAGATGAAGGTTGGAAAAAATCTGCAGAAGAAGTTTTGAAATTTATAGAAAATAATAAATAAAATTTATTTGTTTGGTTAATGAAACAATTCGTCCACCTCCAAAAGCCAGCCCACTAATCAGGACTGGCTTTATTCATGAGAGCACATAATATATCTATATTGGAGACCATTATCTGTAAGCGCTGAAGGCAGGCGTTTTACTCTATCTTCACAAGGAGCAATCATTATGAATCCTAACGGTATAAGAAAATCCGAACAGATTAAGCTGATTATAAAATGCCACCAGAGTGGACTCCCCAATTATCAGTGGTGCCAGAAACAGGGCATCAGTCCCGAGACCTTTTACAACTGGGCCAGCAGGCTGCGGAAAGCAGGGTATACGATTCCTGATTGGGCAGGTAAAGTTTCAGGCGTGCCTGTCATGCAGGAAGTTGTGAAGCTTGATCTGGCAGAAAGCGAGATGTCTGCCCCTACCCCTTTGTTTCATCAAATTATTGCACTATGCAAGTAAAAATATTTTATAAAGAACCTCTAATTCTAGGTAAAAGGCCCCATTTTTTTCTCATAAGCCCGAATACTGGATGCTTTTCCCGTATACCCATGCTTTTAATGGTTTCCCGCGTCAATGTCCTCTCTGTTCTTACCGATATTCCATGACTTTTTAAATATTCAATGGCTAATTTTAACAGCTCACCATTGTTGACTGTATTGTCCATGGTATCCTGCCATACATGAGGCTTGTGATCTACTTCCATACCGCCATGTAAACCCTCATCAGCCCATCTTGCCACCTGATACCCGGTAGCATTTCTATAACTATCTAATGAATCATAATCGATGTATACACTTGCCCAGACGCCTCCTTTATATGGGTGTGCATCTACTTTCACTGCCGAATGCAGGAAATCTTTTGTCCTCTGATAGCTTGACGGTTCGTATCCTGCGTAATAATCCAACAGAAAATAATTCAGAGTCTCATATACCCTGTCTGCCATTTTGTTGACCATGTCCATCATTACCGGCTGTAATGCCTTTGCTAACTCATTCATGTTTTTTACGTGTGTTGCCATTCATTGTGATCCTCCTTCTGGATTGGTATTTTTTTGTTTGATTCTGCTATGAAATTGCTGTTTTAAGTTGTATGGATTATGGTTATGAATATGTTTACAAGTTACATTTAGATACCCCTGTGACGCTCTGTAAGGCTCATACAGGCGTTTTTTGATTGATTGTGCAGATTTATATTGCTAAACCACATAAATAAGCCCCCTGGCAATCATATTCCTACAACTGACAGAGGACTTATTACATGTCCTGACAGACTTCCTTTTTCAGCAAATAAAAAATGCCACAAACCTGATAAATTCAAGGTTTTCGGCATCCTTTAGGGTTGGGCTGTTAAAAACAGTCAACAGCTCGTAGGGGAATCGAACCCCTGTTTCCGCCGTGAGAGGGCGGCGTCTTAACCGCTTGACCAACGAGCCATCTGATTAGCACTTGCTTATCTTATTATATTTTTGAAATTAATGCAAGCCTTTTTTTCAATTTTCTTAAAAAAATTCTATTTTTTTGCATTCTCCACTTACAAATCCGTCTTTTACAGCACTTTACTCAGGAAATCTATGGTTCTGGGCTCCTTCGGATGGTCAAGTACCTCCTCCGGCGTTCCTTCCTCGATGATATAACCGCCCTCCATAAAAATAACGCGGCTGGCCACCTCTCTGGCAAAACCGATCTCGTGGGTAACCACGATCATCGTCATGCCGTCCCTCGCCAGCTCCTTCATAACCGCCAGCACCTCGCCCACCATCTCCGGGTCAAGCGCGCTGGTCGGCTCATCGAAGAGCATAATGTCAGGGTTCATCTCCAGTGCCCGCGCGATCGCCACACGCTGTTTCTGTCCGCCGGAAAGCTGGCTGGGGTAAGCCTCCGCCCTGTCCGCAAGCCCTACGCGTTCCAGAAGCTGCATCGCCTTGTTCTTTGCCTCCTCCTTGGAGAGCGTCTTTAAATGAACCGGCGCCAGCGTCATATTTTTCAGGACATTCAGGTGGTTAAACAGATTAAAATGCTGGAACACCATACCGATGTTCTCGCGCACCTTATTGATATCTGTATGCTTGTCGGTCACATCATAGCCGTCGATCACAATCTGGCCGGAAGTAGCCTTCTCAAGCTGATTCAGACACCGCAAAAGAGTGGATTTCCCGCTGCCCGAGGGGCCGATCAGCACAACCACCTCACCCTCGGTCACTTCCATGTTGATGTCCTTAAGCACTTCCAGAGAGCCGAAATTCTTCTTTAAATTTTTAACCGAAATCTTGACGTCAGTATTATCTGCCACGGTTGATCCTCCTCTCAATCTGCTTGGAAACCCTACTCAGTATGGTGATGACAATCAGATACATGATACCGACGACGGTCCACGCCTGCAGATTTTTAAAAGTATTGCCCATGATTGTCTTACCCACGTTTGTGAGCTCCGGGAAGCCGATTACGGAGAGAATCGACGTATCCTTTAAGGTAATGATAAACTGGTTGAT
Organism: uncultured Lachnospiraceae bacterium; assembly: GCA_947037115.1. Classification (GTDB taxonomy): domain Bacteria; phylum Bacillota; class Clostridia; order Lachnospirales; family Lachnospiraceae; genus UBA3282. The sequence continues at coordinate 3,041 of CAMQTN010000062.1, forward strand.
AATCGACGGAATCATCGTGCGGACCGCCTGTGGAATCACGATCAGCGCCATCCCCGCACCGTAGGAGAGCCCAAGGCTTCTGCCTGCCTCCATCTGTCCTCTGTCCACGCTCTGGATGCCTGCCCTGACAATCTCCGCCATATAAGCGCCGCAGTTCATGGACAGCGCAATCGTCCCACCCTGCAGTGCATTCAGCCTGAAGCCCGTAAATCCCAGACTCTGAATGCCCGCCGGAATGCCAAAATAGATAAAATAGGCCAAAACGATCAGCGGCACACCTCTCACCGCGTCCACATAAACCGTGCCGATAAAGTTTAGCACCCGGTTATGCCCCACATTCATCAGTCCGAAAATCAAACCAATAATCGTGGCAAACGCCAAAGAAAGCAGGCACAGCAAAAGCGTATGCCCCATCGCCTTCAAAAGCATTGTCCCGTATGTCTGAATGATCATTACCATAGATTTCTGTCTCCTTCTATAGACAGAGAATGCCTGTTTTGGGCATTCTCTTATGCGAGATTTAGTACTTCCTGGCGTCCTGTCCTATGACAGGACGTCTTTAAAAGTACTTCTCGCATTGTTATTTTTCCAGGTACTTCGCAATAATCTCGTCGTACTTGCCGTTATCCTTGATGTTTTTAAGACCTGCATTGAACATATCCAGCAGTTCCTGGTTGTCCGGATTCATGATCGCAAAACCGTAAGGCGCGCCCTCGCTCTCCATGCCCTCGGGAATCGTCAGTGCAAGGTTACCAGTCTTGATAGAGTCAGCCATAATCGGCGTATCCTCCACACATGCCGCGGAGTTACCTAAAATAACATCCTGATACATGGTCGGTGAATCCTCAAATACCGTTGTGGTAAAGCCGTACTCATCCTTTAAGCTCTCCGCAAAATCCATGCCCGCCGTGCCGTTCTTCACAGCCACATTCTTGCCGGACAGATCAGCAAAGCTCTTGATATCGCTGCCCTCTGCAACCACAAAGGTCTGTGTCGCATCATAGTAGCCGTCGGAAAAAATCCAGCCGGAATCGATACGCTCCTGCTTGATGGTCGCTCCTGCGATCAACGCATCCGCCTGACCGGACTGTACTGCCGCAACACCCGCATCCCAGCCAAGACTGTTCAGCTCATACTTGAACCCCTGATCCTCTGCAATCGCCGCGAGTACATCCACGTCTATGCCGACAAACTCACCGTTCTCATTGGTGAACTCAAAGGGACGGAATACCGTATCCGTCGCAACAATCCATACTTTATCGCCTGCTGCCGCACTGTCCGCCGCGGGCGCTTCCTCCGCCTCGGGAGCCGCAGCCTCGTCGGAAGCATTGTCCTCCGCTGCCGCCTCAGGCGCCGCAGCGCTCTCATCAGTCTGTGCCGCTCCGCCATCGGAACCACATGCCACCATGCTGAGTGTCATGCAGCCGACCAAAGCCATTGCCAGTAATTTTTTCATAATATCCTCTCCTTTTCTACAGCAAATGCCTTATTAACGCGAAAAACGGTGTACTGTCTGGCATTGACACCGTCTTTTCCCGCTTTCTTAAGTATATGGATTTTTTGATTTCTTGTCAAGAACTTTGTATACAAATATACAAGTATCTCCTCTGGGAGCCTGCTACAGATCCGCCGCCGCGGCCAGTATCATCTGCACCGCCTTATCAACGCCCAGCTTCTCCGTGTTGACCGTCAGATCAAAGTTTCTCGCATCGCCGTATGTCTGTTTGGTATAATACTCGCAGTAGCGTTTTCTCGCCTTGTCCACCGCACGCACATCATTTGCCACCTGTTCCGCCGGCACCTGATCCATCATACCCGTCATGCGCTTCACCCGCCACTCAAACCCGGCGTGGACAAACACATTCAGGCAGTGGTCGAACTCCCGTAAGATATAATCCCCGTTCCGTCCCACGATCACACAGCTTTCCCTGTTGGCAAGCTCTCTGATCGCGTCCCGCTGCGCCTGCCAAAGCTCTTCCTCCAGAGGCTTATTATAAAAATCAAACAGGCTCTGGGCAAAACCAAAGTTTTTCGGCACCCGCTCATCCCACCTGAGCACCTGTTCGGGAGACAGGTTTTTTCCGGAAACTGCGGTCTTTAAGATGATATCCTTGTCATAGTACGCTATCCCCAGCTCCTTTGCCACCCGCCTGCCGATCTCACCGCCGCCTGCGCCAAACTCTCTTCCGATCGTAACAATCGTTCTCATACTTTTCCTCCCTTATATTATGATTTCTATCACATATCATCAGACTCCGAATGTTTACGCGCCCACAAAGTCAAACAGACTGATCTGATTCGACTCCGGCAGATTCCCCAAAAGTCCCAGATCACTCATCAGATCCATAACCGTCTTAGACACCTTGGTACGCTGTCTGAAATCATCCTTGCTGAGGAACGGCCCATCCTTGGCCGCCTCCACGATGGCGTCCGCCGCCCTCTCCCCCAGACCGTCAATACTGTTTAAGGACGGCATCAGCTTTCCGTCCACAATCTGAAACAGTCTGGACTGTGCCGAAAAAATGTCGATCGGCACAAAATCGAAGCCTCTGGCGTACATCTCCTGCACAATCTTCATGTCCTTGAGCGTATCCTGTTCCTTTTTGGACAGCTCGTCGTTCCTGCGTTTATAATCCGCCATCACACCCTCCAGATGGGGCTGTCCCTGACACATAATCTCATAGGAAAAAGCCGAGGCGCGGATACTGAAATAGGCCGCGTAGTAGGCCAGCGGATAATTGATTTTACAGTAGGCGATACGCCATGCCATCATGACGTAGGCCGCCGCGTGAGCCTTAGGGAACATGTATTTGATCTTCTTGCAGGAACCGATATACCAGTCCGGCACGCCCTGCTCCTTCATGGCCTCGATCCACTCGTCCTTAAGCCCTTTTCCCTTACGCACGCTCTCCATGATGGTAAAGGATAAGGACGGCTCCACCCCCTGCTGCATCAGGTAAATCATAATATCGTCACGACAGCAGATGGCCGTGGAAATAGTGGCAAGCCCCTCCTCAATCAAAGTCTGCGCGTTGCCAAGCCACACATCCGTGCCGTGGGACAGGCCGGAAATCCGCACCAGATCGGTAAAACATTTGGGTTTGGCGTCTATCACCATCTGGATAACAAACTCCGTGCCAAACTCCGGTACACCGAGACACCCCAGCTTACAGCCGCCGATCTGCTCCGGCGTAATACCCAGCGCAGACGTATCCTGAAAAAGGGACATCACTCCCTTGTCATCTAATGGGATCGTGGTCGGATCAATTCCGGTCAGATCCTGCAGCATACGGATCATGGTGGGATCATCGTGCCCCAGTATATCCAGCTTCAGCAGGTTGTGGTCGATGGAATGATAGTCAAAATGTGTGGTGATAATGTCCGTCGTCATGTCGTTGGCCGGATGCTGCACCGGCGTGAAGGAGTTAATGTCCTCCCCCATGGGCAGAACCACGATACCGCCGGGATGCTGGCCGGTACTCCTGCGCACCCCCGTGCAGCCCGTCACAATCCGGTTGATCTCGCAGGCTCTCTTGTGCCTGCCCCGCTCCTCATAGTAATTCTTCACATAGCCGTAGGCCGTCTTGTCCGCCAGTGTACCGATGGTGCCCGCCCGGTAGGTCTGTCCGTTCCCGAAGATAACCTCCGTGTATTTATGGGCTTTACTCTGGTATTCCCCGGAAAAGTTCAGATCGATATCCGGCTCCTTATCCCCTTTAAAGCCAAGAAAAGTCTCAAAGGGAATGTCAAACCCCTCTTTCATAAGAGGCGTCCCGCAGACAGGGCAGTCCTTGTCCGGCATGTCACAGCCCGCGCCGCCGCCGTACGCCTTCACCTCCTCGGATTCAAAGTCATAATAATGGCATTCCGGGCACAGATAATGGGGGCTTAAGGAATTTACCTCCGTGATTCCCGCCATATTGGCCACGAAGGAGCTTCCTACAGATCCCCGCGATCCCACCAGATATCCGTCCTCCACAGATTTCCACACAAGCTTCTGTGCAATGATATACATCACCGCAAAGCCGTTGGATATGATGGAATGCAGCTCCTTCTCAAGCCTGTCTTCCACGATCTTTGGAAGCGTCTCGCCGTAAAGCTCATGGGCTTTATTGTAACAGATTTCCGTAAGCTGTTTGTCGCTGTCCTCTATCACCGGCGGGCATTTATCCGGCCGCACCGGGGACATCACGTCGATCATATCCGCAATCAGGTTCGTGTTGGTGATCACCACCTCCTCCGCCTTGTCGCTGCCGAGGTAGGAAAACTCATCAAGCATCTCCTCGGTCGTGCGAAAATACAGGGGCGCCTGATTGTCGGCGTCCGGAAATCCCTGCCCCGCCATAATGATACGGCGGTAAATCTCATCTTCCGGATTCATAAAATGCACGTCACAAGTGGCCGCCACAAGTTTTCCAAACTGCTCGCCAAGCCGCACAATCTGCCTGTTGATCTCCTGAATGTCCTCCATGGAGGTAATGCCCGGCGTCCGGTCCGACTCAATCATAAAACGGTTATTTCCGAGGGGCTGTATTTCCAGATAATCATAAAAATTCACAATCCTTGCGATTTCCGCGTCGGACTTCTGCTCCAAAAGCGCCCGGTACAGCTCTCCCGCTTCGCAGGCGCTTCCCAGAATCAATCCCTCCCTGTACTGCGAAAGAAGGCTCTTTGGTATTCTGGGTCTTCTGGCAAAATATGTCAGATGGGACTCGGACACCAGACGGTACAGGTTCATGCGGCCCACATTGTTTTTCGCCAGAATAATCGCATGGTAGGTGGGCAGTTTTTTGATGATATCTGGGCTCGCCTTTCCCCGCTCGTTGATCTGCGAAAGTGTGGTGATTCCTTCCTTTTCCATCATGACAATCAGCTTCACAAAAATCTCCGCCGTGGCCTCGGCGTCATCCACCGCCCTGTGGTGGTTCTGCAGGGACACGCCAAGGGTCTTTGCCACCGCGTCAAGGGTATGCTTTTTCTGCCCGGGCAGAAAAACTCTGGCGATCCCCACCGTGTCCACATAGGTAAAATCGTGGGAAATTCCAAGCCTGTCGCAATTCTCCATAATAAAACTCATATCGAACTGTGCGTTGTGGGCTACCAGAATACAGCCCTCACAGAACGCCATAAACTGCGGCAGTACCGTGTCGATCTGTTCCGCCCCCATAACCATGTCATCCGTGATTCCCGTCAGCTTCTCTATCTCAAAGGGAATGGGCGTCAACGGATCCACAAAAGTGGAAAAACGGTCCACAATCTTCCCCTCGCTGACCTTTACCGCGCCAATCTCTATGATGCGGTTCCTGGCCGGTGAAAAACCCGTGGTCTCAATGTCAAAGACCACAAAGTCCGCCTTGAAATCCTGTCCCTTCCCATTGGTGGCAATCTGGTGCAGATCATCTACCAGATAGGCCTCCACACCGTAAATCACCTTAAAGAAGTTCTGCTTGTCAGGCACCGGCTCCCCCGCCTCCTTGCAGCGGTTTTTCTCCGCTTTCCAGAGATCCTCCCAGACATGGTTTGCGTCGGGGAAGGACTGTACCACCCCGTGATCGGTGATGGCGATGGCCGGATGGCCCCACTTGTAAGCCCTCTTTACAAGATCCTTCGCCTCGGACACCCCGTCCATATCGCTCATCTTCGTATGGCAGTGGAGCTCCACCCGCTTTCTGACACTTCTGTCCTCACGCGAAACTGTAAAATCCGGTATCTTTTTGATGCCCGCCAGAGAGCCGATGGTCAGTTCATGGTCGAACTTATCCACCATGGTCATGCCCTTGATCTTTACAAAGGCCCCGTCTTTCATAGCACCTGTTATTTCAACGGCCTGATCGTTTCGTACAAAAAATTTCACCGTCATGGTGTCGGTGTAATCCGTGATATCATATATCAATATCATCCGCTCGTTTTTGATCTCCCGCTTGTCCGAGCGGATCACTTTGCCGCGGATGACCACTTCTCCCATCTCCCCGATGATCTCCTCAATGGGCATGGCTTCCTCCTCGAAGTCTCTCCCATAGATCACATCCGGATTGTCGGATCGTTTCAGAGGACGTTTGAAGTCGGATTTTTCTTTGCCTCCCGCAGGTTTCTTCGGCGCAAACGCAGGAGTAGCTGCAGGGCTCTTTGCTGCCGGCTGCTGCGCCGGATGTTCAGGCGTATCTACCTCTGCAGCCTGCTCCCTGTCCGCCATATTCTCCGCCCTTCCCGCGGACAGCGCAGCCCCCTTCATCTGCACGGGGAATCCCGCCCTGGCGGAGATCTGCGCCACCTCCAGGGCCAGACGGTGTTCGTCCTCCTCATGGCCTTTCCCGGCCTTTTTCTCCTTATAGGAGATTTCCACCTGTATCGGAATCTGGCAGCGCTCGTTATAGATTTTCTCCAGAATACGGGATAATTCCTGTGCCTTTTCCCGGCCAAATACCGTATCTTCCAGCGTAAGCTGCATCCTGTCTCCCACGAATAAGATATCCGCCCGTTTGAACATGTTGTACTCCACAGGCGAAGCCTCCTTCAATTCCAGAAGAATACTCTCCCCGTAGGCGTCCATCAGTTTTTTCGGATCATACTGCGCAGAAAGCGTAAAATGCTCGTAAAATTTGACCACAATGGGCATGTTCGGAAAAAACTGTCTCCCGATCTCCCGTTCCACCCGAAATACATCCTCCTTGCTGATCAAATGGTCAGCGGCGATATAAACACGCAGAAAGTCCTTCCGTTTGGTGCTCGTCACCTTCTCCACAGCGACGCCCTCAAACAGATCATGCAGACCTGTATCCAATTTCAGCGTGGGAAACACATCAAAAAACGCTTTACTCATTCCAGTGCAACAGTTCCTCCCTGAGCGTATTTAACAGCTCCTGCTCCGGTACCTTCTTCACAATCTCACCCCGCCTGATCAAAAGGCCCTCCCCGATACCGCCTGCAATACCGATATCGGCTTCCTTCGCCTCACCGGGCCCGTTCACCGCGCAGCCCATGACAGCCACCTTGATATCCAGGGGAATATCCTGCACCATCTCCTCCACCTGCCCGGCCAATCCGATCAGATCAATTTTCGTCCTGCCGCAGGTGGGACAGGAAACCACCTCGATACCTCCCTTTCTAAGCCCAAGCGTGCGTAAAATCAGCTTCGCGGACTTGATCTCCTCCACGGGATCGCCTGTCAGGGACACCCGTATCGTATCCCCGATCCCCTGATTTAAAATAAGCCCCAGGCCGATTGCCGACTTGATGTTTCCGCTGGTTACCGTTCCCGATTCCGTAATGCCCACATGCAGGGGATAATTCGTCTTTTGTGCCAGTATTTCATGGGCTCTGACACACATCATCACGTCGGAGGATTTGATACTTATGACAAGGTTGTCATATCCACAGTCCTCTATGATTCCCACTTTGTCCAGCGCGCTCTCAACGATCCCCTCCGCCGTCACACCGTGATATTTTTCCACAAGCCCGCGCTCCAGAGAACCGCTGTTTACTCCCACGCGGATCGGAATGCCGCGCTCTCTGGCCGCCGCGACAACCTCCGCCACCTTTTCTTTTCCGCCGATGTTTCCCGGATTGATGCGGATCTTGTCCGCGCCGTTTTCGATCGCCGCGATGGCCATCCGATAGTCAAAATGGATATCCGCCACCAGCGGAATATGGATCTGTCTCCTGATTTCGGAAAGGGCTTTTGCCGCCTCAATCGTAGGCACCGTACACCTGATAATCTCGCACCCGGCCCTCTCCAGCCGCAGAATCTGCGCCTTCGTTGCCTCCACGTCCTCCGTTGGCGTGTTGGTCATGGACTGGATCAGAATAGGATTTCCGCCGCCAATCTTCCTGTCCCCGATTGTAATGACTTTTGTCTGTTCTCTATGATTTTTCAAGTTGCCCTCCACACCGCTCTCAAATTTATGCGAAGAATCCCCGTCCTTTGGCATTCTCCTGTGTGAGATTCAGAATTTCCCACCGAAGCAGCCTCTTATGCTGAGTTTTAAAATTCTTCTAACACGCTTTTCACTCTATTATATATGAAAAGAGCCCGCAAGACAAATCTGTTTTTCCACGCGCCGTATAAATTCCTCTCTGTCTGCGGTTCTGTGCCGCTCCCGCTTTTTCAGGTCTCTCATAACCTCCGAAACCACCTGATAGCGCGCCCCAGGCTCTTCCTCCATACACCGGCGGATGACCCGGTCAAGCTCTGCGGACAAAAGGGGGTTGTAACAGGAGAGAGAAAGCGTTGTGCCGGGCGCCGCCCCGGGAACTGCACCAGTGAGCATGTAGTAAAACGTCTTCCCAAAGGCGTAGATATCGCTCCGCTCATCCGCCCGAGCTCTACCGCCGTCTGTCATCCGCTGTTCGGGGGCCGCAAAACCTGCCGTGTACGCCATCCTCCCGTCTGTGCCCTCCCCAAAACTGTGAAATCCTGCCGCTCCGAAATCCACGAGCCGGAGACTTCCATCCCTGCACACCATAATGTTATCCGGCTTCAAGTCTTTATAAATAACAGGTGTTTCTCTTGTGTGAAGATAGGAAAGTACATCCAGAAGCGCCGCCGCCCAGAGACGTCCCTGCTCCTCACCCACAGGCCCGTGGTTTTCTATATACTTATGTAAACTTATCCCGTCAATATACTCCATGACAAGATACCAGTCCTCTTCATACAGCAGCTCATAGACAACCGGCAGCATCGGATGCCGAAGATCGCACAGAAATGCCGCCTCCTGTCTGATCTGACCGTTTTCTCTTTCCCCGTTCCCCGCCTTCCCGTTTTTCTCCTTCTCCCACAGCCTCTTCAACGCCGCCAGACGGGACAGATTTTCATCCTGCGCCAGATAAACACATCCCTCGCCGCCCCGGCCCAGCGTCCCCAGGACTCTGTATTTTCCCAGTTTTCTGTTCTCCTCCATCTTTACCTCCATTCCTTTGTTTAATATTATGTAAACCAATTTGGCGGCAAAAAGTTTTATGTAAACTAAATGAAGCACCTCACATACACTGCTGAAAGGTTGTCCGTCTCTCCGCGCTTCATGCATACCTCTCCAATCTCCTTAAGCCGCCGCCCGATCTGTTCCTCCCCCGCAGGTCCCCGGAATCCTGCCGCGTCCAGACGCATGACATCACATAATTCCTGTTTCGTGACTCTGCGCCTGAAACCGTCCGTGCACAGAAGCATCGCCTCCCCCTTCCGCACGGTCCCCATCCTGTGCTCCGGCACAAAATAGCCAAAACTGCCCAGACATTTCGTGAGCTTTTCCGCCCCGTGGACATGATCTGTCGTCATCTGTTCCGCACTGCCTCTTTGCAGGCGGTAAGCCCTGCTGTCGCCAAGATGCCACAGCAGATAGGTTCTTTCCCACAGCACCAGCACCGTCATGGTCGTCCCCATGGAAGCCCCTTCCCTGGCGGCATATCTTCCCAACTGTCTCTGCATATGAAACGTGAGCCTGTCCAACGACCTTCTAATCACCCAGAAAGGTTTCCTTTTGCGTATCATGTGGAGAAGCTCCCTGTAAAACCATTCCCTGAGCTGATCCGCCACATAGCCGCTCACCTTTTCCCCGAAGGAAATACCTCCCATCCCATCGCACACCGCCGCCATGAGCACCCTGCCGCGGCGCGTCAAAACCTGCTGAAGCACGACGGCATCCTGATTTACCCTGGCAGCCCGGCCCCGACACCAATATACGCCTGTCGCATACTGCATTTTTTAACGCCACCTCCCTTTCTAAAATAAAATATCACTTGTTACATTTTCCATCCAAATTACCAAAACAAAAAGAGAAATTTTGCGGGATTCCCGCTGTATCTGCTTTTGAATCTCCGAATGAGATCCGATGTGACTATTATACGATATCTTTTCCCAAAAAACAAGCGGACAGAGAATAGGACTCCCTGCCCGCTATACTGTGACCGGAGCGAAAACGCACCGACGAAAAGTTATTTATTTGTTCGGATATATTACGATCACCGCACCAGTCTCATAATATCGTTGTACATAATAAATACCATCAGGACCATCAACACCACCAGTCCGGCAAAGTGCACCATACCCTCCTTCTCCGGCGGCACGGGTTTACCCCTCACCACCTCCACCAGCATGAACACCAGCCGTCCGCCGTCCAGCGCAGGGATCGGCAGAAGGTTCATGATACCCAGATTGACCGAGAGAAGCACTACAATCTGCAGCATGGTCAAAATGGCATAGGAAGTGCCATAGTCCTCCTCAGCCTGATCGTAACTTTCCCCCACCAGCTGGGCAATACCCACAGGCCCTGTCACATCGTCCTTCGTCACCTTTCCCTGTACCAGCATAGCAAGACTCTTATATGTGAGCTTCACCCAGTATTCCACCTCATAGAAGCCATACTGGAACACCTGCAGGGGATTACACTCCAGATATTCCCCGCCGTTTGTAATTCCCATATAATAGCGCCCGTCTTCTTCACTGTACTGCGGCGCAAGCGTGGCCACGGCCTTCTCCCCATTTCTCTCATAAGTGATCTCCATCGTCTCGCCCTGATTCAAGGCGGAAATCATGGAAACCTCCCTGTAGAAATGAATCGGCTCGCGTCCGATCTTTGTGATCACATCGCCCTGCTGCAGCCCGGCCGCTTCGGCTGCGGAACCTTCCGTCACCGTACCCACCACAGGCAGATCCGCCCCGGTGAACACACTCAGAATCACCGCCATCAAAAAAGCCAGAATAAAATTGAAAAAAGGGCCTGCAAAAACCGTGGCAATCCGTGCCCAGACGCCCGCCTCCGTAAAGGCAATCCCTTCCCCGGCATCCTCGTACGCTTCCTCTGCACCTTCTTCCCGCTCCAGGCCATCCTCACCCTCAAACATACAGGCGCCGCCAAGCGGCAGAAGCTTTAAGGACCATTTCGTGCCTCCGGCCGTGAAGGCAAAAAGCGTAGGGCCCATACCCACCGCGAACTCCACCACACGGATGCCGTTTTTCCTGCCGATAAGGAAATGACCCAGCTCATGGGATATCACCACCAGGCCAAACACAATGATAAATAAAATAATTGTTCTGATCAAATCGCTACTCTCCAAACTTCTGTCTGATATACTCGTAAGTCTCCGACTCCGCCGCCAGAATCTCTTCCAGTGCAGGGTTTTCCGTTACCTGATGCGCATCCATGGCCGCCTCAATCAGCTCCGGAATCTGTAAAAACCGAATTTTTTTCTTTAAAAACAACGCCACCGCCTTCTCGTTGGCCGCATTGAATACCGTTGGCAGTGAACCACCCCTCCTGGCGGCGCGGTAGGCCAGTGCAAGCCCCTGAAAGGCATCCGTATCCGGCTGCTCAAAAGTAAGGCTTCCAAGTTTACATAAGTCTACTCTCCCAATAGCCATCGGCCTCCTGTCAGGATAGAACAGTGCATACTGGATAGGAAGCTTCATATCCGGCACACCCATCTGTCCCATGATCCCGCCGTCCGCGTACTGTACCGCAGAATGCAGAATACTCTGGGGATGAACCACCACTTCGATCTGGTTAAGCTCCACGTCAAAAAGCCATTTTGCCTCCATCACTTCCAGTCCCTTGTTACACAGGGACGCAGAGTCGATCGTAACCTTTTTGCCCATGGACCAGTTCGGATGCCTGAGGGCGTCCTCCACCGTCATGTCCGCAAGCTCCTCTCTGCTCTTACCCCGAAAGGGCCCGCCGGAGGCTGTGAGCAGTATCTTCTCCACCCGTGCCCTGTTCTCCCCGTGCATCGACTGGAAAATAGCGCTGTGCTCGCTGTCCACAGGCAGAATGGAAACACCCTTTTTTTCTGCCAGAGGCATGATGATATGCCCCGCCGTCACCAGCGTCTCCTTGTTGGCAAGGGCAATGTCCTTCCCGTTCTCAATGGCCGCAATGGTAGGCCTGATACCGATCATACCCACGATACCGGTGACCAGCACCTCCATCTCCGCTTCCGTGGACACCTCCAGAAGGCCGTCCATGCCGCTCACAATGCGCACGGGCAGATCAGCGACCCGCACTCTCAGATCAGCCGCCGCCTTCTCATCCCAGAGAGCGGCAGTTTTCGGTTGAAATTCCCTGATCTGTTCCTCCAGAAGCGCCACATTGGAGCCCGCCGCCAGAGAAACCACCTCTAAATCCTTCTCTTTCCTGACAATCTCAAGTGTCTGTGTTCCGATGGAACCGGTAGAACCCAGGATTCCTATTTTCTTCATCTTCTGTTTTTCTCCGTAATATCATTCTCTACACTCTCGCTGACATCATCATTCTGATCAATATCCCGATAAACACAACGGGAGCCGCAACAATCACACTGTCAAACCGGTCCATGATCCCGCCGTGGCCCGGTATCAGCTTTCCGTAATCCTTGATACCGTGATCCCGCTTCACTGCGGAGGCCGCCAGATCACCCACCATGGAAATAAGCGCCCCCACTGTGCCAAGAATTGCCGCAAAAGGCAAAGACAGGGCAATCCCCGTATAACGGTTAATCACAAAGTAAGTGTAAAGGACAAACAGGAGCGCAGCGCCCGCTACTCCTCCTACAGCGCCCTCCACGGACTTCTTCGGACTCAGTTTCGGCGTCATCTTGTGTTTTCCGATCAGCACACCCACACAGTAGGCGCAGGTATCGCTCCCCCAGGAAGCCAGAAACACAAACCACACCAGATAAATTCCCTCGTCCATCCCTTCCCTGAGGAGATAAAGGAAGGACAGCATCACCGGCCCGTAGAAAAAGGAAAACATGGCCGTCATGATCTGATCCGCGTGGTATTTCGGAAACGCAAATACATAAACAAACAAAAAGGCGAGAAAAGCCGCTACAATCACGATCACCATAGTGGAACAGGCAATCCATATCCCGAAGCCCAGGGACAGCCCCAGCGCTCCATAGTATACAAGCGTCATCACACAGCCCACTTTGACCAAAGAGCTCGGATCCATCTCCTCTCCGCGCACCTTGCAGGCCGCTGTCAGCTCCTGATAGGCGATCAGAGAAACAAGGAAAAGCACCACTGCCAAGAGCGCCCCTCCTTTCAGAAGAACCGCCAGCGCAATGGCAACGAGCAGGATGCCGCTCAGTAACCTCGTACGAAACATACAGACGTCCTCCTATCCCTTGACCAGACCGTAGCGTCTGTCCCTCTTATTATATGCCGCCACCGCCTTCTCTAATTCTTCTTTTGAAAAATCAGGCCAGGCCACAGGCGTAAAATAGAACTCCGTATAGGCAAGCTGCCAGAGCAGGAAATTGGAAATCCGCTGCTCGTCACAGGTTCTGATCAGAAGATCCGGTTCCGGGATACCCGCAGTGTCCAGAGTCTGGTCAAACCGCTCCTGTGTGATATCCTCGGGCCTTAAAGTTCCTTCCTGCACCTGCATTGCGAGCTTCTTTGCGGCCCGGACGATCTCGTCCCTCCCGCCATAGTTGATGGCAATCTGAAAGTGCAGTCCTGTATTATCTTTCGTGGCTTCCTCCAGTTCCCCGATTCTTCTCCTGATATCCTCATCCAGCCGGGATTTCTCTCCGATCACACGCACACACATGTTGTTCTTCGCCGCTGTCTTTAAACAGGTTTTCATATAATTGCGGAGAAGTCCCATAAGCGCGCTCACCTCATCCTCCGGTCTGTCCCAGTTCTCCGTGCTGAATGCGTACACCGTCAGATACTGGATCCCCATGCGGTAGGCCTCCTCGCAGATCACTTCCACCGTCTTTGCCCCCTGCACGTGCCCGTAATTGCGGGGCATTCCCTTACTCTTAGCCCATCTGCCGTTGCCGTCCAGAATAATTGCCACATGCTGTGGCATTTTATTTTCTTCCGTCATATTGTCCCCCATGAAACCAAAACGGAAAGGGGGCAACAGAATCACTCATTCTGTAAGCCCCTCCCATTATCATGTCTAATCCTCATTTTGAGTCCGCAAAACGCGCCCCGTGATTGAGCGGAACTCGTGATTGAGCAGCGCTCATGATTGAGCAACGCTCATGATTGAGCAACGCTCAATCGGTTATACAGTCAGAATCTCTTTTGACTTCTCTTCCACCAGCTTATCCACATCCTTGATAAACTTGTCCGTCAGCTTCTGGAGCTTATCTTCCAGCTCTTTGATCTCGTCCTCGGAAACCTCGGTCTTAGCCAGTTTCTTCAGCGCGTCATTGCCGTCGCGCCTTGTATTGCGGATCGCCACCTTATTTTCTTCGCCCCGCTTCTTGATATCCTTCACCAGTTCTTTACGGCGTTCCTCTGTGAGCTCCGGAAATACCAGTCTGATCAGCGAACCGTCGTTCGTAGGTGTAATTCCCACATCCGAAGCCATAATCGCCTTTTCAATCTCCTTGATCAGGCTCTTCTCCCATGGTGCAATCTGTAAAATCCTCGCCTCAGGAACCGTGATATTGCCCACCTGCTGAATCGGCGTGGGCGTCCCATAGTAATCCACTTTAATCTTGTCGAGGACATGGGGATTCGCGCGTCCGGCACGGATTGTTCCCAGATCATTCACCAGAAAATCATAGGACTTCTTCATCTTTTCCTCATAGGGCTTAAGTCTATCGTCCATACTGTAATCCTCCCAATATGCTAAATACCTCCAGAAATTACCCGGTAATTCCTGCGATGCACATCAGACCTGCAATCGTGGCTGTCAGGCCTGCGATGCTGGCTGTGCCCGCATCCGTTATACGGTCACTTTCGTACCGCTAAATTTTCCTTTTATGGTGTTGACAATACTGTTTTCCTCATTCAGACCGAACACCCACATAGGCATCCTGTTGTCCCGCGCGAGAATGGAAGCCGTCATATCCACCACCTGCAAATTTTTCTCGATCACCTCATCGATCGAAACTTCCTCGTATTTTCTGGCATCAGGATTGTTTCTCGGATCGTCGTCATAAACGCCATCCACCGCCTTCGCCAGAAGGATCACATCCGCATCCACCTCAACGGCGCGAAGCACGACGCCCGTATCCGTGGAAAAATAGGGATGCCCCGTACCACCCGCAAAAAAGACCACCATATTTTTCGCAAAATACTTGTTAGCCCTGTCCTTTGAGAATAGCTTCGTAAAGGAGCCGCACTCAAAGGGTGTCAAAACCGAAGTCATCATTCCCACGGACCGAAAGATCTCAGACACATAGATACAGTTCATGATCGTGGCAAGCATGCCAATCTGATCCGCTTTCGTTCTGTCGATGTTCTCGCTGGACCGTCCGCGCCAGAAATTACCGCCGCCTATGACGATACCCACCTGAATGCCGTCGTCTACCAGCTGTTTCACCTGCATGGCAACGCCGCGCACCGTCTCCTCATCGAACCCTGTCTTCTTCTCACCCGCCAAAGCCTCTCCGCTTAGCTTCAAGAGTATACGCTTCATATTGTCTCCCCTGTGTGCCCGGATTTTCTTTTTCTATCTGAACTCTGAGAAAAAAGAGATCGGATTTATTTTTTCTTCTTAAATTCCTCGAAGAAGGATGTAGGATTTACATCCGCATAACACTGGGAACACATACCTTCAATAACCGCGCCGTTGTTGATCTGTACGGATTTGGATTTGATATTTCCCATCACAATGGCCGTCGTGTCCAGAATAACCGGCCCCTGCACATCAATGTCACCCTTAACCGCGCCTGCTACTACTGCGCTGGTAGCCGTGATATTACCGATTACAACTGAGTTCTGTCCGATCTTAACGCTTCCAAGGCTGTTCACCTCGCCGGTGATCTTGGAACCCTCGGCAAAAATCTCAGCCGCCTTGGAATTACCCTGAATCGTACCTGTAATATTCAGCTTGCCGAGAATATCGAGATTACCGTTTACGGTACCGATCAGTTCCAAAGAACCCTCCGTTACAATATCACCCGTTATTGTCATACCTTCCGTCACAACTGCCGTCTCATCTAACGCCACGCGGTTTGCCTGTGCTTCCATAGTTTTCCCCTTTCCTCCGCCGTTCTTAACTTCTTCCGTTTCCTTCTCAGGTGTTTCCACCTCTTCTAAAATTTCCTCTGCCATTACAGGTTCTGCCTCCTCTTCCATTACAGCCTCTGCGGTCGCAGAAACCGCCGGCTCTTCTATCACAACTTCTTCCTCCGGAATCTCCGGCTCCTCTGTCGTAATCTCTTCTGCCAAAACTTCTTCCACGGCAGGCTCTTCTACCGCAGGTTCGGGCTCTTCCTCCACCACAGGCTCTTCTTCCTCCTCCGGTTCAGGCACTGCCCCGAGCTCTGACTCCATCCCTTCTATCTTATCCAGCATTTCGCTCAGATCCAATGAGTCAAGCGATACATCCACAGCGGGCTCCATCTTCTCATCGTCTACAGATGTCTGCTCTTTGACCTGTCCCTGCGCCGCCAGAACAGCTTCCAGTTCTTCGGCCTCACCCTGCGCTGCCAGAGCCGCTTCCAGCTCCTTGTCCTGCCCCTGTGCTGCCAGAACAGCTTCCAGCTCTTCTTCCGGCATCAATTCGTTGACGGCCTGGGATAAGTCATCCTTCAAATCCGAAAAAAATCCCATTCCCTAATCCTCCATTCTTTAATCATTACTTATATGATGAATCGCTTCCGTCTCATCTGTGATCGGAAGGATCTTCGTATCCTCCATGGCCTGAATCCGTTCGATCAGCCCTGGCAGCGCCTCCACCGTCGAATCCTTGTCAGCGGCATCGTGCAACAGTATAATCGCTTCATCGAAACTCTGCAGCTTTGCCGTGGAATTTCTCACGATAGCTTCAGGGCTTATATAAGCCGATGAAGCGTCCCCCGAAGATACATTCCAGTCAAAATAACTCATATCCTGCTCTTCCAGATAGTCGATCAGGTCATGCATGTCCACACTGCTCACCGTGTTGCTGCTGCCGCCCGGGAACCTGCAGTATCTGCACCAGACGCCCGTCGTGTCATAGAGAAATTCCTGCAGCTTCGTCAAATCCTCCACAAAACTTTCTCTGGACTGATATATCTCACTATATTTATGGCTGTAGGAGTGCATCGCAAGCGTATGTCCCTCCTCCACAATCCTTTTATATAACGGCTGGTATCTTTCTTCCTCTTTCCCGACTACAAAAAAAGTCGCTTTCACATCGTACTCTGCCAGAATATCCAGTATCTCTCCGGTATTGCTGCTGGGACCGTCATCGAAAGTGAGGTATACCTTTCTCTCGCCGTCGTCCGTATCAGAGGCAGTATCGTCCGTATCATACTGGCCCTGCCTGACCTCATCCACACCGGAGGCCGTATACACACCTGACTCTCCCTGCCCGGTATCTCCCTGACTGGTCATCTGGCTCACCGCCATCGCAGGCGTTGCAGAGTCGCGAAGCTGTCTCAGCTCGCGTTTCGCAGCATAGAGGTTTACCCCCAAAACGATACAAAGAATCAACAGTATCAGTATCGTGGAAAGCGGAATAATGACGAGCAGCCGCTTCATCAGTTGAAAACGTGCATTCCGCTGCGCATCCATCTTCATCGGCTCCTTTTTTGATTCTCTTATCCCACATTCTTTTATACTATATCATATTTGACCAATAACGGAAAGAAATTTTGCGAAAAAAGCACAAGAAAATTTCACCAGAAGCCTTACTGCCACAGGTTCCTTAATTTATGTCGGTATTGCATCATTGCCCCTGCTCACATTTCCATCTCCTGTATTGCCGTACTGCTCATTATAACGGTATATCGTAACAGTGTCAAGAAATGCAAATCCGATGATACCGCATGATAAACTGCACCGTCCCAGGCGTCATTTCCTTTTCAAAATATCTGGCTGCAAAAGTATGGCGTAAGGCGTGCGGGTGAATATGTTCAAATGTTTTAGCAAAGGATCTGGCATGAGCAATAAGGCAAAAATCAGACCGGGTTATAAGGATAGTTGGAAAAGTTGTCGATAACGTATATGAAGAAATTTACGTCAACGCAAAAGTAAAGGACGGCTCCGAAAGATCCAAGCTGATAAAAATAACTGTTGAAAATGTAAAATTTTATCTTAAAGAGGAGATCGTGATGCAGATAAATGGTATGAACATTTTTATGGGAGCATATGCGGAGCGTATTAAAAACGGGCTGGATCAGAGAACTATATCCATAAGTAAAGAGAAAACAGAGGAAGCTACAGCATATGTTGAAAAGGCTCTTAAGTCATCGGTTTTTCAGAATCAAGGAGTGAACGTGTCGATTTCTAAAGAGGGTATGGACCTTCTTTGCAGTGAAGAAGGTTTTCAGAAAATGAAGCAGGATGGGGCAGACCTTTTTATTAAGAATGAAATTCAGAAAAAGGAAAATGCCAAGGATAAGAATCCTGATGATCCTTTTTGGGAGAATACCGTAAATCAGTGGCTGGTATTCAGTGAAATGTTGTATAATAATGGCTTTTATTCAGGTATGACTGATGAGGAGGTGGATCAGTTTGAAGATACTCTGGCACATATCACTTATGGGATGGATTGTTTGAGCCGGAGCCAGCCTCAATATATAATGGGGGTGGAAGTTCGTCCAGTCAGAGAAAAATATAAATTTTTCCAGTCAGAAAGCGAAGCGATAACAGGACTGGAATCGTCTGTAGCAGCACTCCGATATTTGTCGGACAAATTGTTGCCGGAAGAACACCGGGAAGGTTTTAACCAGTTAATTGATAAGTATTATCAGCATAATAACGAGGTGCTTTCTGAATACGATAATCCTATGGAAACCTTTAGGAGGGTGGTTGCGGGAATGGGAATGCATTCTGATAGGAGCTTCTATTCCAACAACCCTGTGGGTGAGTTTAAATATACTGTCAGGCTTGGTATGATAAATAAAACGGAGCAGGAAAAGAAAGCGTACCGGCAAGGTTTGCAGATATTGTTTGAGAATATGAAAAACAACGGAAATGATCCATCCATATGGGAACAAATTAAGGAGTATTTTCAGAGCTATTCGACTGACAATAGTAATAATAGTGGATTTCGCAATTATGTTTATGATGAGGCACAGTATTTATTCCTGTCTCTTATACACATCTCCGAGCCCACGAGACTAGCGCTCAT
>CAMQTN010000063.1 GCA_947037115.1 uncultured Lachnospiraceae bacterium
ATACTATACTATAAACATTCAGAGAAAAAAACATTAAGATTTGCGGAAGTTTTCTTTAATTTCCTGTGTACAGTATGTAAAAATATGGGAAGATATGGTAAGATAGATGGCGTATGGTGAGATAGAAGCTGTAAATTCTGAAGGAGTAAGATAAAATGGCAAATACAAGAAAAGGCAGACAAAATGTAAATATGCTGCTGGTTGTCCTGATCGGTTTCTGCGTTCTGGCAATCATAGAGATTATATATGGACAGGCGCAGATGAGGGTGGAGCGCCAGAGGCTGGAACTGGAGGAGCAGAACAGGCAGACCGTGGAGGAGCTGAAAGAAGAGTGGAGAAAGCTGCAGGACGGCAGCAGCGTGGTAACGGTGCAGGAGGAGCCTGAATCTGCGGAAAGCGAAGGGGACCCGGAGAATACCCCTGTGAAAGAGGCTGCCCAGCCGGAGGGGAATGCGGATCAGACAGATGCGCAGACGGAGGAATCTGAGGAAGAAAAGGAAAATGAAAGGCAGTATGCCATGCAGATCGTTGTCCTTGGAGACAGCATCATGGATGGAGACAGGACGGAGAGCGGCGCGGCGGATATCATCGGGCAGCAGTTAAATGCAAAAATTTACAACATGTCCATGGGCGGCACGACGGCGGCCCTGATGCCCAATGAGCAGTACAATTTTGCGACCTGGGAATCCCGTTGCCTGATGGGTGTGGTGAATGCCATTGTGGGCAATATCAATGCGGACATCTTTGAGGGCTATGCTGCGGGTGAAGTGTTAAAAACCTGTGACTTTTCGAAGACGGATTACTTTATCATCGAGTACGGCGTGAACGATTTTCTGACCGGACAGATCCCCAACAGCAGATATCTGGAAGGCGGGGATACGTTGGCCATCGACAGCACCCACACTTACACGGGAGCCCTTGAGGATGCGGTCAACAGACTGAAAACTGCCTTCCCGGATGCGGGAATCCTGATCATCGGGCCCCATTACTGTCAGGTTTTCAGCGGCGGTACTTTTATCGGAGACGGGTATTCTCTGGATTACGGCTACGGCCCGCTGATCACCTTCGCAAGGGGCGGCGGCTATATCGCGGATCTGTACAAGGAGGAAGGCGTGCTCTACTTTAACGCTTTCGAGGAGAGCGGGATTGACGCGGAGACGGCGGACGATTATCTGGTGGACGGTATTCACATGACGCCTCTCGGGGCCAGAGTCTATGCGGAAAAGGCGGCCGAACTGATCCGAAAGGATTTCGCGCCGGAGGAGTGATTGCATAGAGCAGACATAATATGGTATGATAAAGGACAGGTGTAAAAACCTGTCTTTTGCGTGCATAAGCGGAATCAGAAGTGAAATTCATACAGGAGAACGATATGCGGGAACTGGAATATCCCTTTGACGGGGAGCTGATCTTAAAGAAATCAAAGAAAATAAAGCGCGCTCTTGTGGAGGAGCGGACGGACTTTCTGGAGAAGCGCATCGCGGTTCTGGGAGGTTCCACGACCCACGACATTATTCGCATTCTGGAATTGTTCCTGCTGGAACAGGGGATACGCCCTGTATTCTATGAGTCGGAGTACGCGAGGTACTGGCAGGATGTGATGTTTGATAACCCGCTTCTTGTGGAGTTTGCGCCGGACCTGATTTTTATCCATACTTCTAACCGCAATGTCACCGCCTATCCTTCCATGCAGGATCCGCCGGAGAGAGTGGAGGAACTGCTTTCGGAGCAGTTTGCACATTTTCGGGTCATGTGGGAAAAAATTGCGGATACTTACCGCTGTCCTGTGATTCAGAATAATTTCGAGTATCCTTTCTACAGACTGCTGGGCAATCAGGAAGCGGTATATGTGCAGGGGCGGATCAGTTTTCTGAACAGACTGAACGAGAAATTTTATCAGTATGCAAGGGAGCACGAGGACTTCTATATCCATGATATCAATTATCTCTCGGCTTCCTATGGGCTGGACAGTTGGGCGGACCCGCTGTACTGGCATATGTATAAGTACGCCTGCTGTATGCAGGCGGTTCCCGCCTTCGCACACAATCTGTCAAAGGTGGTCAAGGCGGTTTTCGGCAAAAATAAAAAGGCCCTTGTTCTGGATCTGGACAACACGCTGTGGGGCGGCGTTGTGGGGGACGACGGGCCGGAAAACCTGGAGATCGGGCAGGAGACGCCGATGGGACAGGTTTACGCGGAGTTTCAGGGCTATGTCAGGGCGCAGAAGGAGATCGGGGTCATGCTCGCCGTCAATTCCAAGAATGAGTATGACAATGCGATTGCCGGGCTCAACCACCCGGAGGGGACAGTAAAGCCGGAGGACTTTGTGGCGATCAGGGCAAACTGGGAGCCCAAGAGCAGCAATATGACCGCTATCGCGCAGGAACTGAATATCCTGCCCGACAGTCTGGTGTTTGCGGACGACAACCCGGCGGAGCGGGAGATTGTGCGGGCGCAGACGCCGGGTGTGACGGCGCCGGAGATCGGCACGCCGGAACAGTATATACGCGTGCTGGACCACGGGGGATTTTTTGAGGTGACAACCCTGTCGGAGGACGACAGGAAGCGGAGCGAGATGTACAGGGCCAACAGGGAGAGGAGCAGGCAGCAGGAGCAGTTTGCCGATTACCACGAATACCTGCTGTCCCTTGAGATGAAAGGCATCATACGCCCTTTTGAGGCGGTCTATATGGCCCGGATCGCCCAGCTTACCAACAAGAGCAACCAGTTTAATCTGACCACCAGAAGATATACCCAGTCGGACATTGAGGCTTTTGCGGCGGATGGGGCGTATATCACCCGCTACGGCAAACTTGTGGACAAGTTTGGAGACAACGGCGTGGTCTCGGTGGTGATTGGCAGAAGAGGAACGATGGAGGATGTGGCGGTCTACAGGCAGGGAGAAAGGCCCCCGTCCGGGACGGAAGGCGACGTCCTGCATCTGGAGCTGTGGCTCATGAGCTGCCGCGTACTCAAGCGGGACATGGAGTACGCCATGATGGACAGCGTGGTGGAGGCCTGCAGAAGCTGCGGCGTCGGGACGGTCATGGGGTATTATTATCCCACGGCGAAAAATGCCATGGTGAAGGCATTTTATCATGAGATGGGATTCGAAAAGACGGAAGAAACTGACACGGGCGTCACAATATGGCGTTTCCGTATTCCGGACGATTACCAAAAAAAGAATACCACAATCAGCGTGTAAAAGCGCTTGCGAAATGCAGCGGCAAGGGCTGTTTTGCGAAGGAGCGCGGAGTCTTACACAGTAGAAAGGATGGGAGAGAAATATGGGCAGAGAAGAGGTATTTGCAAAATTAAACGAAGTGTTCAGGGATGTGTTTGACGATGAGGAGATCACCGTCACGGACGCCACCACGGCGGACGATATCGAGGAGTGGGATTCTCTGGAACACATCAATCTGCTGGCGGCTGTGGAGCAGGAGTTTGGCATGAAGTTCAACATGGGCCAGGTGGTCTCCATGAAGAATGTGGGAGAGATGGCGGATATCATTCTGGCACAGATCGGATAGGACGATGGCGGTACGGTTGACAGATAAAATACATGAATTTTATGATTGGCTGGAAAAGCTGGGTAAACGGCGGGAGGCGCTCCTTGTGTGTGGATTTTTTGCCGTGCTGGTGTTCGGCGTCGTGATCGTGACGGGCACGCTGACATCAGGATTCCATCTGGTAGACGACTGGGAGCTGGCCCAGTATGTGGACTGGATGACGTTGGAGCATCGCAGCCTGTGGGAATGCCTGAAGGAGGATCTGGGCTTTGATCTGACCCTGCGGTTTCGGCCGCTGTACTATATCAACCGGGTTCTGATGGCATATGTGTTCGGCATCAATCTGACAGCAATGTCAGTTGTGAAGGCGGCGGAAATCGTTGTGGCGCTTACAGCGCTCTATTACTGCGCGAGACAGATGAAGTGCAATATGGTCTATGCCGCCCTCTTTTCCATGACGGTGATGGTGGGCTACCAGTCAGCGGTCTGGTGGAAGCTGGGGCCGCAGGAATCCTACGATATCATGATGTTTGCGGTCGGGTTCTTCTTCCTGTTGAAGTGGCTCTCCACCGGGCGGAGAGGGTATGCTTTCGCAAGCTTTGGCGCATTGTTTCTCATGTCGGTCTACAAGGAGCCCTTTATTCTGCTTCTGCCCTTTGTGGGACTCTATGTGCTGTATGCGCAGATGCAGGGGCAGAAGGCGACGGTCGCCAGTCTTTGTGCTGCGGTCAGACGAAGGCTCCCCTATCTTCTTGCGATCGGCATTCTCTTTGTGGTGGAAATGTTTATCATTGTTTTCGTGGTGGGCACGAACAATTACTCTTACGTGGGGCTTGATGAAAGCATAACCATGGAGCAGTATGTACAGATATGGGGCAATGCGGCACACGGGAACCTGAAATGGTATATGCGGTTCGGCGTCCTGATGGGACTGATCCTTCTGACCTACTGGGAACAGACAAAAAAGCTGGGCTGGGAGATCCTTCTTGCGGCGGCGGTCATTGTGCCCCAGTGTGTCACCTACAGCAAGACGGCCCTGGAGGAGCGGTATATTCTGCCCTGTGTGCTGGGATATGCGTTTTTCTTTGTGATTGTGGGCTGTAATTTCAGGCCTCTGAGCGGTAAGAGGCGGATTGCCTATATGCTTTGCCTGCTCCTGATGCTGGCGGCTCACGGCAGGGTCACTCTGAGGGAGGCCCGGTACTTTGCTTACCGGGGAGAGAGCATAAAGACGATGATGGAGCGTACCCTTGACCTGGTATCGGGGACGGACAAAAAAGTGCTGTCCTGTTTCCACCCCAACCTGGAGGGGAACAGAACCATGTATTACTGGTTCCGGCTTCACGGCTATGACGAGATCTTTTACTGGGATGAGGAAGAGCGCAAAATTGACCGCTCCTTCGGCCCGCGTGAGAATGAGCGGGCGGACTTTTCGGATATAGACGTGGTTGTAATGTACAATCAGGAGGACAGGCACTGGTGCTATGAGCCAAGCCTCAATTTGACGGATTTTACCGAGTATAACTGTGGGACGATCACCATGTATGTGAGAAATGAGTGAATCGGGCAGTGTTTCGGAAGAACAGGCAGACGTGGACTGACTGCATTAGTCAACGATCAGCTCGATCATGCCTGCCACGGCGCTTGTGAGGAAAATGACTTTGCGGCCGGACAGGGCAGGCGCAGGCGCAGGTGTGCCGATGGCAAGAAAGCCGTCTGCGCTCAGTGCGGAGAGGGCGGCCTTGCAGTCGTCGGTCTCGTAGCAGATGTGGTAGGGGGCGTTCTTATATTTTTTGATCAGATTCGCAACTACGGAATCCGGGGAGACGGGGGAGACCAGCTCCACACGGTAGCCGTCCTTTACAAGAAAGCAGATATCCACTTTACGGATATCGTCGTAGACCGTGTCCTGCTCCACGCGGTAGCCGAGAGCCTCGAAAGTCCGCTTTGCCTGATCTATTTTTTTGACTAAATAGCCGATATGGTGTATTTTTAAGTTTGACATGGGCGCTCCTTTATGGCGGGAGCCCGGAACATGGGTTACTCCGCCGGGTTTTATTTAGAGTGTACCATTTTTGCCGCCTGTGAGAAAGATGTTTCATCCATATTTATGCGGGAAGTTTTCCGCGGGGTGACCGGAAGGGGATTTGTTTATTATGAAAGCGCTGTACTTGAAATATAAAGACTTTATCATGGAAGTCATTCATTTTGGCATGGTGGGTGTGATCAATACGATGATGGGCTGGGCCATCATGGCGGTGCTGTACAATCTGATCCACATGAATTACTGGGTTTCCAGCGGGATTTCCTACTTTATCGGCAGTGTGTTTTCCTACCATGCCAACGCGAAGCTGACCTTCAAGGTGGAGAACCGGGACAAGTGGCTGCCCTGGCGGTTTGCCCTGAATATTATTGTCTGCTATCTGGTGTCTTTCAGCGTGGCGCATCCGTTTACCGCAAGACTTCTGGATATGGCCGGACTGTCTGCGGACGGCAGGGTTTCCGCAGCGCTTCTTGACAACGTGGCCATGATTTTCGGCATGGGTATTTTTATAGTGATGAACTTTTTCGGGCAGAAGCTGTTGGTATTCCGGAAATGTAAGGCGGAGAAGGCATGAAAAAACTGGCGCGGCAGAGTTGGTTTCAGTGGATAACAAAATATTGGTTTCTTTTTCCGGTGGGAGGATTTCTTCTGCTTACGGCGGGCGTGTTTTTCTGCTATGGGGAGCGCAGCTATATCGGTGTCCACGACAACATGGATCTGTTTCTGGCGCAGTTCCAGATGCTTAAGAATACAGATTCTTTCTGGAAACACGGTGTGGATGTGCCGTTCCTCGGTGGTGTAAGCCGTGACAACCTGCCTTCGGAATTTTCACTTTACAGCCTGCTTTTCATGATTTTCCCTACCTATACGGCCTATGTGCTGGGGCTTCTGTGCAAGATTTTGCTCGGCATGGTTTCTTTTTGCCTGCTTGCGAAGGAGCTGTTTTCTGAAAAGTATATGACTTACCGGCCCATTGTCTGTATGACCGGGTTTGCCTACGGCGTGATCTGGTTTTTTCCGGCCTTTGGCTTTGCTTTCGCTTCGATTCCCCTGTGCGTCTGGATTCTTGTCAAACTGTACAGGGGGCGGGGAAAATATTGGTACGGCTGGTACGGGGCGCTGTTTTTCTATCCGCTGGCGTCCTATTTTTCCTACCACGGTATGTTTCTTCTGGGGTATCTGGCGCTGGCAGTTTTAGGGCTGGCATGCCGGACGGCGTTTGCCCGCAGGCCCGGCGGGCCAAGGAGCCATGCAGGGACAGGGCCGGACGGGAAGGCAGATGGGCAGACAGGACCGTCAGTACAGTGGAAACCTGTTTTGCGGCTTCTCGGAGCAGTTTTTGTGCTGGCCTTCGGGTACGTTGCCTGCGAGTATCGGCTGTTTGGGCAGATGCTGTTTAGCGATGAAGTGACGATCCGTTCGTCCATCGTGAATGCCAGTCTCTCCGTTCCGGAGATTGTAAAGGAAATCGGACAGGTATTTTGTGAGGGGATTTTCCATGCGGACGGTGTGCATGGAAAAGTGGCGCTTCCGGTTTGCGCGGCCTACTTTGTCGTGAATAACGGATACCATATATGGAAAAAGCAGTGGAGACGGCTTTACCGTGATCCGTTCAACCTGCTGATGGCTTTTATCCTGTTTAACTGTGTGGTTTACGGCCTGTATGATTTTGAACCGCTGCGCTCCCTTGTGGAGAGGCTGGTTCCGCCGCTTCAGGGGTGGCAGTTTAACAGGACGATCTTCTTTAATCCGTTTCTCTGGTACGGTGCGTTTCTTTTGGTTCTGATCCGCCTGTACGACGCGGGGGTGTGGCAGATGTGGCTTGCAAACGGCATCGTGTGTCTGGCTGCGCTGGCAGTGATCCTGACGCCGACCCGCTACAATGATCTGTATCATACCTGTTATAACAGAGCCTACGAGTATTATCACGGTACGGAGGTGGACGAGTTTTCTTACGGGCAGTTCTACGCGGAAGCGCTGTTTGAGGAGATGAAGGAAGACATCGGCTATCAGGGGGAGTGGGCGGCTGCCTACGGACTTCACCCGGCGGTGCTGGAATATAACGGGATCGCCACGCTGGACGGTTATCTTGGCTTTTATTCCCAGCAGTACAAGGAGGATTTCCGAAAGATTATCGCCCCGGCGCTTAACCGGGTGGAGGAGACCAGAATCTATTATGATGACTGGGGCGCGCGGGCCTACCTGTATTCGGGGACGGACTTGAGTATCGTGAGCGCCACGAAGACCGTGTATGCCACGGATCACAATATTTACATGGATCCTGCGGCGTTTCGGGCGCTTGGCGGGAAATATATCTTTTCCAGAATCCGGCTTGCCAATGCCGCAGAGGTTGATTTGGAACTTTCAGGGGAGTACACTGCCGCGGACGGGAGTATGACCATTTATGTATATACGTGTAAGCAATGAGGTTTTTCGGGCGTGCACGGCGTAAAAGGATGAAAACACAATAAGGAGATATCATTATGCCAATCAGAGTACACAATTTCGGGGGCGTGGTCGGGTGGAACGCAAAAAAATATCTGCCCAGAATTTCCAGTGAAAGCTATCTGAAACTGCAGTTCATAAGCCGCAGGAAATCGCAGAAAAACTATATCGATTATTTTCTGAGCCATAAGGAAGCGCCCCATCCGCTGGTGGTGAATCTGGAGACGGTAAACAGGTGCAACAGTACCTGTGAGTTCTGCACGGCCAACATCAATGCGGAGAAACGGCCCTACAAGAAAATGGACGACGCGCTCTACTACTCCATCATTGACCAGCTGGCGGACTGGGATTACAAGGGACATCTGACCCTTTACGGGAACAATGAGCCCTGGCTCGATCCGCGCATCGTGGAGTTTCATAAGTATGCAAGGGAGAAACTGCCGGATACCTTTATCTTCATGTCAACCAACGGCCTGCTTCTTACGGTGGACCGGGTGAAACAGATCGTTCCCTATGTGAATCAGCTTATCATCAATAATTACGGGCTGGAGATGAAGATGCACGACAACGTGCAGGAAATTTACGAGTATGTAAAAGCGCACCCGGAAGAGTTTTCGGATGTGGATATTCTGGTACAGATCCGCTATCTGAAGGAGGTATTGACAAACCGGGCAGGCAGTGCGCCAAACAAACAGGCAAAGGAGAAGATCGTGAAGGAGACCTGTCTGATGCCTTTTACGGATCTGTGGATCACCCCCTTCGGGAAACTGGGGCTTTGCTGCTGTGATAATTTTGAGGTGACATCTCTTGCGGATCTCAACAATACTTCTCTGCGGGAAGGATGGAACAGCCCCCAGTACCGGAAGGTGAGAGAGGCAATCGCAGAGGGCAGGCAGAATTATCCATTCTGCAAACACTGTGATTTCATCGACGCGGGCCTTCGCATGGATGCGGTGGACGACGTCTTAAAGCACAGACAGATGCATGGCGCGAGACAGTCCATCTTCCGGAAGGACTGAGACGGCCGGCGGCAGGTTGGAAATTTGAACAGATCAGGCAGGGGCAGAGAAGGATGAGAAGAGAGATTTTGACGGCGGCCGGCGTTTTGGCGGCAGTTTCCATGACGCTGTGCGGCTGCGGTACGGTCACAGAGGGCAAGGCGGCTGCGGAGGGAAAAGCGGCCGCAGAGAGGGAACCGGTTATGGAAAACAGGCCGTCTGCAGAGAGCGGGGATGTCGTGGAAAGCGGACCCGCGCAGGCAGCAGGCGGAAACACATTTTCCGTTATGGGGGACAGCATTTCCACCTTTCAGGGCTACAATCCCGTGGGATACTATGCCTTTTTCCCGGAGAATGGCGATGTGGCGGATGTGGCGGATACATGGTGGCAGCAGGTAGCGGATGATTTGGAACTGACGCTGCTTGCCAACGGCTCAAGCTCCGCCTCCACTGTGGCGGGGGATTCCACCGGGACGGACGATCCGCAGTGCGCCTGCAATGAGCTCCGCACCGGCGCCCTTTCTGGGCCGGAAGGGGAATGCCCCGACAGGATCGTTGTGTATCTGGGAGCGAACGATATGATACAGTCTGTTCCGCTGGGAGACAATGACGGTACGAGGCCGGTGGAAGAGGGGGAGGTCACGGCTTTCAGCGATGCCTATACCCTGATGCTTGACAAGCTGCAGGTGAAGTATCCTTCGGCGGAAATTTACTGCTGCACGCTGCATCCCATGGGCAATTACGGAACAGAGACGCCTTACGTGGAATTTGTCAACGGCATCGGTCTGACGGCGCAGGATTACGGAAAGGTGATTGCCGGGATAGCGGAGGGCAGAGGGCTTCCGGTCATTGATCTGTACGACTGCGGCATCAGAGTGGAGAATCTGCAGGAGATGACAAGCGACGGCGTACATCCCACAGCCGCGGGGATGCACTGTATTGCCGGGGCGGTTGAGGAGGCTCTTTCATGCAGGTAGAAGTAACAGGAATCAAAAAAGCTTACCGGAGTAAGACGGTTTTAAAAGAGGTGTCGTTTTCAGCGCAGGCGGGCAGCTGTATCGGAATTGTGGGCAGCAACGGCAGCGGGAAATCTACGCTGCTCTCCATTTTGGCGGGGGTGCGCAGGGGAAACGGCGGCTCTTTTCTTTGTGACGGCGTGGATCTGCTGCGGCGCCCGGGACTGATACCAAAGGTGGTGGGATATGTGCCTCAGGGAGACCCGCTTATGGAGGAATTGAACGCCTGGGATAATCTGCGCATGTGGTATGACAGGAAGACGATCAGGGAATCTCTTGCCGGGGGCGCGCTGTGGCTGCTCGGCGTCGGGGAATTCTTAAAGACGCCGGTGCACCGCATGTCGGGCGGCATGAAAAAGCGGCTCTCCATCGGCTGTGCGGTGGTTTCCGGCCCACGGATTTTGCTGCTGGACGAGCCTTCGGCGGCGCTTGATCCCGTCTGTAAGGAAAACATCCGCACGTATCTGGAGGCGTATAAGAAGGAGGGCGGCATTGTTCTGATGGTGACGCATGACGCGCAGGATTTAGAATTATGTAACGAGTGTTATGTTTTAAAGGACGGTGTACTGCGCCCCTATCAGTACGATGGGGATTTTCGCAGACTGGCGGACATGCTCCGCGTGGAGGAGTAAATGGCAGGGGCGGCGGCTTATTTTTTTGCACAACTGAAGCGCGTATTGAAACTGGCGCCCGCACAGCTTGCGGCGGATCTTCTGGTCTGCGCCTGCGCGGGGATTTTCGCTTATCTGCTTGTGGCGCAGGGAGCTTTCGCCGCGGGCGGCGTGAGATACCGGATCGGCATGGTGGGTGATTTGTCGGATTCGTATCTGGGATTTGGGATTGCGGCTTTGCAGGAGATGGATGATTCCCGGTTTATGGTGGAGCTTGTGGGGATGTCGGAGGAGGAGGCGGAAGAAGCCTTTTTGCGGGGTGAGCTCTATGCGGTTATGCGGGTGCCGGAGGGGCTTTTGGAATCCATCGTGCGGGGCGACAATGACTGTCTGATCACCTACACGGCCGCGGAGGGACAAAGAGGCCTCGGTACGATGGTGATGGGGGAGATTACGGATATTGCGTCCACTCTGGTGACCAGCTCCCAGAGCGCGATTTATGCCATGCAGCGCATGCTCGTTGATCAGGGAAGAGGGGATGAGGTGGGCCCGGAGACGGACAGGCTCAACCTGTCGCTGATCAATCTGGTGCTTTCCCGGAGCGGTTTCAGTGATGTGGAGCTTCTGGGATATGCGGACGGCCTGTCCATGGAGCTGTACTATTTTTGCAGTGCGGTTCTTCTGTTCCTCCTGCTTGCGGGGCTTTTAAACTGCGCGTTTTTTGTCCGCAGGAGCGCGGCGCTTGCCCCGTTTATGAAGGCGAGAGGTGTGGGGACATTCCGGCAGATTCTGGGAGAATATCTGGCCTATCTGGGTCTTGTGGTCATGGGACTTTTCAGTCTGTGCATTCCTCTTGCCGTTGTTCTGGAGCGGGAGTTTATTGTGATTCCTGAGTGGGAGGGCATGGGAGCCTCGCCGTTTTGGCGGTTTTTTTGGACGCTGTTTCCTGTGGCGGTCATGTTCGGGGCCCTGCAATTTTTTCTCTATGAGGCTGCGGAGGGAATTGTGAACGGCATTTTGCTGCAGTTTTTCTGCGGGATTGGGCTTGGGTATTTTGGCGGATATTTCTATCCTTCCGCCTTTTTCCCGGAGAGGATGCGAATGATTGGCAGCGTTTTACCATCCGGCATAGCTGCGCGCTATGTGGAGGAGGGGCTTTTTGGCGGAGCGTCCATGGGCGCAGTGTCGGCGGTTTTTGCTTATCTTGCGGCGTTCCTGGCCCTGACAGTCATGGTCAGGAGAGGAAGGACAGGGAGGCAGTAGCGATGGCGAAAGGGATGTTTGTAAGGCTCTGGCTTTTACAGAAGCGGCTGTTTAAACGGTGGAGTTTCTTTCTTTTGATGGCTCTTGCGCCGCTGTTTGCGGCCGGTGTGGGGAGACTTTCCGGGGAACCGGCCGGGATTGCCGCGATTGCCCTGTATCTGCCGGAGGGAGACAGAACGGCGGCGGAGATTTCCGAAAGACTTTTTGATAGCGGGAGCGTCCTGCATTATCTGTCCTGTGACAGCGGGGCGGAGGCGAGGACGCTTGTGGAGAGCGGCGGGGCAGACGCCGCCTGGATTTTTGCGGATGATATGGAGGGGAGCCTGCGGGAGCTTGCTGAGAGAAGACGGATCCGGCCTGTGGTGACGGTGGTGGAGCGGGAGGACAGTGTGCCGCTCACCCTTGGCAGGGAGATTTTGTCGGCGGCAGTCTATCCGTCTTTCGCCTATGCGGTTTATGAAGGGTATGTCAGGGAAGAACTTGGCATGACAGATGTGCCGGAGGAGACGCTCCGTGCTGCCTATGAGAGCGTGGCTGTGGAGGGAAGTCTCTTTCAGATGGTATATCCCGACCGGACGCCCGGGGAGACGGAAGATTACAGCTATGTGCAGGCGCCGCTGCGGGGGATCCTTGCAATCTGGCTTACCTTCTGCGGGCTGGCTTCAGCGCTCTGGTTTATGCAGGACGAGGAGCGGGGTGTATACGGGAAGGCGGCCGGGATGAAGCGGCTGTCCGCCTCCTACAGGGCCAGCGCGGTTTTTCTGGCGGACGCGGCTGTGGTTTTACTGCTTTCCGTGAAGCTGTCGGGGGTGTTTACGGACTGGAAAAGAGAAGTGGTAAGCTGTGTGGTTTTTGCTGCCTGTGTGACGGTGTCTGCGAATCTGCTGAGACTGCTCTGCCGCACACCCGGGCGGCTGGGCGTGCTGCTTTTGCCGCTTGGCGCGGCGATGCTGGCGCTCTGCCCGGTCTTTCTGAATTTGCCATATTTCAGGGCGGGAAAACTGCTTCTCCCGCCCTGGTACTATCTGCAATCAATTCATAACGTGCGTTATCTGTATCTCATGGCTGCCTATACGGCGCTGCTTGCTGTTGTAAGTCTGCTGTTACAGCGGTTAATCGATCTCGATCTGATCCGCCGGTGAGGAGTTTTCTTTTTTGACTTCCTCATGATAGGATTTGTCTGTGTTGACATTCCAGATATTGTCCTTGGAGGAGACGCCGTTAATGATATTTTTCACGGTCTCAAAGGAGGTCATCATGGAGTGGTCGATGTTGTTGTACCGGTGCTGCCCGTTTCGCCCTACACAGTAAAGATTGTCGATGGTTTTCAGGTATTCCACCAGCGCGTCCATATCTTTGTAGGTGTCGAAGTAGGCGGGGTATGCCTTTTTCACCCGCTCCACATGGGAGTCCATCACGTCGGAGGGCTTGTCGATCAGCCCCATGCTGACGATCTCATTCACCGCAAAGCGGGTGAAGTCTTCATCCGACATGGTCCAGTACGTGTCCCCCTCAAAAACAAAATATTCCAGACCGATCCAGACGGTATGCTCCAGATCGCGCACCATGTAGGGGGACCAGTTGTTGTAAATCTGGAAACGTCCCAGACGGACGGTCTTGTCGTGCACATACACCCAGCAGTCGGGGACGATATTGCCGATGGTTTTCAGTTTCGTCCTGTTTTTCAGATTCAGCTTCGGCAGAAGAAGCCCGACCGTCATATAGTCGCGGTAGGGAAGCCCTGCGGCGATAGCCGCCATATCCTCTGGCACATCGTTGATACCCGCCACCAGATCCTTCACCGGCATGGAGGAGATGAAGATATCGCCCGCGGCGGTCACTTCGCCCTCCGGCGTCTCGTAGGTGACGGAGGTGATGCGGCTGTTTTCATCCTTGTGGAGTCTGACCGCCCTGCTGTGGCGCAGGATTTTTCCGCCCATTTTTTCAATCTCCTGCGCGGTCACCTCCCAGAGCTGGCCGGGGCCCAGCTTGGGATAGCTGAATTCCTCGATCAGGGAGGTCTCCACCTCGCGGTCTTTATTGCCGGGAAGCATTTTGGCAAAGACGTCCTTTAAGATGGCGGTGATGGACAGGCCTTTTACCCTCTGGGCGCCCCAGTCGGGAGCGATCTCGGAGGGATGTCTGCCCCAGAGATTTTCCGTGTAGTTTTCAAAGAACATGGAATAGAGCTTTTTGCCGAACCGGTTGATATAAAAGTCCTCCAGCGAGTTTTCCTTCCGCTTGTGTACCATGGCGGCGAGGTAGCTGAAACCCACCTGCATGGTGGTGAGAAAGCCCATATTAATGAAAGTCTCCGGCTTTAAGGAGATCGGGTAATCAAAGAACTTCCGGTTAAAGTAGATGCGGGAAACGCGGTTTCTGCGCAGCATCACGTGATCTTCCTTCTCCGGGTCGGGACCGCCGGGAGAAAGAGTCATATCCCGGTGCAGCACGATATCGTCGTAGGTGGGGGAGCCCTGTGTGGGCAGCATGTGTTCCCACCAGTCGTTCACTTCGGGCACTTTGGAGAAAAAACGGTGTCCGCCCATGTCCATGCGGTTTCCCTTATAGTTGACGGTTTTGGAGATGCCGCCCATGGCGTCGGATTCTTCCAACACAACAACCTCATAATCCCTGCTCTGCCGTAACAGCTCGTAAGCGGCGGTGAGTCCTGCAGGCCCTGCACCGATCACATATACTTTTTTCATATAAATCTCCATTTGTTTCCTTTTCTATAGTTTGTCCACAGATAGGATTAGTTTAACATGTTTGGGCGAGGATGTATATAAAAAACGGGATACCGGTGAAATGTTTTCGGGTATTTTTATAGAAAAGCAGGAGGGGATATGCTATAATCGTCGCAGGGTTATCACCCTGCGGCCAAAGAGCCGCTTCGCAATTCTTTTTATATGTCACGCATAAAGAATGATGAGGAAAATTGTTGATGGTTAGCATAATGGAGACGATCAGTTTTATATTCTGGCTTTTGGTCATTCCCTTTTGTATCGGGATGATTCCGGCAAATTTTATACCGCCCGCAAAGAGAAGTCCGGGGTTTGTGCTGCTTTCCGGGTATTTTGGCATGTGGGCGCTCTTTGAAATTGCGGCGGTTCCGGCGGTTTTGTGGGTGAAATACGATAATTTCAGGACAGCATCCGCCGTGTTTACGGTGCTGGCGCTTTCTGGCGCAGCGGCGGGAGTGTGGCTTATGTACCGAAATCACAGGGCGGGAAAACCGGGGCTTGTCATGGGGCGGTCCGGGGGATACGGACTTTTGGGCGGCACAGAAGCTACAG
Organism: uncultured Lachnospiraceae bacterium; assembly: GCA_947037115.1. Classification (GTDB taxonomy): domain Bacteria; phylum Bacillota; class Clostridia; order Lachnospirales; family Lachnospiraceae; genus UBA3282. The sequence goes on from CAMQTN010000063.1 coordinate 15,183, forward strand.
GTGACACAAGTGTCAGAACTGCGGGCGGCTGGAGAGGGCGCATGAGAGCGTTCATGGGATGTCTGTCTCCTGCCGGGTGGATGGAATGGCTTCTGTTTTTTGCGCTGCTTGGTTTTCAATTATACAAGGCTGTGGCATTTGCCTCTTTCGACGGCGACGACGCCTACTATGTGGTGGAGTCACTGATTGCGCAGGAGTCGGACGTGATGTACCGCATTCTGCCCTATACGGGCAGGCCTACGGATCTTGATGTACGGCATGCGCTGGCGGTTTTCCCCATGTGGGTAGCTTTTGTATCGGTGCGGGCGGGTGTGCATGCGACAATTGTGTCCCATGTGGTGATGCCCCTTGTGCTGATTCCGCTGACTTATCTTCTGTATTTTGAGATTGGCCGTCAGCTTTTTGGCAGACCGCCGCAGACAGGCGGGCGGCAGGACGTTGTGGGAAAGGCACAGGAGAAGGGGGACAGTGTGTTCCACAGGGAAAACCTGCCGGTTTTCATGATTATTATGGCAATGTTCCAGATATTTGGCAACGTGTCCATCTATACCAATGAGACCTTTTTCCTGACCCGCACATGGCAGGGGAAGGCGGTGGCGGGAGCGCTTGTCATTCCTGCGCTGCTGTGGGTATTTTTGCAGCTTTTTGATAAAGATATCACAAAAAATGACAATGACGTCAGAAACGGACGGGCGAATGCCGGTATATGGATGCTGTTTGTCCTGGTTCATATGACGGCGGGCGTGTGCAGCTCCATCGCGGTATTTCTGGTCTGTATTCTCACTGCCCTGACGGCATTTTGCCTGGCGGTGGTGCAGCGCGATTTTAAAGTGATTTTGAAGATGGGAACGGCCTGTGTACCGAGTGTGGTATACATGGGTATTTATGTTGTGGTGGCCTACAGTTATCTGTTATAACAGTTCAGCCAGGGCAAATTTTCTAAGGAAAACCGTGCCTGCACGGGTTTGACGTGAAAATGGAGCTCTGAGGGAACGTCCGCTTATGAGCAAAATGAGCTGCAATGGAGCGGAAAGCGCTGAAGGGAGAGCGGCATATGTGGGGTATTTTTTTAGAAAGTGTGGTTATTTTTAAGAACTATATGGGATTTCATGAGAATCATTTTCTGGCGGCGATTTACCTGTTTGCCCTTCTTTATCTGTGGCTTACGGAGAAGGACAAGGGAAGGAGGGCGATTTTTGTCTATGCGCCGACCCTGCTTCTGCTCATGTTTTTCTGTCCCATTTTCAGAAAGGGTTTTGTGAGGGTTCTGGAAGATTCAGAGACTTACTACCGGCTCTTGTGGCTTTTGCAGATGAGCATTGTCAGCGCTTATGGGCTGATGAAGCTGATGGGGCGGCACAGGCGGACCGGTCTTGCCGTGGTCTGTCTTGCGATTGTGGCCTGCGGGGATTACGTCTATGACAGCGAGCATATTTCCCGGGCAGAGAATGCCTATCATCTGCCACAGGAGGCCATAGAGATTGTTGATCTGATCGAGCCGGAGGAGGGACGGATTACGGTGCTGGTTCCGGCAGACCTGATTTATTATGTCAGGCAGTACAGCACGGACATTGAACTTCCCTATGGCCGGGAGATGCTGATTTCCCGCTGGGATTATTATCATGCCCTGTACGAGGCCATGGAGGAGGCGGAGGTGATCGATACCCCTGCTTTTGTGAAAGTGGTCAGAGAATATCAATACCCCTGCTCCTATGTGATATTGAAGGAGGATCGCAAGGTCAGCGAGCCGTTGACGGATTACGATTTTTCGATTTACGGGCAGGTGGGAGAATTTGTGATTTACAAGGATATGACGCTGTAAGTTTGTGACAGGAGAAATATCTTATGCTGTTTAATTCGTATCTGTTTGTGTTTGTATTTTTCCCTATATGCCTGCTCGGTTATTATGGCCTTTTGCGCGGCGGTAAAGCCGTGGCGGCCAGAGTTTTCCTGACTGCCATGTCACTCTGGTTTTATGGCTATTTTAACCTTTCCTATCTGCTTATTATGGTCTGTAGTATCGGCGTCAACTTTATGTTTCACAGGCTGCTGTCGCGGGGAGATGCGCAGGAAGAGGCAGCAGGTAAGCGCCCGGGGATGTCCCGAAAGACGGTTATGATTCTGGCGGCGGCTTTCAACTTAGGGGTGTTGTTCTATTTTAAATACTTCGATTTCTTTCTTGCCTCTGTCAACGGAGTGTTCGGCACGTCCTTTGTCCTGCGGGGCATCTTGCTGCCTCTGGGGATCAGCTTTTTTACTTTCCAGCAGATTTCCTTTGTGGTGGACACTTACCATGGGGAGGTGAAGGATTGTCCATTGGATGAGTACGCCCTTTTTGTTTCATTTTTTCCCCAGCTGATCGCCGGGCCCATCGTCAACCACAGCGAAATGCTGCCGCAGTTTGAAAAGATAGGGGAGAAAAAGCCGGATTGGGAGCGGATTGCGGGCGGTTTTTCCCTTTTTGTGCTGGGGCTTGCAAAGAAGGTGCTTCTGGCGGATACGTTCGGCGCGGGGGTGGACTATGGTTACGGGAATATTGCGGCCCTTGGGCGGCTGGATGCAGTCCTTGTGGTTCTTTTCTATGCGTTACAGCTTTACTTTGATTTCAGCGGCTACTGTGATATGGCCGTGGGTATCGGCAGGATGCTGGGCATCGAGATCCCCGAAAACTTCCGTTCTCCCTACAGGGCGGTGAATATCGTTGATTTCTGGAAACGGTGGCATATTACCCTGAACCGCTTTTTTACCAAATATATCTATATTCCGCTGGGCGGCAGCCGCAGGGGAGAGGGAAGAATGTACCTGAATTTTCTGGTTGTGTTTTTCTTAAGCGGCCTCTGGCACGGCGCAGGGTATCACTTTATCCTGTGGGGAATGATGCACGGCGTGCTCTATGTGGCGACGAAATTCTGGCAGAAGCGGATCAGGCCTGTGGTTTTTGGCGGTCAGGCTGGAGCTGACAGCCGGCAAAGGGAACCGCGGGAGCCGGGGACAGGTCTGGGACACAAGATAATGACAGTAGTGTCACAAGTGGCGACCTTTCTTTATGTCAGCATCGCATGGGTCTACTTCCGGGCGGAGAATATCGGGCAGGCAAACAGTCTCCTTGCGACTGCTTTTTTGGGAAAAATGCAGAAGCTGTCTATGGATTTGGCGGCGTGTTTTCAGGTGGACGAATTCTGGTATGTGATCAAGGTGCTGCATCTGGACAATCTGCCCGTCAGCCGGTATATCCTGATGTTTGTGATTCTGGCGGCCGGACTGTATTTTGCCATGGCCGGGAAAAATGCGGCGCAGCGGATTGAACGCCTTACATACAGGGCGGGTACGGCCGCGGTGATTGCAGTCCTCATGGTGTGGTGCGTACTCAGCTTTTCGGGGGTCAGCACCTTCCTGTATTTCAATTTTTAGAGGTTTTCTATGAATAAATTTAAGAAGTGGATCATATCCACGGTATCTGTAATCTTCCTGTTTTTGTTTCTGACGGCAGCGCTGGTCGTTGTGGTAGACCCGTTTTTCCAGTACCACGCACCCCTTGAAGGGTTTCCCTATCTGGTGGATAACCAGCTTGCCCAGAATCCCGGGATGGCAAAACACATGGAGTATGACAGCGTGATTCTCGGTTCTTCCATGACAGTAAATTTCAATACCAACTGGTTTGGGGAACTTATGGATCTGAATACCATCAAGCTCAGTTACAGTGGCGCCTATCCCAAGGATCAGGCCAATATCATGGATATCATTTTTGACAGCGGTCATGAGGTGAAATCGGTTTTTCTGGGAGTTGACGTGACAACTTACACCGGCGGCGTGGATGAGACGAAGTATCCGATCCCTGCGTACCTCTACGATGATAACTATTTCAATGATGTGCAGTATCTGATCAATAAGGATGTGCTTTTAAACTATGTGCTGCGGCCCCTGGCCGATCCGGACAGGACGGATCTTGCCACCGTGTACCAGAGCTGGTGGACGGACGAATACTATAATATCCAGTGGGTGATGCACAATTATGAGCCTCCTGCGGCGGTGGCGCAGGAGACGCCTGCAGACGCCTATATTGAGAGCACGGACAGGAACCTGCGGGCCAATCTCTGTCCCTATATCGAACAGAATCCTGATACGACTTTTTATATCTTTTTCCCGCCCTACAGTATTTTGTACTGGAACGATGTCAGACAGGAAAACCACATGGAGGCCACCATGCGGGAATATGAGTACATTGCACAGACACTGCTTGCGTATGACAATGTGCGGATTTTTTATTTTCCGAATCAGGAGAACATCGTGACGGATTTAAACAATTATGCAGATTATACGCATTATCACAGGGACATTAACCGTTATATGACAGAATGCTTTGCAAACGGAAACTGTGAAGTGGCCTGCGCCGAAGAGATGGCGCAGGTCCTGGATGAAACACGTGATATGGTAGAACGGTTTGATTTTGAAACTTTATTTTCCGTAGAATACTAGAGCGGAAACCGGAGTGTTTTCCGCATGGATCTGAGGGGTTAGTCATTCGTTGACGGGAACAGACAGTCTGCAAATCTCTGTGCCAGCAGCTCTCTTCCCGCGTCGTTAAAGTGGATATAGTCTGTCATGTAGTCCAGATAGTTGTCCTCGTTGATGGAGCCGTAAAAGTTGTCGATGAAAGAGATGCTTACGTCCATGGTGGCGTCCAGTTCCTTCTGCAGATAGTGGCTCAGGGTACCGTGACCAAGATCCACGCGGTCGCCGTTCTGGAAATTTCCCTCCTCGTCAATGCTGTGGCAGAAGGTGTGGGACATTACCACGATGCGGATGTGGGGATAAGCCTCCTGAATCGCCTTCACTCCTGAACGCAGGGCGCCGGTGTAGGTGATTTCATCATAAGGTGCGTTGGGATCGTCACAGGGACGTCTGTTGATATAGTCACTGCCGTCGTACATGACGCAGATCATATCTACACTGTTTAAATCGAGCTCCGAGAGCATTTGTGCCGTTTTGGCAAAGTTTTCATCGTAGCTGTAGGTGGCCGCCGTCTTCATCAGGTCAAAATCCCCGCTTGCCAGACTCTTCGCCACATAGGAGAAAGAGAACGCGTCCAGGATATAGCCGTCGTTGTAGGAGGCAAACTGCGCCGCCATGGTGGTTCCTGTGAAGGAGCCGTTGTAGACCGTAGCGCCTGTCTTTTTGGCGATCTGCTGTGCAAGGCCGTTCTCACCGAGTTCCAGAGAGAAGGGATCGTCACCCAGACACAGAATGGTGGTCACGCCGTCGTCCACATAGCCCTCCCGCTTATCGGGGGCGAGGGGGATCAGGTTGTCCAGAACTTCTACGTCAAAATCCGAAGCCTGAAATTCGCCGGTATCTTCCTCGGGAGGCGTGCCCATGTTCCACCGGAAGAGACGGTAGGCGGAGAAGCCTATGACCAGCACGATGGCGGCGAGCAGAACCAGATGGAGGTTTATGTGGAAACCGCCTGCCTTCTCACTCTCCTCTTCTATTTCTGACAATCTTGTCATATTTTTAGCCTGTAATGTATCTTTTTCCTGCTTTTTACTCATAATTCTGTTGATATCCTTTCTCTGACGATTGGGAGAACGCGTTTGTTTTCCGCACACTCCTCCCGCTATTTTACTATGATTTTTTCCAAAAATCCACTGTTAAAAAGTGAAGATTTGATGAAGATTTGGAGGGACCGGAAAAACGGGAGAAACAGAAAAGGAGTGTTGTCCGAAATCTTGAGAAATCGGACCTCACTCCCTTTCTTTTTCCTGTTGTATCAAAAGATTGATACGACGTTCTCCATCGGGTTCCGCTCTGCGGCAGTGTAGGAATGGATCGCCGGCTGCGCTAACTGCCGTTGCAGCTCTTTATACCATTTGCTGTACTTATACATCCGATATGTAGTGCTGAGACGCTTGAGCTGGTCCTCATCGGAGCAACAGGTGCAAAAGGATGTCCTCTGTGCTTCGTTCATGGATACATAATCCATGTAGCTGAGTTTCAGCTCTGCGATCGAGCTCTGACATTTCGGACAAAACTGTTTATGTCCGTTCAGCATATGAACCCGGTGGCAACGCTTACAGTAGTGCATGTACATCATGAAAAATTCCCCTTTTCCCACAATTTCTGTAAGTCTGTCGTTTGTCAGTTGCTCTTATATTGTGTCAGCTATGGCGGGCAAAGTCAAGCACATATAGGCGGAAAATGCAATAAAAAGGGTGTAAAATATCGCGCAGTTACCGCGCAGTTACCGCGTAAAGATTGAAAATACCGCAGAAATTGACGATTTACATAAAATTGTGACCCGGAAAGAGACATAAATCTTGATAATGCGGTGTTTGTATGCTACAATAGTACAGAATTATCGCAAAATAAGGTTTACATAATGAAAATGAAACGTTGCACACAAAATTAAGGTGGAATAATTATGCAAAACAGGAAAAAAAAGAGACCGACGACAAGGAATCAACATAATAATCAGCGTAATAATAAGAAAAAAATAAGTTTTGAGGATCTGCTGGAGGACGACCGCTTTGATGATGAGGATTACGACACTGTGACTGGCGATACGTTGGAATTCCTGAGTCTGGATGACGACATGATCGAGGCCTACCAGAAAGAGCATTCCTCTAAGAGCGGGAAAAAAGGCAGGAAGAGGCTCTCTTTGCCGAAACGCCGTCCTGCCCGGTATGCGGAGAAAGTCTATGACGAGGACGATGAGGATTATGAGGATGAAGTAATCTACGAGGACGAAGAGGACGACGAGGATTATGAGGATGAAGTAA
>CAMQTN010000064.1 GCA_947037115.1 uncultured Lachnospiraceae bacterium
ATACATAACAAATATATCAAAAAGAATGTAAATGCGAAAATAATAGTGAATTTGAGATGTCAAAAATGTACAAAATATCTAAAAAAATAGAAATAATATAAAACAAATTGACAAATATAGACGCGAAATGTAATATTTGAATTGCAAGCAATGCAATAACAAATAATACAAAACTGGCAAACAGTAAAGGAGGAAAAGATTATGAAAAGAAAGTTGTTGACGATCTGTATGGCAGCGGTTATATCTCTTACATCATTGACAGGATGCGGAGGTTCGAATGAAAAAGCGCCGGATACGGCGCGGCAGGAAACCGAAACATCTGATAAAACGGAAACGGTGAAGGAGGAGGTGCCGTCCTCAGGGAAAATCCACCTGACCGTCCCGAAGGTGGGATACAATCAGGAGCAGATCAATACTGCAAATGCGAAGGAGGGAGGGCCGACTTACGAAGACAAGTATTATATGACAGTAACAGAGAATCTGGCCAAAAATCTTCCGGATTATGAAATGGAATATGTAGACTGGGGATGGGGCGAGACATTGGATCAGAAGCAAAGAGCATTATTTGCATCCGGCAGTGCGCCCGACATTGTGGCCGGTGAAACTTTTATCCCCAGTTATGCGGCAGAAGGTCTGCTGGAACCGCTTCCGCAGGAAATTGTGGATTTGGTAAACCCCTCGTTCCTGGTCTATGATGATGACAAAAATGCAGTGGCAGTTGCCTATAAGACATCTATTTTTATGATTTTCTATAATAAGACACTGCTGGAGCAGTGCGGATATTCAGAAGAAGATATACCAAAAACCTGGGATGAATGGAAGGCGATGTCTGATGATATTACGGCACAGGGGAAAGGCGAATTCTGGGGAGGCGGCATTCCCACATTCCCGAATGCAGGCGGCGCGCTTCGTGCCACACCCTTTTTCAGGGCCAATGGCACAGACTTTGCCGTAGACGGAAAAATCAATCTGGATGATGAAAAACTGCAGGAAGTTCTGAGCTTTATCAGAGAAATGAACTACAATTTCCCGGCAGGTCTCGGAAATGGTTCCGATGAATTTCCGATGTGGGATGCTTTTCATGAAGGCACGCTTGCTTTTGTAGTCCAGGGATCGTTCGAAGGTTCTGATGCGGAAAATGCAGGGATGGACTGGGGTGTGGCGCCGATTCCCATGAGCGATGCGGGCATCGACGGGAACTGCACTGTGGGAAGCGTATATCTTGCCGTACCGAAAGACGCGCCGAATAAGGAAGCTTCCTTCAATGTCATTAAGGAAACTTTGAGCTTCGAAAATGAAAAAGTGTGGCTGGAAGGCTCTTACTGCCCGGCGATTAAAGAGATTATCGAGGATCCTTCCTATTATGAAAATGACAAAGTGCTGATGATGGAAATGCAGGTGATCAAAGACGGAACATATTCGGGGCTTGCCACATTCCCTAAAAATGATTCCTCTATCTGGGAAATCATTAACCAGAATGTACTTGCCAGGACAACGATGACAGAAGACCCTGTCGATGTCATATGCAGTGAGGCCCAGGCGCAGATCATTCCGCTGCAGCAGTAAGGATACGGATAGGACTTGTAAAAATGAAAACCGCAGGAATCAGATTCCTGCGGTAATTCATAAAAAGGCGGTCAGTGAATGGAAAAAACAAAAAGGACGGGTAAAAAAGAAAAGAAACAGAGAAGCAGACAGGAAAGAAGGACACGGCGGGCGTATAAAATTATCATTCCCTTTTTCGCCTATATAGGGCTTTGGGGTATTCTGCCGCTGATTTACGGATTGTATTTGGGACTGACGGAATACAATGGACTTTCAAAAGAACCGGTATTTATAGGGCTGAAAAACTATATGGATTTCTTTACGAACGCAGCCTATATGCAGCTTCTCTGGAGACAGATCTGGATGGGAGCGATATGCCTGTTTATGAATACACTCCTGTCTTTCCTGTTGGGACTTGCTTTGAATGTCCCAAGCAGAGCGAGGGGATTTTTCAGGTCAGGGATCTATGTGCCCTGCATTGCGGCGACCTCCATAACTTCAGCCATTTTTGTAGTTCTGCTGGAACCCAATGGCGTTATGAATACAATATTGAAGCGGATAGGATTATCCCCTGTTACATGGCAGTATTCACAGTTCTGGATGGTATTTTGGATTATGGTTTATTTTGTCTGGAAGAATATAGGCCCTGCGGCAATTATCTGGCTGGGCGGCCTGCAGTCCATAGACGCCTCGTTATATGAAGCGGCCAAAATGGACGGGGCGGACATATTCCAGAGAACCAGATACATTACGATACCGGGCCTTCGTTTTGTGGCGTCTTACATTATCCTGACAGGAATTATCGGAGCCATGCAGATGTTTGACGTGGTCATGTTCATATCCAAAGGGAATCCTTACGGGAAAACAGATATACTGATGTACCGGCTGTACAGAGACGGTATTGTGAACTTTAACATGGGAATGGCGGGAGCGGAATCCACGGTGATCGGCATGATAACCATTGTCTTCTCCGTTATTTATTTCCGGGTTGTACTGAAAAAGGAGGATTAGCATGCATCATTTTTCCAAAAAAGTGTTAAGGTTTGTCTGGTTTATTCTGATGGCCGCAATCTGTATTATCATGATCTATCCGCTTATTTATTCTGCGCTTGGAGGCTTTAACAGTCAAAGCGAATTTAACAGTATGGGCAATTTGTTTCCGGTACCCCGGAAACTGGTATGGAATAATTACAACTTTGCCTTCTCCTCCACGGCGTTAAACCCGCTGTTAAATACTTTTTTCCGCACTGCGTGGTATACGGTGGTCGTGCTGGTCATGACGGTTCTGATCGGATATGTCATGGCAAGATATGAATTTAAAGGCAGGCAGTTTTTCATGGTATTTATCATAGTGGCGCAGGTAATTCCGTCGGTGCTTACACTGATTCCGACATTTGTTATGGTTTCCCATATTCCGCTGGCGGGAGGAAATGATTTGTTCGGCAATGGGGGAAGGGGGCTGTATGACAGCCAGCTTATGCTGTTTCTGCCTTTGAGCTGGGGATACCTGCTTTGGCCTTTCCTGTTTATGCAGTCCATGAAATCTCTGTCCCTGAGTTTTGAGGAAGCTGCAGAATTAGACGGGGCAGGATTTTTACAGACGATTCTCAGGGTGATTGTCCCGATGCAGAAGCCTATTCTTACAGTTGTGGCCATTAATGTGGCGCTGAATACATGGAATGACTGGATGACGCCATTTTTGTATATCAACAGTACCAGGAAAACAACTTTGCCGGCTTATCTGGCAACGCTTACGGCTTCTTTGCAGAATTATGGTCAAAAGGACTATCCCAAAGTATTTGCGCTGGCCACTCTGGCAATAATTCCGCCGTTGCTTATTTTTCTATTTTTACAAAAGTATATTGTACAGGGAATCGCTTCAGCAGGCATTAAAGAATGAAAGGCGTGAATATAAAGATGAAGATACTTACAAGCGAATGGAAGGAACGGATTGCATATTGGATCAAAACATTGAAAAAGGACCTGTTCTGGCCGGTGGGAACAATTGCCTGGGAAAGCGCGGCCTGCGAAGATATTTTGTCTCTGAAGGATGCGGAAATGCTGCCCTTTTCTGCGGCCCGGGAAGGACTGGTATGGGGCAGGGAATACGAATACAGGTGGTTTAAGGGAGAAATCTGTCTTCCAAAAGAGTGCGAAGGGGAAAGGATTGTACTCAATCTGAAACCGGGATGCGAGTCCACCTTGTTTGTAAATGGCGTTCCCTTTGGAACCTACCGTGCCGACTGGATTTTGGAGGAACATCATTATCTGGTGGATAACACGATCAGCATGTGTGCACATCCGGGAGAAAAATACACAATCATGATGGAGAGTTATGCGGGGCATTTCTTCCCCAGGGCACATGAAAACTGTTCGGTGGGGCCGGTGCTGCCGGGAGAATATGAAACGCACCTGGAACAGGGGAGGGTAACTACGGGAGAAAGCAGTTACGGTATTTGGAATGAGGACGCTTACCAGCTGCTTATGGATGTGGAAACACTGTATGGACTTTTGCGGTCGCTGGAGTCTGAATCGCTGAGGGCGGTAAAGATTGCCGGGGCTCTCAGAGAATTTACCCTGTGCTGTGACTTTGAACAGGGAGCGGAAAAGCGCAGGGAATGCTATCGCACCGCAAGAAAGCTGCTGCAGCCGATTCTTTCCTGTAAAAACGGAGATACCATTCCTGAATTTCTGGCAACGGGACATGCCCATATCGACTATGCATGGCTGTGGCCCTGTGAGGAAACGATAAGGAAAACGGCGAGAACGTTTGCCGCCCAGCTCAGATTAATGAGAGAATACCCGGAATATCAGTTTATACAAAGCCAGCCGGCGCTTTATCTGCTTTGCAAAAAATATTATCCCGATCTGTATGAGAAAGTGAAAGAGGCGGTAAAAAATCAGCAGTGGATTCCCGAGGGTGCGATGTTTGTGGAGCCGGATACCAATTTGAGCGGCGGGGAATCCCTGATCAGGCAGCTGCTGTACGGAGATCAGTTTTTTGAGAAAGAGTTTGGGATAAAAAGCAGGCTTCTCTGGCTGCCGGACAGCTTTGGATACAGCGGTGCCCTGCCCCAGATTTTAAAAAAGAGCGGTATAGAATACCTGGTCACGCAAAAAATTTTCTGGTCCTATAATGAAGGAGAAAAATTCCCATACCACTATTTTCGCTGGAGAGGGGTCGACGGAACGGAAATTACTGCATTTTTACCTACCAGCTATAACTACAATACAAATCCGGAGGAAATGAACAGGGTATGGAAAGAGAGGGTGCAGGTTCATCATCTGGAAAATTTTCTGATTCCCTATGGATATGGTGACGGCGGCGGAGGCCCCACAAGAGATCATATGGAATATATCAGGAGACAGGAGAACCTGGAGGGCGGCGTTAAAGTAAAACAGGGAAATCCGGTATCTTTTTTTGAAAGGCTGGATGAAAAAGGAGGACCCTCTGACACCTATTGCGGAGAACTGTATTTTACTGCTCACAGAGGTACTTACACTTCCCAAAGCAGGATAAAAAAGCTTAACCGGGAATGTGAAACTGCTTTGCATAATCTGGAATATGCAGGAACACTTGCGCTGATTGCCCAAAACGAATACCCGAAAGAAGAGCTGGACAACATGTGGAAAACGCTTTTGATCAATCAGTTTCATGACATTCTTCCGGGGTCGGCAATTCATAAGGTTTATGAGCGGACGCAAAAGGAGTTGGAAGAAATAATAGAACGGGCACGGACGATAACGTCTGAAATCTTACAGAGTATGGTGATAGCGGAAGCCGGAAAGACGTCCTTCGTGAATACATTGCCCTTTGAAAGAAACTTCTGGCATTGTGACCCTGAGAGAGGGACGGAAAACAGAATCAGGCTGTCTGGTTTTGGATGCCTGTGCCTTGATCAGGAAAAGGCCCCCGCAGGAGAAAACGGCCTTGCCAGAGAATGGGAAGAAGGATATACGGTTGAAACGGATCTGATGCAGGTGCTCATCAGCAGAGAAGGTGAGATTTCTTCATTCCTCTTAAAAGAGAACGGAAAGGAATATGCGGCGGCGCCCATGAATCATTTCCGGCTGTTTAGAGATGTGCCAAGAGCTTTTGACGCTTGGGATATTGACTCCAATTATGAGGAGCAGGAAGTGGAAAATGCCTGTGAGTTGAGAAGCAGTCTGTGGATGAATACGGAAAATATCTGTGTGATCCGTCTGGAAGGCAGGATCGGAAATTCTTCCTTATGCCAGTGGATCAGGATCGAAAAAGATTCCCCGGTTATTTTGTTCGAAACAGAAATAAACTGGAGAGAACGGCACAAACTGCTAAAGGCGTCATTTCCTACAACGATATTTGCATCAGAAGGAAGAAATGAGATACAGTTCGGTTATATCAGACGGCCTGCCGTGAGGAGCAGGGAGAGCGATAAAGAACGTTTTGAAGTGTGTAATCACAAATATACGGCGCTTTGTGATGCAGGCGCAGGCGCGGCCCTTCTGAATGACAGTAAATACGGGATCAGTATGTGCGACGGGAGGATGGAATTATCCCTGCTTCGGGCGCCGGTGTCACCGGACTTTGAAGCGGATTGGGGAACGCATCAATTTACTTATGGCTTTATGGCATGGAACGGCAGTTTTGAAAAGGCGGGAGTCGTGCAAAACGGATATTTTATAAATGTGAAACCGCTTAAATTGTCAGGCCGCCTTAAACTTCCTTTTATCGGAAATACAACCAATGAAAATGTGGTGATAGAAACGGTCAAGGCATCTATGGATGGCAGGGGGGATGTGATCCTGCGTCTGTATGAGAGCGTGGGGGCGTTCACCAACACCGAGCTGATATTGGGCGGCTGGGAGACGGAAGTATGGTTTTGCGATATGATGGAGAAAGAGGAGGAGAGGATGACGCCGTTGAAAGAACATATTTATTTGCTGTCGTTTGAGCCTTTTGAGATTAAAACCCTGCGCGCGAGAAGAGAAGAGGGTAATTGATACTCTGCAAAACACTGTCTTTTAAATAGTCATAACCCCTCAGAGCATTTCATACAATGTAAAAAAGTATTCTGAGGGGTTTTCTCTTGAAGGATTATATCGAAGAGCGTGCGATGAACATTGCCAATTATATTATCGAAAACAATGCCACGGTGAGACAGACGGCGAAGGAGTTTGGGATTAGTAAGAGTACGGTACATATGGTAGTAACAAAATAGAACGGTTTGTGTGGCGAGTGAAATAGTGAAAATAGGGACAGGACATTTGGAAGAACTGTGACAGGACTTCTGAATGTCCTTTTATAATATTTGATTGTGAAATGAAAGGGGTGAGGGTATAATGAATACAGAAAAGTGGTGGGCAAAAACCAGGGGAGAGTAATGTGGGAAAGATTATTTTATATCATGGCAGCCCGGATGAAAAGATAATGCCGAAGTTTGGATTGGGTGAGGAAAAGCATGATTACGGAAAAGGGTTTTATCTTACGGAGAGTTTGGAACTTGCGAAAGAGTGGGCTGTCTATCGTCCGAATGCATCAAACGGATGGGTGCATGAATTTGAATTGGATACAGATGGGCTGAATATATTGGATTTTCAGGAACACAGCGCCTTGACATGGCTGGCTGAACTGATGAAACTACAGAGTTTAATAAGAAGTATAACAAGCGGGACATGTTGGCGCGTGAGAATATGCGAAAACTGATTGATTCAGACCGAAACCGTGTAACCAATGTGTTCAGCACATTAGTCTGAAAAGAGAGGTAAGCAATGTGGGAGCCTATTCTAAAGCGTATTTGGATGAGATAATTGAAAATCAGGGAAAGTTGTTTGATTATGTGGCGATAACCTATCCCGATATGGATACGGAGGACTTCATTCGTTCCTATATGAAAAGCAATACTAGAAAATATATAGACGAAGCACAGGCATTTGTCTGCACGATGGATGTACAGGCTTTGTGGAAGTATTTTCTGTATACAGACCGGTATGAGTTGAAAAAAGGCAGCGCATTGAGCGGGTTTATGCCCGACTGGATTGGCGAATTTTATGCTTACTACCAATGGCAGTACAATATTCCGAGTTGTGAAGTTATTGAAAAAGTACCGCTCGCATATTTGGAAAAGGCGTATGCTGGGCTGCATGATTTGGAATTGGAGCTTGCTGTAAAGAAAGTGGGGATCATATGAAACCTATCATTTGCTTTCATAACCCGGATGAAGAAAACGGATATCTGAGTAATTGGTATCCATCCTGTTTCATGGTTGACGGTGATTCCTTTTCATCTATAGAACAGTTTATGATGTACCGCAAGGCAGTTTGCTTTTGCGACAACGAGATAGCAGAGCAAATCCTTGAAACAGACGATGCTGCCTATATCAAGGAATTTGGACGGCGTGTTTCAGGATATGATGATCATTATTGGAACGGAGTGCGACAGATTATTGTTTATGAGGGATTACTTGCAAAATTTTCGCAAAATGATAAATTGCAAGAACAGCTTAAGGCTACGGGAAATACTGTGTTAGCGGAGTGTGCTGTAAAAGACCGCATCTGGGGCATTGGATTGTCAATGAACGACCCGGACAGATTTGACCGGACTAAGTGGAAGGGACAAAACCTGCTCGGATATGCTTTGATGATGGTGCGGGATAGGCTGTGATAGAAGAAGATAGGATACTTAAAGGGGAAATCGTAGGATACTGTTGGAGGTCAATACAAATGAGGAAAAGAAACTGATGAGATTTATCATAACAGAAAAAAGCTTTTATATGGAAGAAGGAGGCACGCTTTCAGAAGAACTGCAGGCGTGGCAGGAAGAATTTAAGAAAGACAAGGAATATGCATGGTATTTACTGGGCTTAAAAGGATGTCCGCCGGATGCCGATATTTCCATACGCTTTCTTTATAGGGTCGCAGAAGGCTATTTTCGATGTCTGACTTCATTGCCCGAACTGGAGCTCTCCAGGGAAAAGACGGAAGTGCTTTTGGATGCGGATACTGTTTCCAAACTGGAAGCGGCGGTGCCTTTCATAATCGGAGCTGAGTATCTGGACGAGAAGTGGATAAGGACTGCGTTTGCTGGTCTGCACGATATTTTTCGGAAAGAGATCGCGTCATATTCAGGCACGGTGGCAATGTATTTGGCGGAGCAGAGCCAGCAGCTGCGTGTGCCGGAGCGCATTTTCTTCCATCTTGTGGAGAGCGGTGAGGAGGAATTTCCGTTTGCCTTTCTCGCAACCTATGCAACGAAAAATGAAAACGGAAAGATCAACCATATGCCTTTGCAGTATGCGCTGGTGGAGTATCAGGCGGAGAGAGAAAAACTGTTAAAGCTTTTGGCCTGCCTGAATAAAGCATCGGAAAAGTCAGGCTTTGTAAGAGAGGCAGTAGAGAGCGGGGAAATGTTCCATCCTTTGAGGCTGACTGCGCAGGAGGCCTATCAGTTTTTGAAGGAGATTCCCGTGATTGAGGAGGCGGGTATCCTGTGCCGCATCCCGAACTGGTGGAAAAAGCGGGCGATGATGGTCAGCATGAATATGTCCCTGGGAGATGAACAGCCCTCCTTTTTGGGATTTGATGCTGTTTTGTCCATGACGCCGCATTTGGAAGTGGACGGCACGCCGCTGACGAGAGAAGATATCGAACTTCTGTTAAAGCAGACGGAGGGGCTGGCGTTTTTAAAAGGTAAATGGATCGAGGTAGACCACAGCAGGCTGGAGCAGATTTTAAAGGAGATGGATGAACCGGGAGAAGGCATGACCTTTCTGCAGGCATTAAGAGGAGCCTCGTCGGATATGCTGCCCGAGGACGAGGGAGTGATCATCTCCAACGGGAAGTGGCTGACAGAGCTTTTGCAGAAGCTTCGGAAACCGGAGACGATGCGCAAAGTGAGGGTTCCCGCGAGCGTACATGCACAATTGCGGCCTTACCAGAAAAACGGGTTTACATGGCTGCATTATATGAATGAACTGGGATTCGGGGCCTGTCTGGCGGATGATATGGGCTTGGGAAAAACGCTTCAGGTGCTGACATTTTTGGAAAAGTTTCGAAAGGAGAGCGAGCAGAAACGGGTACTCCTGATTGTTCCGGCGTCGTTGCTTGGCAACTGGAAACGGGAGGCGGAGAAATTCGTCCCGGACATGCCGGTACATATTCTTCACGGTGGCGGTGCGGCGGCGCTGGCGGAAGAATTAAAGACTACAGAGGCGTTTCTGTTTATCACGACTTACGGAATGACGGTCAGGGTAAAGGAGTTTGCGGAGCAGGCCTGGGACTGCCTGATTCTGGATGAGGCGCAGGCGATCAAGAATCCGACGGCAAAACAGACCCATGCGATTAAAAAGATTCCTTCAAGGATGCGGCTGGCCATGACGGGAACGCCCATTGAGAATGATCTGACGAATCTCTGGTCCATTTATGATTTTATTGATAAGGGTCTTCTGGGAGGTTTTGCGGAATTTAAGGAATACACGAAAAAACTGGCAAGGGAACCGGAGGAGTATGCGCGTTTAAAGTCCGCAATCTCTCCTTTCATGCTGCGGCGGTTAAAAACGGACAAGCGGGTGATTACTGACCTGCCGGAGAAAGTGGAGACAGTGGATTATGTCAGCCTGAGCAAGAAACAGATTGTGCTTTACCGTAAGCTGGTAGCGGAACTTGCAGAAAAACTGGAAGCGCTGAGCGGCCTTGAAAGGTGCGGTCTGATTCTGGGGGCATTGACCCGCCTGAAACAGATTTGTAACCACCCGGACCAGTACCTTGGACAGGAAAAATTTACGCCGGAGGAAAGTGGAAAGTGGGAAATGCTTAAGACGATCTGCACGACGATTTATGAAAAGAGGGAACGCGTTCTGGTATTTACGCAGTTTAAGGAGATAACGGCGCCGCTGTCGGCATTTCTGGAGACAATTTTTCAAAAGAAGGGCTTTGTGCTCCACGGCGGCACGCCTGTGAAGACGAGGAGCCGGATGGTGGAAGAATTCAACGGAGAGGAGTATATTCCCTATATGGTTCTGTCGGTCAAGGCAGGCGGAACCGGTTTAAATCTTACAAGCGCCAACCATGTAATTCATTTCGACCGCTGGTGGAATCCGGCTGTGGAGAATCAGGCGACGGACCGCGCCTTCAGAATTGGACAGAAGAGAAATGTTTTTGTACATAAGCTGGTATGTGAGAAAACAATTGAGGAAAAAATTGACCAGATGCTGAAATTCAAAAAGGAGCTGGCTGAAAACGTAATTGGAGGAAGTGGCGAAAACTGGATTACAGATCTCAGCAATGAAGAGTTGCTTTCCGTATTAAGACTTGACATGTAGGAAAGTGAATGCCTTTCTGGGATACAGGAAGCTTTCAGGATAAAAGATTCGGGGAGGAACAATATGAGCCGGTATTGGGAAGATGCTGTTTACGAACAGCCGTCGGAAGATAAAATCAGGAAAAATGCCGCGGATACGGTGAAAAAGGAGAAGAAAAAGGGAAAGACACTGTCCCCTGTTATCATATCTGGAAGAACCATAGCAAAGGAGTGGTGGGGGAAAGCATGGTGTGAAAACCTGGAGCGCTATGCGGATTATGAGAGCAGACTTGACCGGGGGAAAAGATATGTCAGAACCGGCACGGTAATCGACCTACAGATACAAAAAGGAAAGATTAGTGCCAGAGTACAGGGACGCAGGAAGACACCCTATAAAGTGGAGATCAGAATCAGTCCGCTTTCGGAAGAACGCTGCCAGAATATGATTGCCCTGTGCGGGGATAAGATTCAGAATCTGGAGGCGTTGATGGAAGGAGACTTCCCGGAGGAACTGAGGGAAGCGTTTTTACAACAGGGTGGACTGTTTCCGGAGCCGAAGGAGATTGCTTTTAACTGCAGCTGTCCTGACTGGGCGCTTATGTGCAAGCATGTGGCGGCAGTTTTATATGGAGTGGGGGCACGGTTTGACGAAAATCCCCTGCTGTTTTTTGAATTGCGCGGACTTGACGTGGGCAGGTTGATTGACGTGACACTGGCTGACCGGGTGGAGAAGATGCTGGAGAATGCAGACCGGCCCAGCAGGCGGATTATTCAGCAGGAGGATTATCTGAAAATTTTCGGGTTTTGAGCTGACAAAATATATATAAACAGTAGGGAAGGTATATTGTGCAATATCCAATGACTGACAAAAGACAGATTATATATCGAAAATAGTTTTTAAAGAAAGAGAACTGCAAGCAACGTAATATTTCGATCAATGATATAATATTCTGTATACATGAAGGGGAAATTATAGAACAGTATCCAGATGATTACCCATATCCAAGTTGTCGCATACTTGGGTTTACCATGAAGAAAGGGCGGATTAGGTATGACTTGTTTTACTTGTAAAGGCTATATGGAAAAGCCTTTAACAACTTATATGACAGA
This sequence comes from uncultured Lachnospiraceae bacterium, assembly GCA_947037115.1. GTDB lineage: Bacteria > Bacillota > Clostridia > Lachnospirales > Lachnospiraceae > UBA3282. The sequence goes on from CAMQTN010000064.1 coordinate 11,933, forward strand.
TGAAATTTTGTCTTTGCAGGACAAAGTGAAATGTTTGGAAAAAGAAAATCAGTATCTAAAATCCCTGCTTGATCGAGCGGGGATTTCTTATCATGCGTCTGATGAAATGAAAAACAGGGATTTATTTGATCCAGATCAGGGAAAGAGAATCATCCCCAGAGAGATTACCGATCATGATGCTAATCTGTTTTTCGGCATGTTTTGGGGACGCACGGATGTATATGCCAAACGTACCCTCAAAAAATCTACGGGAGAGATCAATTATTACACGCAATGTTACAATTTTTATAAGACAGGATGCCCAAGAATGCGCGGCAGTAAGATCAGGTGTCAGGATTGTAAAAGGCAGGCATATAAGAGGCTGGAGAAACAGCAGATTATGGCACATTTAAAGGGTGCTTCGGAAGACGCGGCAGATGTAATAGGCATTTATCCGTTGTTGGAGGATGATACCTGCAGATTCCTTGTATTTGATTTTGATAACCACGACAAAAATGCGGAGAAACGCGATTTTGCCAATATGGATGATAACTGGAAAGAAGAAGTAGATGCACTGCGTGAAATATGTGTCATCAACGGCATAGATCCTCTGGTGGAACGATCACGGTCGGGACGCGGCGCTCATCTCTGGATATTTTTTCAGAAGAAAACAGAGGCTTCTCTGGCAAGAAAATTTGGAAATACACTGTTGAGAAAAGGGGCAGAATCTGTCAATTTGAAATCCTTCCGGTTTTATGACAGAATGCTGCCGATGCAGGACCATCTTTCGAAGGGCGGTATCGGCAACTTGATCGCGCTGCCACTACAGGGACAGGCTCTCAAAGAGGGAAACAGCGCATTTGTGGATGAAAATTGGAACGCATACCCGGATCAGTGGAAAATATTATTAAGTAAGCCAAAACTTTCAAAGGAGTTTATAGAGGAAAAATTAAAAGAGTGGAAAAGCTTTGAGACAAATCATGCGATAGAGATAAATGATATATGGGAGCAAGACGGAGAAAAACCGTGGGATAAGATAAGAGATTTTTTTCAGTGTGATGTAGACGGGGAACTTCACATTACCCTGGCGGATGGTATTTATATTTTTACGGAAAATTTGGCGCCAAGAATCCAAAACAGAATACGGGAACTGGCGGCATTTAAGAATCCTGCATTTTATAAGAATCAGGCGATGGGGCTGTCTAATTTTGCAAATTCCAGATACATTTATCTCGGCAGAGATGAAGGGGAATATATCAGGATTCCCAGAGGGTTATTGGAGGATGTAACTGCCAAATGTGATAAGGCTGGTATTGTCAATTGTATTCAGGATGAACGATGTCGGGGTAATGAGATCCGGGCTTCCTTTCAGGGACAATTGAAGGAATCCCAGATTTTGGCAGTGGAAGCCATGCTGAAACATGAGACAGGCATACTTCACGCAGCCACCGCGTTTGGCAAAACCGTTGTCTGTTGTAATATGATTGCAAGAAAAAAGGTTAATACGCTGATTTTACTGCAATCTTCGGCATTAATAGAGCAATGGGAAAGCGCTATGGAAAACTTCCTGACCATAGATGAGGAACTGCCAGAATATGTGACGCCGACCGGAAGAAAGAAAAGGAGAAAGAGTATCATAGGCAGGCTGCAGGGGGTGCATGACTCTACGACAGGAATCATTGATATAGCCATGGCAGGCTCTGTTTGTAAAAAGGGAGAACTTCACAAAAGATTGAAAGAGTATGGCATGGTAATCGTGGATGAGTGTCATCATGCTGCGTCTGATACCTTTGTAGAAATATTGCAGGAGGTACGAGCAAAATATGTGTATGGCGTGACGGCGACGCCGCTTCGCAGCGACGGATTAGAGAAAATTAACTATATGTTGCTTGGCCCGGTCAGATATCAGTTTACAGCGAAAGACAGAGCAAAAGAACAGGGGATTGCGCATCTGGTATATCCGAGATTTACGAGAGCAGTTGCACCGAGATTTCATCAGGATAACATGCATCCGAATGAAGCCTATGCAATTCTAAGGGAGAATGAAGACCGGGATGCCCTGATTGTAAATGATGTTAAAAGATGTATTGCAGAGGGCAGGACGCCGGTGATACTTTCGAGATATGTAGATCATTCGCGAACTCTGTATGAAAAATTAAAGGATAGCGCAGATGAAGTATTTTTGCTTTCCGGTGAAAACTCAAAAAAACAACACAATGCTGTTTTGCAGAAAATGAAGCAGGTGAAAGCCGATAAAAGTATGATTTTGGTTGCAACCGGAAAACTGATCGGAGAAGGATTCGATTATCCGAGACTGGATACGCTGATCATGGCAATGCCGGTTTCATGGAAAAGCGTGGTGGAGCAGTATGCGGGGCGCTTAAATCGGGATTATGAAGGAAAAGAAAGTGTGATTATCTACGATTATGTGGACAGCCATATTTCCATGTTTGAAAAGATGTACCATAAGCGCCTTAAGGCATATAAGCAGATTGGCTATGACATTTGTGTGGGAAATACAGTGGAAAAGCAGAATGTAGGCGCTATATTTGATATTGATACTTATGCCGAAGTATACAAAAATGATTTGCTGACCGCGAATAAGGAAATCATCATAGCAAGCCCGGTAGTCAGTGGCCCTAAGATTGAAGAATTGATCCGATCATTAAAGAACCTACAGGAAAAGGGTGTTCGAATAAGAATTGTAACGTGGAAACCGGACAGTTATGGATTTGGTGACAGTGCATACTGGATGGAACTGCAGGAGAGGATGCGCAGCAATGGGTTTGAAATGAATCTTGTTGAGGATTACTGCCAGCATTATTGCATCGTAGATCGGGAAGTGGTCTGGTATGGAAGCATGAATTTTCTGGGAAAGGAAGACAGTGAAGACAATCTGATGCGCGTGTGCAGTAATGAGATTGCTGCGGAATTGCTGGAGCTTACGTTTGGGAAATGGGAATTCGGGAATTAATCTTTCAGACCACTTGATACAATGTAAAAAGTGGTCTGATGAGATTTTTCCGCTGTCTTTATGATGATAAGGTATATTTAAGCATCTGATAGGCGGCATGTTTTTTGGCATATTTTTTAGTAGATGATTCTGCAAAAAAGTGTTTAGCTATCTCTTTTATGTGGCAGGTACATTGCCAGACGGGGCTGCCATTTTTATCATATTTTTGTGTGAAATCGTAAAAAGGTATCGAAAAATAGCCTCTTCTCGCCAGTATCTCCAGTTGGCTTATGGCATCGTCTCTATTGGGGTTTGGGATTTCGTCACGAATAGAGAATAGCAGATTTCTTTTTTCCAGTTCCTTATAAGCCAATTCACATACTGCTTTGCGGGCTTCGCTCTTTGAGGTGCCAAAACTTCTGAAAATTGTGTTCAACTCACCCAATTTTAGTAGACAGATATGTTTTAATTCGGTACTGCCGTTATAGGAGGATGAGATGCCGTCAAAAGGTATGTACCATACTGCCTGTGAAGCTTTTTCAAAATGATACCACGGAACCATCCCATACCTTTTTAAAGTCCATTCTTGTATAAGTTCGACATAATTGTCCTCCGTGTCATCCTTTAAATAACTGTCAGGGTCAAGCATGATTTGGATGACCTCCTGAAGTTCCTCCATATCCCAATCGGAATCCAGTGCTACAGCACCGATAATTGCTTCAAACAAATCCTCTTTCACAGACATTTCCTGATGGATATTATTTTGTATATCGCCATTTCCCATGATAAGATAATCTGCAAGATCTAAGATGGCAATTCTGTCTGCAAGGGTTTTCTTTTGAACCAGTTTTTTCTTCAGCTCTGTCAATTCGGCTTCATTTTTATCACATGAAAACTCGTCAAATTCTTCGTTTGGATCAAAATCATCGTAATCACTGATAAAGCATCCATATTTTTCTGTCAGCAGTTTTACCACAATGAGATCCAGTACTTTGTCGCCGACAAACTCTAGTATCTCGTTATCTTCTCCGCCATATTCTTTTGCATATGAGCGCCTGACAAATGCCTGCTGCAACAAATCAGTATTTTGAAAGTTGTAGCCGATTTGATCCTGAATAAATTGTAAATCTTTTTTGTCCATAAAAATACCTCCTAGTATTATTTTCACTAAAAGGCATAATAAATGTCCGACAAAATAAAACTGTTAGGCACAGTCATACCGTCAGACATGATAGATTAAATTAGATTCTTTGTTTTTGGGTGTTTACAGATATTTACTTGCATAAATAGGAATAAACACATAGAAACAATGTTTCGAATTTAAAATATTATGCCTTAAGAAAAAGATATCAAAGAGCAGAGATACAGTCAACATTTTTTTGTTTTGAGGTTCCGTTAAATTTATAAAAGCATCTGTGGAGGGATGACTTTTAATATATAAGCCGCAGTTATTATGGGGAATAGGGGTAAAATTATTTAAACGGAAGATGAAAAGAAGGTAAACTTTTATTTGGTGTTGCTACGTTGCGTAGTCGCACTGTATAATAATATCAAGAAAGATTAACAAAAATGGAGCATAGTTAATTTCAATTCACATGATTTGTCTAGAAGGTAGGACAATGGCGATGATGGTAAAGAATATATTAACAGAAGAATATTGGAGGGGAGCAAAAGAAAAGCTATGAAGATATTTTGGACATGGTTTCATACAATTATGTTTTCTCTATTAGCTACGGCTTCTACGTTTATAGAGATTACGAAAGCAGGAATAGAAATTTATAATGATGAAAAGCTTTCAAATGTAAAGAGGAAGTTTTATTTGGGAGAACAAATTATGATGTTGGTCATAATTTTTGCTGTTATCTTTGCTGGCTTACGTTGGTTTTCGCATATTGTAGTGAAAAATCAGACAGTTGCTATTTGTTCTTTTGTAGTGGCGGGAATTGTATATGCGTGTATAGCAGTTAGGCAGATAATAAAAATGATATTTATTCCAGTAAAAAGAGCATTTTCATCTTCTGATATTAATGATTTTATAAATACATATATTGGATGGTGGCTTATAGTGCTTGTGGAGAGTTTTATAGGAATAGAGAGTATTATATTAGATAAAATACCGCCAACTTATAGAGAAGTAGTGATGGTTGGAATGCATTTTGCGTGGTACTATTTTAATATTTTATTTGCGTTTGGAAGCGTATATATTTTACTGGTCTATTTATACAAAGCGGTAAAAAGTGTTATGGTTAAATTTAATTTTAGATGGGAAAGAATAGAAACTATTGTGAATCATATATTTGATTTATGCCAGCGTGGCGAGAAGTATGGCGGATTGAGAAGTTTTAGGTTATGGAAAGAGAATAATAAAAAGAGCGTTGTATGTAAAATATTTATGACTATTCCATTGCTGCTATTCGATATAGTTAGTTTAACATATCTGTTAGCAAAATATTCTGTTAAGATGATGGCGCTGAATGTTACTAAGTTGATTTGTGATTCGATAAGAACAGTATTTGGGAGTGTTAAAATTTTATGGAACAGATACGAAAATAATGAATGGATTTATTTACTTGCGCAAGTAGCAGGATTGATTAGTTATGGGATTGTTTTTTTCATTATTCAGTATAATGCGTACGAAGAAGCAACAAAAACGGTATATGAGGTTGGTGGAACTATAGCTATAATACCATATTTCATTAGAAGAATGACGAAAGAATAAATGATAGAAAGACGGGATCACTAGGGAAAGGGGATGTTAGGCAGAAAATAAGGATATAGGTCAAAATACGGTCATAACCCCTCAAAACACTTCATACAATGTAAAAAAGTGTTCTGAGGGGTTTCCTTTTGAAAGACTATATTGAAGAGCGAGCGATGAACATTGCCAACTATATTATTGAAAACAATGCCACGGTGAGGCAGACGGCGAAGGAGTTTGGGATTAGTAAGAGTACGGTACATAAGGATGTGACGGAACGTCTTGCACAGATCAATCCGTCCCTTGCGACTGAGGCGAGAAAGGTATTGGACGTTAACAAATCTGAGCGCCACATCCGCGGCGGCCTGGCAACCAGAGAAAAGTATCTGCACCAGCATGTGTGCTAAAAAGGCAGAGAGAATACAGGGCACGAAAGAGGCGCGGAATCACTTTACATTGTTGCAGAATAAGCATAGAATAGGTTCATAATTATGTTGAAGGGCGATGAGGGGCTATGCGCACGAAAGAGGACCAACAGGGAACCATATACAGCAATGGTGATCTCAGGAAATTGATTTTGCCGTTGATTATGGAGCAGCTTTTGGCCATTCTGGTGGGGATGCTTGATACTGTTATGATTTCAGGAGTGGGAGAGGCGGCGGTGTCCGGCGTCTCTCTGGTTGATAATATCAACATTTTAGTGATCAATATATTTGCGGCATTGGCCACGGGCGGCGCTGTAGTGGCGGGTCATGCGCTGGGACAGAAAAACCGCGAACAGGCGGGGGAATCGGCGTGGCAGATGGTGCTTTTTCTGCTCTATTCCTCTGCCGTCATGACCGTAATACTGCTTGCTTTGCATAAGGCAATTCTGCGGGCAATATTCGGTCAGGTGGAGGAGGCTGTCATGAACAGCGCAGTCATATATCTAACTATTACAGGCCTGTCTGTCTGCCCGCTGGCTCTTTACAATGGCTGTGCCGCTCTTTTCCGCGCTATGGGTGATTCGCGGACAACCATGTATATTTCGCTTCTGATGAACCTGCTTAATCTGGTGGGAAATGCGATCCTCATTTTTGGTTTCGGTTTGGGTGTTGCCGGGGCTGCTATTTCGACTTTGGCCGCAAGAACAGTGGCGGCGGTTTTCATTTTTAAGTTGATGTTTGACGGGAAGAAAGAAATCAATTTTAGGGGGCGGCTTACCCTGCGCATGGATTTCCTGCAGGTGAAAAAAATACTCTATATCGGGATTCCCAATGGGCTGGAAAACAGCCTCTTTCAGTTGGGGAAAATTCTGCTTTTAAGTCTCGTGTCTACTTTCGGCACTTCTGCGATTGCGGCAAATGCAGTCTGTGGTACAATCACAAATTTTAACATTTTGCCGGGTATGGCAATCAATATGGCGCTTCTGTCCGTGGCTTCTTACTGTATCGGTGCGGGAGATTTCGGGCAGACAAGATACTATACGAGGAAGCTGATGCGTCTTACCTGGCTGTGTATGAGTGCGGTGTCGTTTATTATGATAGTGGGAGCACCGTTGTTTTTGAAAATTTATCATCTGACGTCAGAGACGACTACGCTTGCGCTACAGGTGATCCGCTTCCATGCGGTTATGTGTATGGTGGCATGGGTGGCTTCGTTTACGCTGCCAAATACGCTGCGTGCGGCGGGAGATGTAATGTGGACGATGGTGATCGCGATTGTTTCCATGTGGGTGTTTCGGATCGGCTCGGCATATTTTTTCAGCAACGTGTTCCGTCTGGGACTGATTGGCGTCTGGATTGCAATGACGATTGACTGGATGTTCCGCGGAATATGCTATATGGTGCGGTATCGTGGCGGGAAATGGGAACGGGCGATGGAAAGGAGAAACGGCAATGGAGTATAGGGCTGTAACGACAGCGGATATCAATGGGCTGGCCGATGCAATGAAGAGGGCATATGCAGAGAAACCGTGGAATGAGAAATGGTCAGATGAAAAATCAGTGCGGCGGATTCGGGCGATTATGGGAAATTATGAATTTATTGGTCTCGCGGCAGTTTGTGAGAACAAAATTGCTGGAGGTGTGCTTGGGTATGTTGATCCTTACGCGCAGGAGGATTTTTTCTTCGTATCGGAACTGTTTGTTGTGCCAGAATGGAAACGAAAGGGAATTGGAAAGGCGTTACTGTCCAGTCTGGAAGTGTATTTGAAAGAGAGAGGGATCAGAACGGTACAGTTGACATCGATTGATGATAATAAAGATTTCTATGCGAAGTCAGGATTCAATCAGGATTGCGTTTCCGTGTTGTATAGGGAGATTTAGGGGGATTTTGGAGTAAAGAGTGGGAATTAGGATTGTGGATTGCAATTCAAATATATTTTGACAAGAGTTTTGCGTTGGTCTTATAATTAGACATGGAGTTACGCTATGCCTGAAGACACACAACGTAGGCGGAATTACGCTATGTATGAACAGCATTCTCTGTGTGTTTAAAGTTGATAAGCAGAAAATACAGGATTGGAGAAACGGGATGGAAAGAGAAACAGTTATTGTATTGGATTTTGGCGGACAGTATAATCAACTGGTTGCACGCCGGGTCAGAGAGTGCAATGTCTACTGCGAGATTTATTCCTATAGGACAGAATTATCTAAAATACGAGAGATGAACCCCAAGGGCATCATTCTCACAGGAGGCCCCAACAGCTGTTATGAACCGGGAGCGGCAACCTGCTCTTCGGAACTTTTTGAGATGGGCATTCCTGTGCTTGGGCTTTGCTATGGCGCTCAGGTCATGATGCAGGTGCTGGGCGGCAAGGTGGAGAAGGCACCGGTCAGGGAATATGGGAAGATAGAGGTCATGGTGGAAAACAGCAGTGCGCTTTTTCGGGATGTAGCCGCTACAACAGTCTGCTGGATGAGCCATAACGATTATATTTCACAGGCGGCGCCAGGGTTTGAAATTTGTGCACATACGGCTGACTGTCCTGTGGCGGCGGCAGAAAATCCGAGTAGGAATTTATATGCCATCCAGTTTCATCCGGAAGTTCTTCATACGGTAGAAGGTACAAAGATGCTGTCCAATTTTGTTTATCAGGTTTGCGGCTGTTCGGGCGACTGGAAGATGGATTCTTTCGTCCAACAATCGATTGAGGCTATCCGCGATAAAGTGGGAGACGGCAGGGTGCTCTGCGCACTGTCTGGCGGCGTTGATTCTTCCGTGGCAGCGGTGCTTTTGTCTAAAGCAATCGGCAGTCAGTTGACTTGTGTATTTGTGGATCAGGGTCTTCTGCGCAAGAATGAAGGGGATGAGGTGGAAGCAGTTTTCGGGCCGGATGGAGATTATGATTTGAACTTTATCCGGGTAAACGCGCAGGAGCGTTTTTATAAAAAGCTGGCCGGTGTGGAAGAGCCGGAACAGAAAAGAAAGATTATCGGGGAAGAATTTATCCGTGTGTTCGAGGAGGAAGCCAAAAAGATCGGTGCGGTGGAGTTTCTTGTACAGGGAACTATTTATCCGGATGTGGTGGAGAGTGGTCTTGGCGGTGAGAGTGCGGTTATTAAATCCCATCACAATGTAGGCGGCCTTCCGGATTATGTAGATTTTAAAGAAATTATCGAACCCCTCAGGGATCTTTTTAAAGACGAAGTGCGAAAGGTTGGACTGGAATTGGGCATTCCGGAGTATCTGGTGTACAGACAGCCGTTCCCGGGCCCGGGGCTTGGCATTCGGATTATCGGTGAAGTGACTGCTGAAAAGGTGCGTATCGTCCAGGACGCTGATGCGATCTATCGGGAGGAGATTGCAAAGGCAGGGCTGGATCGGGAGATCAACCAGTATTTTGCAGCTCTTACGAATATGCGCAGTGTGGGCGTTATGGGGGATGAGAGGACTTACGATTATGCTGTGGCGCTGAGGGCGGTTAAGACGATTGATTTTATGACGGCGGAAAGTGCGGAGATTCCATGGGCGGTGCTGCAGGGCGTTATGAACAGGATTATCAATGAGGTGAAGGGGGTTAACCGGGTGGTATATGATTTGACCAGCAAGCCACCGGGGACGATTGAGTTCGAATAGTCGGAGCTAAGCCGCAAAGCCCGTAAACACTAGGGTTTGGCGGCTTTTTCTCTTTCTCATTGCATTACGATTGCATTTTTCTATTCAACCTCTCTGTGATAGATTGCGGTGTGCTGATTGCTTGTGTAATCTGCAATGCTGTGTGAAGCGGGTGTGTATGTCAGCACGCCCGTTAATTTATTGGCAACTTCAAGATTGCTGTTCGGGTATAAATGCCCGTATGTTCCTAAAGTGGTCTGTATCTTTTCATGCCCTAAACGCTCTTTAATCAAAAGCGGGTTTTCTCCCATGCTGATTAAAAGGGAAGCGTGGGAATG
>CAMQTN010000065.1 GCA_947037115.1 uncultured Lachnospiraceae bacterium
CCTTAATATTATATTATAACAAGTGTTTTCAACCTGCCGGTACTGCTTACTTTTGATCTTCAGCCCCTAATGAGATTATAGTAAAAGCAGATGCTTCGGTCAAGGTATTTCAGGTTTCCTCTTTTGTAGAAATTTTCAGTGCAAAGTCGCTCCTGTCCAACGAAAAATTCGGATTGTAATAGGGATCGCCCTGCTCCAGAAGCGCTTTCCAGCGCTCCCGGAACTGTGCCGACTCCTTCTCATAACGCTCGGCATTGGCCCCTGACAGGTCCGCTCCCCGGGAGGCAGACTCATAGTGGTAGAGTTCCGCAAAGGGTGTGAACACATTCACGCGCCCGGACTCCCACGCGCGGATACAAAGATCCACATCGTTTAAAGCCACGGCAAATTTCTCATCCAGCCCGCCCAGTTCTTCGTACAGGGCCTTTCTCATCATCAGGCAGGCCCCCGTCACCGCCATCACATTCTGGGCATAGCACAGCCGCCCCATATATCCCAGATTCTGACTGCTTACGCGGTAATGGCTGTGTCCAGCCGTCCTGTGCATGCCAAGGCCGAGCACCACACCCGCGTGCTGTATCGTCCTGTCCTCATAGTAAAGTTTTGCGCCCACCGCGCCCACATCCTTTCGCTGGGCGTACATCAAAAGCTCCTCGATCCAGTCCGGCGTGATCACACTGGTATCGTTGTTCAGAAGAAGCACATACTCGCCTTCTGCCCGCGCCACGCCGAGATTATTGATTCTGGAATAGTTAAAGCCCCCCTTGTAGGTCAATACCCGGATAAGAGGATTCTCCCGCAGTTTTTTATAGAAGGCAAAGGTCTCCTCCTCCGTGCTGTTATTTTCTATCACGATAATCTCATAGTTGTCGTAGGTGCTGCGCTCCAAAATAGAGGAAATGCAGCGGGACAAATCTTCCGGATGGTCTTTGTTTGGAATCACAATCGACACTTTGGGGTTTCCCAGAATCTCATATTTGATCTGGAAAATCGTCTCAAACGCCTTGGTGGAGGTAATCTCAAAATGTTTAAAGCCCTTCGAAGCGAGGTGGTCCGCCACCGCCCCCTTAGCCGCCTCGATGGCGTAGCTTTTTGCGTTGATGTCGGAGGCCACGCTTCCCTCATGGGATCTCCAGTAATAAAGGAGTTTCGGTACATGCACCACACATTTTGCCCGGGAGGTGAGACGCAGAATCATATCGTGATCCTGACTTCCGTCAAATTCCGAGCGGAAAAGCTGCGTGCCGTCCAGAAGTCTTCTGGCAAACGCGCTGAAGTGGCAGATATAATTGTTTGCCCGCAGATTGTCTGGCGCATAGTCCGGCTTAAAATGCAGGGTGATCATGTCGTCTATGGTTCCGCTTCCCTTAAAAGTCGCCTCGTCACAATAGATGTAATCCGCACCCTTCTCGCAGATCACCTTTACATATTCATAGAGGACACAGGGATGAAGCACGTCGTCATGGTCAAAGAGGGCAATATAATTCCCCGAAGCCATGGACAGACAGGCATTCGTATTGCCTGATATCCCTTCATTTTTCGGCAGTTTCTTATACAGAATACGGCAGTAAAGACTGCTTCTTGGCCGCAGATACTGCTTGTCCCTGTTCATGTACTCGCGGCAGATCTCTTCCACATAAGCGTGCTCCCCGTCCGACCCGTCCGCCAGGCACAGCTCCCAGTTCTCATAGGTCTGGTCGATGACGGACTCAATCGCCTGCCGCAGAAACTTCTCCGGCGTATTGTAGAGCGGCATGAGAATGCTGAACTTCACTTCCCTGTCAAACTTGTGAAGCCGCTGTCTTGCCGCCTCCTCAATCTCCGGAAAGCTGGCCGTCCCGTGCTGTACCCTTGCCTGCCGCTCAATCATCTTTGCGTTGATCTTGCGCGCGATTCCTTTGAGGCTGCCGTAACAGCCCAGCCGCTCCTTCGTGCGCGCGATCCTGTGAAACAGCATACGCAGAGGTTTGGACGCCCGCCACAGCGGACTGCCCTTGATTCTGTCAAGCTTCCCCTGTGTCTCCTCCTTCTTTTTCTCCGCCTCGGCCAGTTTCATTCTCAGTGTGCGTCCACGGCTTTTTTCCCTCTTGTAGGATTCCCTGTAAAAGTGAAGCGCCTCCGCCTCATTCATATCCCCTCGTTCCATGTCGACGATTCCTCTCTATTCCTCCGCATCAAAGCCATCTGTGGTTTTCTGCCCTACGGTGATCCTGCTCTCGGACCAGTCCACAAAATGCATTTCCGGCTCTGTCCTGTCGGGCGTTTCTCTGGTGGCAATCATCCCCACCCGGTACTCTCCCGGCGCCAGATCCTTTCGCAGTACCCGCAGGACAAATCCCGCAAGGCCGATATTTTTCTCCTCCGGCAAAATCGCTTCCACATCCGGCCGGTGCCAGTCTGTGGGAATCGCCAGATAACCTGCGCCGTCCGACCGCTGTAAAATAAGTTTCCGCTCGAAAGCCGCGTTGTCCGCCCCCGGCAGATAGCTCCATCCCATAATCCATACGATGTCCGGCTCTTCTCTCTGTATCTTATGCTGCATCTGCGCCCGGTCCACCGTCAGGCGGAGGTTTCCCCGCCCCGCCCTGCGCGTGAGCTTTTTCAAAACCGATTTCACAACAAACCGGGGCTCCTGCGTACAGAGATGATCCTCGTAGGGAAACTTATAATTGCAGGCGTAATCCGATGCGTTGTCAATCAAATCCTTATGGTAAAATGGATCTTTCCCCAAAAAAGCCGGATGTCTTTCATAGAGAGCCTCCTTCTCCGAGAGCAGTCTCTCCCATTTTTCCCCGCTCTGCTCATCGGGACCACGGCTTAAGGATTCATGATGCCAGAGCACCGCGTCGTTTCTCTGTACGTTAACATAGCCGGCCTCCAAAAGCCTGAGACAGAAATCCACGTCGTTGTATGCCACCGGCAGAGCCTCGTCAAGTCCCCCGGCCTCCTCATATTTTTTTCTGGATACCATCAGACAGGCGCCCGTCACCCCCGCCACATTGTAGGTGACACGGTTCCTGCCGTAATAGTAGTCCTCCTCGTCGGGAAAGGTGACAAGCTTGTGGGAAGGGCCGATCTTCAGATTTGTTATGCCCGCGTGCTGGATATTTTCCGTGCCCGCATACCACAGTTTCGCGCCCACTGCGCCCACATGGGGCTGAAGGGCCTGTCCCGCCATACGGCCAAGCCAGCTCTCCTCGATGATCTCAATATCATCGTTCATCAGAAGAATCAAATCGCCTCTCGCCTTCTTCTCTCCCAGATTGCACATTTTAGAGAAATTGAACGGCATCGGTTCATAGAGATAGGTAAAGTTGTATGTCTTCTGTAAGACTTCCATCTTCTCCCTGTTTTCCTCACTGCTCCCATTGTCCACCACAATCCACTCATAATAGCGGTACTGTGTTTTCGTCTTAAAGGAGCGCAGACATTTCTCCAACACCTCCGGGTGGTCTTTCGACAGAATAATCACAGACACCACGCGGTGCGGTGCAATCGCCTTATTTTCACTGCCGGAACGGGTACAGCGCTCCCTGCCGGAGACGGAAGTGTCGTAGAGCAGATGATAGATATCCGGGTCCGCCCCCAGCCGGAGCTGTCCCTGCATGCCCCGGCGCATGAGTGTATCCTGCTTAAGCGTCACATACCTGGCCGACGCACCTGTCAACAATTTCCCCTCGGCAAGGTCATGGCGAAGCTCCTTAGCAGACCGATTGGTTTTGATGTGATAAAGGATTTGATCCAGATGGCCGATGGCCGCCTGTCTCTTTCTGAAATCCCCTCCGGTCAGCTCCGTAACTTCCTCCTCCAGCCGCAGGCACAGCTCATAAAAACCCACGTCCGGGTCCTTCATACTCACCATGCTGTAATTCTTACTGGCAAGCACACATTCCCTGACCGCCAGAAGATGCCCCCAATACTGAAAAGCAAGCAGTGTGTCGGGCGAATAATCCGGCTTAAACCAGGGTTCCATCCTGTCCGTCAGATCTTCCCGGTAAAAATCCTCATCCGCGTAGGCGAGAAGACACTCGCTGTTGTTCCCAAAATAAGCCCTCACCGCCGAAAATACACGGGGTTCAATCAGGCCCTCCCCATAGGTCAGAATATGAATATCCGTATCGGGCACTGCAATCTCCCGGAATCCCCGCACCAAAATGGGATCCGCCCCAAAGCTGACGCCTGCTTTCTTATTCTGCATCCCCGGATTCTCACAGGATACAATCCACTGCCCATAAGGATTTGACTGCTCTTCCAGCGTCTTCTCATAGGCGAGCTTTCTCTCCTGCGAGGCCTCCGCCAGGTACAGCCCCGCATCCGGCAATGCGTTCCCCCGCATGCGGCCAAGTATCTTTCTCGCCGGCGCTGTCGCCCTGGACGCCATCCGATACAGCGGATTGGCACAGATGCGGTTCAGATTATCCGAAAGATCCGCCTGATGTCTCTCCGCATCCGCAATGCACCCAGCCATCTGCGTATTCTTTTTTCGCTCCTCCTCATAAGCCGCCATATAATAGGCGATCCAGTCGCGGCGGTTTTTCTGTGCACTCATCAGCTAAATAACCCTTTCTTCTGCAAATGTTTGACGCTCTCCAACGACATCCTCGTCACTTCCATAACCGCCTCCAGATGATTTTCCTCCCCGGCAGCCAGTCCCCAGAGGGACAGGGTAATATTCGGATCCTGTGTCGGGAAGGCATAGATATCCTCACCGATCCGAAAACCATTCATCTGCAGCCGCTTTCCCTTTAACGGAATCTCCTCGCCGTTCCAGCTGATACGCCTAATATAGATCAGACAGGCGTGGCTGCCGGGATCAATCCGCACTGCGCTCCTTCCCTTCGCAATTCGGACAGAAAGCTCCACCATCCCTTCACCGGAGCGCCGAAGCTGTTCCCCATCTTCCTCGGGGAAGAAGGACTGCTCCTCCCGAAAGCCTTTTCCGGTATCCTCATAGATCTGTATGCGGTCGTCCCCCGTCTGATTTCTCAGCCTTTCGCAAAAATCTGCCAGTGTGTAGACCGGCTGTCCGATGCTCTCTCTGATCTCTGCCATGGAAAGCCGTTTCCCTGTCACATATTTCTGAAATTTCATCTCCTCCCTGCGGTACTGCTCCGCTTCCGCCGGGCCGATTCCCAATTTATCAAATATCAAATCAGGATTTAATGTGTTTCTTTTCTCATCTTCAAGCAGATAACAATAGACGGCGCGGAAAGCAATCTCCTTCGTCTCAACCACCTTGTCGAAGGTCCATTCACAGTCGATTACATTCCATTTTTCCTCATTTAAATAACTGTCGATATCGTCTTTTGGCTTTTTGCCTTCTTTTTCATTACACCCGCTATTTCCCTGTGAAATCAAGATGTTTCCAAAAATCATGTCGTAATCTGCGATCTCTTTCTCCTCGCCCCAGGAGATCCTTTTCAGATACTCGTCAAAGAGTTTATGGAATCCCTCAAGATCTTCTTTTTCAAGCCGCCCGTCAAGAATTTCCTCCAGCGTCTTTCCTTCTAAATATTTAATCGTGATATAAGGTTCGCCCTCTGCCGTTCTGTCCAACTTACTTTCATTGACGGCTATCTGGCTTCCCCGATAGCGTTCCGCCAGCTTCTCATATGCCTTGGCTGTAGATTCTATGTGACTCCACGCCTCTTTTCGTAACGGATGTTTTTCTATTACTTTTCCAAATCCTGTCCCTCTCTGCAAAGTTTTGATCTGAAATTCTTCTTTTCTGTCATTGGAGTATCTTACATATTCCTCAGACAATGAGGGCCCCAGAAGGAGCATATAGGAATTGGAAAATAGGGGGAACATTCCCTCCCTCAAAATCGTGTCAAAGACCCGCTTCTCATCAAACAGCCGTATGCGGTCCTGCGGAAAATTACATATGTTATCTGACAACTCCCCGCACCGTGGAAGCCTTCTGTCGGAATACATGTCTGTCATAAACTTATAATCCGGGTAGGGATAATACATCTGCGCCTCTTTGAAACCACAGCGCCTCGCGATAGAGTACAGCCCATCCCTTGTGAAGGTACGTACCACGCCCCCCTCCGGATAATCCTCAATGCTGGAAAAATAGCTGCCCAGATGATCCTCCCTGCAACCGGCCCAATACTTTAATCCAAATTTATTTTCAATCGCGATCGCAATATGTCCGCCGGATTTCAGATGTTTTTTGATAATACGCAGAAAATCATCATAGGGCGTCCCGGAACTGATAAAAGCCTGCGCGTACTCAAAAACACCGATCAGGCAGATATAGTCATAGTCTTTTGGCAGATCGGGCTCCACATCCTGAAAATTGCCCACATGGATCGTCACATTGTCCTCCTCCATATGGCGGTAGGCGTTGATCATGCTGCGCTTTTTGGAAAGTTCCACACAGGTCACTTCTCCGGCCCGTTTTGCGAGCGCCCCCGTGATCGCGCCGCAGCCCGCCCCCACTTCCAATACCTTCATGGAGCGGTTGATGGGCAGCCACTCCACAATGTTCTCCCTAAGTGGCGAAAAGTGATATAAAACCTCCCAGTTTTTCCTCTCCTCTATGATGCGGGGATATTCCACCGAGGAATAATTTCTCGCGATCTCTAAAAGCTCATCCTCCACTTCCCCGTCACAGTAGAAATCTTCCCCCGGATAGTGAGTTAAATCCAGTTTTATTTTCCCGATTTTTTCTATTTTATCTTCCGGCATGCTCTTATCCCTTCTCTTTACAGGATGCAGGTTTATTAGCGGTTTTTTGCGAAAACCCGCACAAATACTGTATTTATATTACATGTTATTTCATTTTTCTCATTCTATAACTACAGTTATTTCACTGTCACCTGCGAGTTCATATCATAAAATCCCACGGTATCCTTGTCGGAGATGACCGTCACATTCAACACGTCATACAGCCTGTGATACACCGTAAAGTCGTCTCCCTCATAGCCGGTAACGCCCAGCGAGAGCAGATAATCCCCTCCCTGTAAATCCATTTTCTGGGTAAACGTAATCTCCCTGGTCTCCCCTTCCTCCACGGACTCCAGAAAGGCCTTCTCGATCATGGTATTCGTGCCAGTGATCTCCGTACCACGCACATTCTTGATCGTAAAGGCAAAAATCGGCGCATTGATCCGCTCCGCCATTTCCACGCGCATATGGATGGTAAAGGCGCTCCCTTTCAGGATGGTGGAGGTTCTCGTCCCCTTCTCGTCTGTGATATAGTATTCCGTAATCTGTGCTTTTTTAGAACCATACTCCAAAAGCTCCGGATTTTCCGACATACCCGACTGTTTTTCCTCTTTTCCCGCGCCTGCTTTACTGCCGTCTATCCCTTTGGCAGCCATCTCACGAAGCTGCTCGTCGTCCACCAGACGCTCCCCTTCCGCTTCAGGTGCGACATACTGCCCGACAAGCACCTGCTTGTAGGTGTCTATCATTTGCCTGGCGTTTCCCTCACCCAGCTTGACGCCCTGATTTAAGAGTACAACCCGGTCGCAGTATTTGCTGATACTGCTCAGATCATGGCTGACGAAGACAATCGTCTTGCCCATCTCCTTAAATTCCTCAAACTTGTGGTAACACTTGGCCTGAAAAAAGACATCCCCCACGGACAACGCCTCGTCCACAATGAGGATTTCCGGATCAATATTGATCGCCACAGCGAAAGCCAGCCGCACAAACATGCCGCTGGAATAGGTTTTTGCCGGCTGATACACATAGTCGCCTATATCCGCAAAGGCCAGTATCTCATCCATCTTCTGATCAATTTCCTTCTTTGAAAAGCCGATCATCGTCCCGTTCAGATAGATATTTTCAATGCCGTTATATTCCATGTTAAATCCGGCGCCAAGCTCCAGAAGCGCCGAGATACGCCCGTTAACTTCCACCTCGCCGGAGGTAGGGGATAAAACGCCTGTTATTATTTTCAGGATCGTAGATTTTCCGGAACCGTTGGTGCCTATGATCCCCACGCACTCTCCCTGCCTGATGGTCATGTTGACCCCCTTCAGGGCGCGGTGCTCGGTGTGGTGACTGCCACGCCCGATCCGCAGCGCCTCCTTCACACGGTCTGAGGGTTTATCGTAGAGTTTATACACTTTTTCCAGATTCGTGACTTTAATCGCAATATTATCCATGGTTTTTTCCTATCATTCCTGCTGTATGCGCATTGCCGCAGCTCGTTTCCGCTTCGCTCCTCCTCGCTCGCAGGCTGTCGCCTTATCGAAATATGTACGGAAAATCGTCCTCGTGCAAGCACGGCCGCTTGTCCGTACATATTTCGGCAATGCTCATAGCACATCCGCAAAATGTGTTCTCAATCTTCTGAAAACCAGCGTCCCGATGCAGAACATGCTGATTGTAAATATCCAGAAATAGGTGGAGGAGTAGAAGTGTTCCCAGAACCACACTTCCTCGAAAATCGCACTGCGATAACCGTTGACAACGTAGACAAGCGGATTCAGCTTAAAGAGTGTCTTCATGTTGTCATTGGGCAGCATCTTGATGTTCCACATGATCGGCGTCGCCCACATGCCGATCTGTAGTGCAATGCTGATTACCTGCTGTAAATCCCTGATGAAGACCACCAGCGCGCTTGTCAGGTAGCTGAGGGCCAGGACAAAGAGGAACAGGCAGAAACTGTAGTAGAAAATCTGTACCGTATAGATCGTGGGGGTATATCCATAGCACACTGCCACAATCATCAGAATGCCCACAAAAAAGATGTGGATGAAGGTGGCCGCGATCACTTTGATGATTGGCAGGATACTGATATTAAACACTACCTTCTTCACCAGATAGGTATACTCCACAAGCGCCATCGTCCCCTGCGAGATCGCCTCCGAAAAATAGAACCAGGGCACCAGCCCGGCCATCAGATACAGCACGTAGGGCGGCTCTGCACCATCCGCCGCGACAAACTGCACCCTCGCATCAAACACCTTGTCAAACACAATCCAGTACATGAGCACTGTCACCACAGGCTGGGCGAGGGCCCATACAATTCCAAGATAAGAGCCCGCATAGCGTTTCTTAAAATCATTTTTCGCAAGTTTCCAGATCAGCATCCTGCTCTGGAACAGCTCCACGGGAATCGTCACAATCCTCTCGTAATAGATCGCAAATATGATACAGGTGAAAGCAATCAGCACACAGCCGCTGACCTTCTTCATCTCCTCCGTCACCTGGTCTGCCAGCGGATTATGGTGCAATATGAGGATAATCGCCAAAAACAGACCAAGCCCCCAGAATATCACTATCGCTGCGGACTTTGGCATATTTTTTCTCTCTATGAAATTATTCTTTCCCTTTTTCTCTTCACTCATCCTGCTGCCCTTCGGACCGCCGTCAACGGTATTTCTTCGTAAACGCGGAAATTCCCTCCCACTTTACATCTTTATCTGACATGACAGGCTCCATCCCCTCCGGGATCGGCCAGTCCACCCCTATCTCCGGATCGCTGAAGAGAATGCCTCCCTCGTCGTTCGGATGGTAAAAATCCGAGCACTTGTAGGCGAACTCCGCATAGTCTGACAGTACAAGGAAACCATGGGCAAAATTTTTCGGGATAAAAAACTGCTTTTTATTCTCCGCAGAAAGAGTCACGCCATACCACTTCCCGTAAGTCGCAGAGCCGGCCCTCAAATCCACAGCCACGTCGAAGACCTCGCCCGCAAGCACCCGCACCAGCTTGTCCTGCGGGTACTGTATCTGGAAATGCAGTCCCCGGAGAACGCCCTTTGTGGAGGAGGACTGGTTGTCCTGCACAAAGACCTGATCGATCCCGGCCGCCTTAAAGTCCTCATAATGATAAGTCTCCATAAAATAGCCTCTTCTGTCCTCGAACACTGTCGGAGTGATCACCTTAAGCCCTTCAATTTCGCATGTCTCCACTGTTATCTTTCCCATTACTCATCCTCCATATCTTTACTTGCGCTGTTTCATCTTCCGAACTTCTCTTCGCACAGTTATCTCGGCACGTTTCCACTGTCTCCGTTCACCACGCCCGAGTATCCCGCCGCGTTTTTGGAATGATTGATCGAGGTGTCAATGTTCATGTAGCACAGGTTCAAATCCACGTTAGTGGAGATACCGTCCACCGTTCCCTTTGAAGTGTACTGCCACATATCATAATACTGGTCGTAGCTGGGCACGTCCGCATACTCCGCAAGCCACACCCTGTAATCTGACAGCTTTGTCATATCTATCCTGTCGTTCAGCCAGTTGCGGGAAGCATAGACGCCCGTCTCATAGCCCGCCGCCTCTATCGTCTGCAAAAACGCCCTGTGCGCTCTGGTCCGCACGTCGCTGTCAAGGCCATCGGCCCGTCCTTTGCCGCCTGTGCTTTCACTGTCAAGGAATACGGGATAATCCACATCGTAGTCCTCAATCAGACGAATCACCATGGAAGCCTCTTCCACCGCTTCCACCTCGTCCAGCGCCTGTGTGAAGAAGTAGACGCCTACAGGGATACCTGCATCAATAGCGCCCCTGATATTCTCTTCAAATCTGGGATCAATGACCAGAGCTCCCGTGGAAGCGCCGCGGTATCCGCAGCGGATGATGGCAAACTCAATACCCGCGTCTTTCACTGCCTCCCAGTCAATCTCCTGATTCCACTTGGACACGTCAATGCCCAGTCTTGCGCTGCCATTGTCAAACTGCAGCTCCATATTCTCCGTGCCGTCCGCGTCTTCCTCCGCGCCGTTGACCGCCTTATCCTCTTTCTCCGGATCGATATCATCCTCAGTCAGCATCAGATACTCGATATTGTCAAGCACGCGGTACTCTATGTCCTGTCTCACCTGTATCGTGGTGATCGTGTTGGGCACGCGGAAACCGTCCTGTTCGTTGAGAGAAACGCTGTACTCACCGGAACGCAGACCGTCCACGTAAATGATGCCGTCCCTGTCCGTGTCCGTATACTCGCCCACATCCTGAATCGTCACCGTGAAGTCCGTGCCCGTCACAAGGCGTCCCACACTGTCTACCACCATAATCCGCAGATCTTTCGCCACAGAGCTCATCATGAGAGATACATTCCGCCCGGCGTATGACTCAATGCTCTTAAACTTAACCTCCGGGTCAAAAAAAGTCTCGTCGCTCATAAAAGCAGACAGATCGCTTCCTATCTGTCCGCCACCCGTTTCCGGCTCCTCTTCCCCGGCCTGCTCCTGCACCGGTTCCTCCACAGGAAAACCCAGCTTGCGCTTCACCGTGTCCCAATTTGCGACGGCAATCACTGCAAATGCCGCCAGAAATACGACGATTATAAAAACCATCGCCCGTCTCATCCTTTTAGAGTCCATTTGCAACCTCTACCATATACTGTCCGTAAGCAGTTTTCATAAGCGGTTCCGCCAGCTTAAGCAGCTGCTCTTTTGTAATAAACCCTCTCTTGTATGCAATCTCTTCAATACAGGAAATATACAATCCCTGTCTCTTCTGAAACGCCGCCACAAAGTCCGCCGCATCCAACAGCATGTCATGGCTTCCCGTATCCAGCCACGCAAAGCCCCGTCCCAGCGTTTCCACCCGAAGCGTCCCCCTTCGCAGATACTCGTTGTTGATGCTGGTAATCTCGATCTCTCCTCTTGCGGAGGGCTTCACATTGGCCGCAATCTCCACCACGTCGTTATCGTAGAAATACAGTCCCGGCACCGCATAGTTGCTCTTCGGCTTATCGGGCTTCTCCTCAATGGAAAGAGCCATGCCGTTTTCGTCAAACTCCACCACGCCGTACTCTCTCGGGTCTCTCACATAGTAGCCAAAAATCGTCGCGCCGCTCTCTCTGCGGGCCACCTCCCTGAGTACCCTGGAGAAACTCTGTCCATAGAAAATATTGTCGCCAAGCACCAGCGCCACGCCGTCCGTCCCGATAAAATCCGCGCCGATGATAAAAGCGTCCGCGAGACCTCTTGGCTCTTCCTGTACCGCATACTCCATACGCAGTCCAAGCTGCTCCCCCGTGCCGAAAAGCTCCTGAAAAACCGGAAGGTCTCTCGGTGTGGAGATAATCAGGATCTCCCGGATACCCGCCAGCATCAGTGTAGACAGCGGATAATAGATCATCGGCTTGTCATATACCGGCATAATCTGTTTCGATACCGCCTTTGTCAACGGATAAAGCCTTGTACCCGATCCGCCCGCAAGTATAATTCCCTTCATTGTTTCCTCCTTGCGCCCCTTGTTTTTCTTTGGCGCTTCCTTCATCATGAGACTCGCAAACCCGCGCTTTCAGCGCTTACTGCCTGATTTCATCAGGCGTTTGCTCGTTAATGGCGCCAGAAAAACAAATGCCGCTGCGCGTCGCTTGTTTTCCTTTGGCGCTTCATTAAAATGTTACTTCCCCGTCGTGATCCACCAGAGATGCGGAGGTGACGCTCTCCAGATCCATCAGCTCTTCCACCAGCTTTCCGCCCTCTCCGGTTTTGACTTCAACTGCCATATTTAACTTGTCTTTCGTCAGGTTTCTTGCCTTCACCTTACAGCTCTCACAATGCCGCTCCACGACTTCCATGATCCGGCTCTCCGTCTTATAATCCGTGCTGTTCACGAGCAGAATCACCGCCGCCATACCGACAGGCATCTTATCACACAATAATATTATCACAGTTATGACGACAGATGCAACTACTGCCACAACCGCGAAGCCCGCTCCGCAGATAATTCCCACACTGATGGACCAGAAGAGGAACACCAGATCCATCGGGTCCTTCACCGCTGTCCGAAAACGCACAATGGACAGCGCGCCCACCATACCCAGTGAGATCACGATATTGGATTGGATTGTCAGGATGATCGCCGCTGTGATCACGGCAAGGGCAATGAGCGCCAGATTGAAATTGCGGTTGTAGAACGCGTTCCGGTTCATCATACGGTAAATCATGAAAATGTACATTGCCACAAGCACCGTGATGACCATGCACATGACAACTGCCGCAAAATCAATTTTGACGGAGCCGTAGCCCTCCAAAAATGATTGTTTTAACACCTCTGTAAGTCTCATATCCTGACGCCTCCGTAGCAATTATATTTCCGGCACAGATAATACTTGGAAAATGCCGTCCACTGCAGGGAATCCAGCTCCAGCTGCCCCTTGATATAGAAGGGCAGGAGCTCATCCCATTTTACCTCCAAAATGCTGCCGCCCACAGGCAATACGCTTCTGAGCGGAATATCCTCCTGTAAAAAACCGTCTATCTCGTTGGAGGAGGAAATCGCGTCGTCAAAAGTAACCCGCACATTGCCCGCCGCGCCCACATAGGGGGCGCGCGTATACTGGACGATCACCACCGGCCGCAGATTCCGTTCCCGCATCCGGTAAAACAGCAAACTCTGACCTTGGGAGAGACTTTCATCAGCCTCCGGAATAATCCCCTCCATAAAGCGCTCGCACTGGTCTCTCGAGATCAGGCAGCACGTCTTTTTCGTCATACCCCGCGTCTTTGCCTTGCATTCCAGACTGATCCTTGCGCCGTCACAGTTGTAGATGCGGATGCGGTACTTCTCCCGGGGATCGACGCCGTCCTCATTTTCGAAAAAGCAGGCGTCCTCCGGGCTGTCAAAATAGAGACTGCGGATGAGATATTCCCCATCTGCCCCAACGTGGGCGTCCCTCTCAAGGACGCCCTGCGCACGCAGCTTCAAAACTTCCTTCTGCATGGCGTCTATCTGGTATTTATACTCATGTCTGTACTCTGTCACACTTCCCGCACTCCGTTTTCCTGCCTTTTTCCCGGCCGCTCCTGGACTCCGCTTTCCTGCTTTCTTCCCGGCCGCTTCCTGCGCTCCGCTTTTTTCGGCATTCTCATTCACGCAGACAGCCGTCCGCAATATGCGCCGTCCCTTCCGCCCGCACCTTTTCCTCCACGGAACTGACGCTGCATGTGCAGTCCCTCATATACAAATCAGAAGCCGCATAAATCCCGTTCTTTCCCGCTATCACGGAAAGGGCGCCGCCCCGGATCTCCACGGCGCCTCTGCCGTCCGCGCCCTGATTGGCTGTCCGCAGCCCGTTCTGTTCACTCTGTATATCCAGCGTCATGTCCACGGCAAGGATACCGTCGTTTCCACGGACACCGTCGCCTTTGGCCTGCACCTCTATGTTTGCGCCTAAAAGCCTGATCCTGTCCTTACTGCGGACGCCGTCCTCGTGATAGCCGTAAACCCGCAGGATGCCTTCCCCGTTGATCGTGAGATCGGAAACGCTGTAAAGACAGGCCCTGCTCTCCTCATATCCCGTATAATCAGGGGAATCCGACAGCACATTCTCCGTTCCTGACACCAGTGTCACAATCACTTTGGAAGCCTCCTCTATCAGGATGGCCGGACCCTGGCCGGAGGAAATATTGACGCCTGCCAGATACAGATGCACCAGCTCATCCTCATCCACATCGACGACGACCTGCCCGCCTTCCAGACTGCCGGAGAGCCAGATGTCGCCAGCCTGCGTCAGCAGGACACGGTCTTTTCCACAAGCGTCCAGATTGACTTCCCAGGGTTCCTGCGGCTGTGTCCTCTCATCCTGCCCGGTAATCGGAAACACATCCTGCCACGCCTCCTCCTGTCCCGCTTTGGCGTCCTCCCCGGCGCAGGCCGTAAGAAGCAGGGCCGCACACAGCAGCGAAAGGACATGCCCTGTCCTGTACCGCCTTTTCATCTCGTCCCCTTTCGTCGAAACACTTTTCCCGCCAGAAGCTCTGCCGCGCCGAGAACTGCCGCCGCCAAAAGGGCCAGCACAGAATATTGAAACACAAAACCGATATCATAAATGGAATAGTACACATCCTCAACGGGATAAGCGGCGGAAAAGCTGATGGAAACCGGCCCCTTCAACACATAGAACGCCGCATACACCGCACAGGCAATCACCAGATCATGGATCAGCCAGCTGACACAGGCCCCCGCAATCTCCTTACAGCCGGTCAGTTCCCGTCCGTCCGCAATTCTCCATGTGAGCATACCGGGCACCAGCAGCAATAAAATAATCACACAAACCACTTTTTTCACCTCTTTTTCTTCCTCACTCTGCACCGATCAGGCTCATGGCCTCCTCGAAGTAAGGAATCACATAACCGGCGCGTTTCTGATAAAACTCGTCCACCACCGCAATGTTTTCCCAAAACGTATCTGCCGTATAGGCGCCGTCGTTGAAACGGTGCCAGCTTTTCACCATGGGTTCCTCGTAGCGCGCCGCCATCTCATATAGTTTATCATGAACCTGCGGATACGCAAAGTTTTTATTTATCATCCCGTAAAAGGTCCGCCGAAATTCCTGTCTGAACGATTCGTTCTCCAAAAGCTGCGACATGAGCGTTGTGGTAAAGGGGCTTCCGGCCCAGTGCGCCTCCTCCGTAAACGGATTGCTGTCATAGGTGCACATGCCCTCCGTATAGATGCCAGTGGACTCGTCCGTGTCGTATACACCAAAGCGCCACCTGCCGTCTTCATAGGGGTTGCCGCCCTCCTCATCTGCCGTTCTGGCACGCCAACAGCACACGTTGTTGAGCGGCCAGTCCGAATTGCCGATGTAGATCTCGAAACAATACTGCTCGATAAAACTCTGGATATCCATCATCTGCCCGATGGCTTCATAGCATTCCGGCTGTGAAAGGTCATTCGCCACCGCATAGTCCAGAAGCGCCTGATACAGCAGAAGATCCTCCTCTTCTCCCACCGAGACGTGTTTCTCACGCTTGACCACAATCAGGTTATCTTCCGCAATACCGTATTTCTCCTCATAGTATGCTTCCCCGTAGCGTGCCTGCAAGTTGTACAGGCCCCAGAATTCACCGTTCAAAAACACCATACAGGGCTCGCCGGGCTGCGTGTCCAGACTTCCCTGTGCCACCAGGGACTGGTTGAACACGTCACGCAGCATCGTCACATTGGTGTCGATGGAACCGGAGGTGCGCAGCATTTTTGCACCCAGCCCCAGAATGTCTTCCCCGTACTCGTCCCTCACGTAAAAATTAAATCCCTTCTGCCGCATATTTCTGGATGAGCCGCCGCGGATCCTGACGCCGATCTCCTCCTCACCCACAAGTTTCCTGTCCCCGTCAAAAAGGGTAACCTTCACACGCCGTTCCTTCGTCCTGTCCGGGTGGGTATAATTCGCCTCAAAGGAATGGCCCATATCCTTCCGGTATTCCTCCCACTTTTCATAGTCCCTGCCCAGCACATAGATTCCTCTCTCCTCAGAGAAAAAATCTTCCGGCTCCGCCTCTATGGACAACACCTGAATCTGCTCATACGCGGATTTTTCTCCATATCCCACAAAGTAAATCTGTGACGATATCCCACTGACTTCCCCCGCCTCGTTCATGCACACCGCCCTCACAAGGGTTCCCTTGTCAATCCTTTCTGCCGGCTGATACTCTCCCCATTCGGAAATACCCGTTATGGCGGCATATCTGTTTTCCCTGCCGGAAGCGTCCTCGATGAGGATCGGCTCTGTATACCGGGAGGAATCTGTGTCAGGCAGGGTTCCGTCCGTCGTATAATAGACTGTCTCCCCCGCCTTTGCCGCCAGAGACAGGAAGAAGGGCTCCTCATAAAAGCCGCTCTTTGCCGAGAAAACAGGCGCATCCAGCGTGGGCAGAACAAAGGGCTCAAGTCCCCCGTTGTCCTCGCCCGGCGTTCCGTTTTTTACAACGTTCCACCCGTCGGAAAGTCTGGCGTAAGACACATCCGCCGCAAGCGCCGGTATCTCCACCCGGTCCACCACCCGTCCTGCGCTGTCCGCAAGGGTCAGTGTTTCCCCCTGTTCCTGCAGCTTGAAATCCAGATACACGGCGGACTTTTCCTCCCCATCGTCCTCATATTCAACCAGCCCTCTCCCGCTGCCGTCCGCAAACAGCAGCAGATAGGAGCGCGGCAAAATCACCATCTCCGGCAGGGCGCGGCTTTCCTCCACATGTTCCCCGTCTGTCAGGCGCCAGCCGCCAATGGGCACAGACGTCAGGGACGGGTTATAGAGTTCAATATAGTCGCTGTCATGCCCGTCGCCATCCAGCGCCAGAGACAGATTATGGGCACAGACCTCGTTGATCACCAGATGCTCTGCCGCGTAATCGTCATAACATACGCCAGCCAGCAGCACCGCCCACAGCAGCGTGCAAAAAAGCAGTGCCCGCCTTCCCTTCGCCGGGCCTTTCCCGCTTCCTCTTACGAGGACCGCAAGCACGGCCGCCAGGCTGTAGGCTGTCACCAGCCACACAGCGTACAGAAGGAGATAAGGGTTGCTTATCGGATTCAGCTCCATATCCCCAAAAAGCAGCGTAGTCACACCGCCTGTACAGACGACAATAAGAAAGGCAAACAACAGCGTATCCGTCACCACGGAAAACCGGTTGCCTTTCTTATCTGTTTGATATCTCACATATGCCGGCAGCATGCCCGGTACGAGAATCAGGATAACACCTGCTGTAAATTGTATCATCACATACCTCTGCCATGCCTTTTCCTACACCGTATACATCTCTTCGTAATACTTCTGGTAATCTCCGCTTGTCACATGCGCCATCCATTCCTCGTGGGCGAAATACCACTCGATGGTGCGGCGGATCCCTTCCTTAAACATGGTCTCCGGCTCCCAGCCGATCTCCTCCCGGATCTTGTCCGGCGCAATCGCGTAACGCCTGTCGTGTCCCTTGCGGTCTTCCACATAAGTGATCAAATCCTCACTGACAAGGGCTTTTCTCGGATCGTTTTCGGGAAGCATCTCCTGCAGCGTCTCCAGAATGATCTTTATGATCTCAATATTCTGCTTTTCGTTGTGTCCGCCCACGTTGTATGTCTCAAAAAGCCTGCCCTTCTCCTGCACCATATCGATCGCCTTTGCGTGATCCTCCACATAGAGCCAGTCACGCACGTTTTTACCGTCGCCGTAGACAGGGAGTTTCTTCCCGTTCAGCGCATTGTGGATGATAAGGGGAATCAGCTTCTCCGGGAACTGATAGGGCCCGTAATTGTTGGAACAGTTCGTGATATTGGCCGGGAAATGATAGGTATCCATATATGCCTTCACCAGCATGTCCGAACCTGCCTTACTTGCAGAATAAGGGCTTCGGGGCGCATAGGGGGTTGTCTCATAAAAATACCCGCCATCCTCCTCCAAAGAACCGTACACCTCGTCGGTGGATACATGCAAAAACTTTTTATCCTCCCTGAAACTGCCGTCAGGAAGCTCCCACGCCGCCTTCGCACAGTTTAACATCACCGCCGTGCCCAGCACGTTTGTCTGCACAAAAATTTCAGGATTTCTGATGCTTCTGTCCACATGGCTCTCCGCCGCGAAATGGACGACCCTGTCGATCTCGTTTTCCGCAAAAATTCTGGCAATGGCTTCCTTATCACAGATATCCGCTTTGATAAATGTGTAATTTTCCCGGTCTTCCACTTCCTTTAAATTTTCCGGGTTGCCCGCATAGGTCAGCGCATCCACATTGATAATCCGGATCCCGTCTCCATACTTTTTAAACATATAATGAATGTAGTTAGAGCCGATAAATCCGGCGCCGCCGGTCACAAGATATGTTTTCATAACTTACTTTCCTCCTTGTCAATAACTCACATAACTGATATTCATATCCACATTACCGCTGATACCGCTGACTTTTCCTTTTGAGGAATACTGCCACAGATCATAGCGGGTTGCCGTATAAGTCGGCGCACTTGCGTACTGTGCCAGCCACAGTTTATAGCTGGTAAGGCTTCCCGTGTTGATCTTCTCGGTAAACCATGTCTTGTTTGCATAAACGCCGGCCTGAATGCCGGAATTCTGCACCGTCTGGCAGAAAGTCCTGCAGACTGCGGTTCTGGTTTCACGGCTGATGCCGTCGGCCCGGCCGCCGCTTCCCTCCACATCCAGGAAGAGCGGGTAATTGAGTCCGTAGCCTTTCACCAGGTCGATGGCCATGGAAGCCTCCTCCACGGCCTCCACCTCATTGACTGCCTGACTGAAGAAGTATGCGCCCACCTTGAGACCGGCCGCCTTCGCGCCTTTGATATTGCTTCTGAACTTCGGATCTTCCACCAGCACGCCAGTAGAGTAACCCCGGTAGCCACAGCGGATGATCACATAGGAGACGCCGGAATTTTTCACCGCATTCCAGTCGATATTTCCGTTATGTTTCGACACGTCGATTCCCATAACGCCCGAACTCTTGGCCATCTTACCGTCGCTGCCGAACGTATATTTCGCACCCTGAATCACCTGATCGCCCGTCACATAATTACCATTTTTATCAAAATAGTACAGATGTCCGTCAATGGTCTGCCAGCCGGTATATTTGAAAGCGGAGGCCTTCAACTTGAAAAAGTGCGTATGTTCAAGGAAATCTTTATAGGTTGCCTCTATAAACTTGCCGTCCTTTTTGTAGTAAAGCTGGTTGCCGTCCTTATCCTTGAGCTTGGCCGCCGGATCTACCACCGACTTCTTGACCGTAATTCTTATCTCGTCAGAAATTTTGTCGTTCGCCTTGCAGGTTACCCTGATTTTGGTCTTGCCCTCCTTCACGCCTGTGACAACACCCTTCTGATCCACCTTGGCCAGCGTCTCATCCGTACAAACCCAGACAAGCTCGGCTCCCTCCGGCTCCGATTTCGCCGTCAGTGTCAGCGTCTGGCCCACGCCGACCTCCACCTCTCTCTTGCCGTCTATGGTAACTTTCGTATAATTCTTTTCACCGACAGTCAGCAGGCAGCTAAGTTCCGCATTCTTAAAGGTAACGCCGTTGCCTGATTTCAACTTGACTTTAATGGTTGCGCTTCCGTCCTTGACCGCTTTCACCTGACCGTCAGAATGTACTTCCGCTATGGATTTATCGCTGATCTCCCATGTTGCATATGTTTTCGCATCATAGACTTTACCGCTTCCGTCAACGATCTGTAAATTTGCCTTTTGATTTTTGACCATTCTGAGCTCGGTCATATTCAGTTTCGCTTCCACCTGATTATTCTGGGCCGTAACTTCCACGGAACAGCTCAGAGTGGGATTCTTGACGACAACGCTGTCAGATCCCTTCACCGTCGCCGTAATGGTTGCCTTGCCGGCCGCCTTCGCCGTCACCGTACCGCCGGATACCGTCGCCACGGATTCATTGCTGCTGCTCCACGACACGGAATAACCGCTGCCGTCACCGCCTGACACACTCAGGGTCTCGCTCTTTCCGGCTTCCAGTGTCAGACTGGTTTTATTCAGGTTGAATGTCAATTCTTTCTTAGGCGTCTCCTTGGCTTTCACCGTAACGGTACAGGTCAGTTCCTTTTTATCAAATTTGACGCCGTCAATGGCTTTCACCTTTGCCGTAATGGTTGCACTGCCGGCTGCTTTCGCCGTCACCGTACCGCCGGATACCGTCGCCACGGACTCATTGCTGCTGCTCCAATCCGCGGAATAGCTGTTTCCGTCACTGCCTGACACGCTCAAAGTGCCGTTTCCTCCGACTTCCAGCGTCAGGCTGGTACTGCTTAAGCTGACCTTCACTTCCTTCTCAGAAGGCTTCGGCGGATCAGGATTTTCGGGTTTTTGATCGCCGGGGTTTTCGGGCTTTTGATCGCCGGGATTTTCAGGCTTTTGATCGTCGGGATTTTCAGGTTTCTGATCGCCGCCTGTGTTATCTCCGCCTTCATTGTTGTCTCCTCCCGAATTACCGCCTTCTATGTCATCAGGATTATCGACGCTCGTCATCTTCCGGAAAGCGCTGGTGGTCTTCCACGGATCCGTGATTTTATCTAACGGCACCTGCTCGTAATCAGCTTCTCCCCCTCCTCCCTCAATCGGGGTCTTGGTGGATTCCACCCACTCTACCGTGTCTTTCAGAGAAGATTCCTCCACTGTATGCTGTACGTTGGCCTCCTCCTGCGCCACGTTGATCTCCGACTCGCTCTTCACTTCGTCCGTCACATCTACTTTCTCGTAGGCGATTTTGTCCGTAACCTTGACGGAACTGCTGCCCGAGGGGAGTTTATACTTATCCGCATCCTCCCCGGAGAGAGGCAGTATTTTGACATCGTAGCTTCCTGCGGCCACATCTGTCTGATAGATCACGCCGTCCTTGTCGTCGTCCTTCAGCGTATAGCTCTTTGGGCCCGAAGCCTCCACCTCAAAGGGCACGCCCCCGATCAGTTTACCTGACTTCTTATTTACAAACTTGATCTTCATATCCGAGAGAATGGATGTAAGGCGCAGTTCCACCTCCACTTCCCCGTTTTCGTCCTCTTCCCCGTTTTCCTCCTGTCCGTCCTCCGGGTCTTCTTCCTCCACATCTATCATATTTCCCAGCCTTGCGGACTCCGAGGCAGCGAGCAGACCGCTTTCTCCAATCACGGAAATGCCCTCAATCTCTTCGCCCACGGTGGAGAAAGACGCCACCTGTTTCGCCGTGGATCTGGCATTGACATAAATGCCTCCTGTGATGCAGGCGCCCACAAGCACCAGAATGCCGAGAATGGCCACCGCCACATCCAGCCCACTCATCTCATCAAAAAAATGCATCAGGCGGGCAGCAAAGCCGTCGTCCTCTTCATCTTCATAATACTCATAGTCGTCTTCGTAGTCTTCCTCGTCCTCATAGTCTACTTCATCTTCGTAATCCTCGTCGTCCTCTTCGTCCTCGTAGATTACTTCATCCTCATAATCCTCGT
>CAMQTN010000066.1 GCA_947037115.1 uncultured Lachnospiraceae bacterium
TTTAAAAATAGAAGAGACATCTCTCTTCTATTTTTTTCGACTATCTTGCAAAGGAGTGTACCATTTCTATGAGACATTTGATGAATCCACTTGATTTTTCGGTCGATGAGCTTGACCGCCTCTTTGATCTGGCGGACAGAATTGAGGCCGATCCGGCCAAATTTGCCCACGCCTGCGAGGGCAAAAAACTGGCCACCTGCTTCTATGAGCCGAGCACACGCACACGCCTCAGTTTTGAGGCGGCCATGCTAAACCTGGGCGGACAGGTTCTGGGCTTTTCGGACGCCGCTTCCTCCTCCGCCACAAAGGGGGAGAGCGTCTCCGACACCATCCGCATCGTCTCCTGTTATGCAGATATCTGCGCCATGCGCCACCCAAAAGAGGGCGCTCCCATGGTGGCAGCCTCCCGCTCCGGTATCCCCGTGATCAACGCCGGGGACGGTGGACACCAGCATCCCACGCAGACCCTCACGGATCTGCTCACGATCCGCTCCCTGAAAGGAAAGCTCGGCGGATTTACCATCGGTCTGTGCGGCGATCTGAAATTTGGACGCACCGTACATTCCCTCATAAACGCCCTGATCCGTTACCCCGATATCCGTTTCATCTTCATCTCCCCCAAGGAGTTAACGGTGCCTGACTATATCACGGATATGCTCACCGAAAAGGGCATTCCCTACGAGGAAGTCATCCGTCTGGAAGACTGTATGCCGCAGTTAGATCTTCTCTACATGACAAGAGTACAGAAGGAACGCTTTTTCAATGAAGAGGATTATGTAAGGCTGAAAGACTTTTATATTCTGGACAGGGAAAAGCTCTCCGCGGCAAAAGAGGATATGCTGATTCTCCATCCCCTGCCAAGGGTCAACGAAATCTCGGTGGAGGTGGACGACGATCCCCGCGCCGTCTATTTCAAACAGGCACAGTACGGCGTCTATGTCAGGATGGCGCTGATTTTGACTTTACTCAAACTGGCGTAAAATCCTTCGGATTTGGCGTCTGATAACAAGGAGGATTGCTATGTTAAATGTAGGAAAAATCGAGGAAGGCTTCGTGCTCGACCATATTGAGGCAGGCAAAAGCCTTGACATCTATCATCACTTAAAGCTGGACAAGCTGGACTGCACGGTGGCGATCATCAAGAACGCACGCAGCAATAAGATGGGAAAAAAGGATATCCTGAAAGTAGAGTGCGACATCAACACACTGAATCTGGACATCCTTGCTTTTATCGACCATAACATAACCGTCAACGTAATCAAGGACGGGGAAATCGTGGACAAGAAGGAGCTGGTACTCCCCCGCGAAATACACAATGTCATCAAGTGCAAAAATCCCCGCTGCATCACCTCCATCGAACAGGAACTGCCGCACATTTTCGTATTGGCGGATGAGGAGAAGGAAATCTACCGCTGCAAATACTGTGAAGAAAAAGCAGGAACCTCCTCCACATGGTAGGTTCCTGCCAGTTATCCGGTTGGCGCTTCCTGTAATGCCTTCCGTCATTCTCATCATTCGGGCGTGCTGCGACGCCCGAATTTTTTATTGAAAACTGTTTTTGTCTATTTACCTCTGTGCTACATCCTTCATGGAGAAGCTGATTCTTCCCATCTTATCCTTGCCAAGGCACACAACCGTAACCTTGTCGCCAAGCGTGAGTACGTCCTCCACGCGGTTGATCCTCTCCTTCGCGATCTTGGAGATGTGAACCATCCCCTCCTTGCCCGGCGCGAACTCGATAAATGCGCCAAACTCCTTAATGCTCACCACCGTACCCTGGAAGATCTGTCCTTCCTCAAAGTCTGTCGTGATCATCTTAATCATATCCACAGCCTTGTCCATCATCTCATGGTCGGTGCCGCAGACAGAAACCTGTCCTTCGTCGTTGATGTCGATCTTCACACCGGTGCGGGCAATGATCTCATTGATTGTCTTACCGCGCTGGCCAACCACATCTCCGATCTTATCAGGGTCGATCTGAATGGAAATGATCTTAGGTGCATAAGGGCCAACCTCCTTGCGGGGAGCTGCGATCGCCGGGCTCATGCAGTTTTCCATAATAAACTCTCTCGCCTCGCGGCATCTTGCAATAGCGCCCTCCACGATGGCCCTGGTCAGTCCGTGGATCTTGATGTCCATCTGAATCGCCGTGATACCGTCATGGGTGCCGGTCACCTTGAAATCCATATCTCCGAAGAAATCCTCAAGGCCCTGAATATCTGTCAGAAGAACGAAGTCATCATCGGTTTCACCTGTCACCAGTCCGCAGGAAATACCGGCAACCATCTTTTTGATCGGCACACCCGCAGCCATCAGGGACATGCAGGATGCACAGGTGGAAGCCATGGAAGTGGAGCCGTTGGACTCAAAGGTCTCTGACACGGTGCGGATTGCATAGGGGAACTCTTCCTCGGAGGGAAGTACCGGGAGCAATGCTCTCTCCGCCAGCGCGCCGTGGCCGATCTCTCTTCTGCCGGGCCCTCTGCTCACCTTCGTCTCGCCTACGGAGTAGGAAGGGAAGTTATAGTGATGCATATATCTCTTAGCCGTGATATTCTCATCCAGCCCGTCCACCTTCTGCATCTCGGAAAGAGGCGCAAGTGTGCAGACATTGCAGATCTGTGTCTGTCCTCTGGTGAACATGGCGGAGCCGTGTACTCTCGGAATGATGTCAACTTCCGCAGCAAGCGGTCTGATCTGATCCAGCGCTCTGCCATCAGGACGCTTGTGATCTTTCAGGATCATCTTGCGCACGGTCTTCTTCTGGTACTGGTATACCGCCTCGCCGAGCACTGCAAGGTAATCTTCCTTATCCGCAAAAGCCTCCTCCAGCTTTGCGGTGATATTCCTGATATTCTCCTCCCGCACCTGCTTCTCGTCGGTGAAGACAGCCTTCTCCATCTCTTCAGGCGTCACAATCTTCTTCATCTCCTCAAACAGCTCCTCAGGAACCGCACAGCTCTCATAGGAGTGTTTCGGCTTACCGACCTCGGCCACGATCTGATTGATAAAGGCAATCAATGTCTGGTTAATCTCATGGGCCTTGAAGATCGCCTCCAGTACCTTTGCCTCCGGCACTTCATTAGCGCCCGCCTCTATCATCATCACCTTTTCAGCGGTAGATGCCACTGTCATCTTAAGGTCACCCTTGTCCCACTGTTCCTGAGACGGATTTACAATCAGCTCTCCGTCCACCATACCCATCTGCGTCATCGCGCAGGGGCCCGCAAAGGGGATATCGGAGATACAGGTTGCAATCGCCGTACCGATCATAGCCACCAGCTCCGGACGGCATGCCGGATCCACACTCATAACCAGATTGTTTAAAGTCACATCGTTGCGATAGTCTTTCGGAAACAGAGGTCTCATGGGCCGGTCAATCACCCGGCTTGTCAGGATCGCGTTCTCCGAAGGCTTTCCCTCTCTCTTGTTGAATCCGCCGGGAATCTTGCCTACAGAATAAAACTTCTCCTCATATTCCACACTGCAGGGGAAGAAATCAATACCATCCCTGGGTTTATCGGAGGCCGTTGCCGTAGATAAAACGGTGGTCTCGCCATACTGCATAAAAGCGCAGCCGTTTGCCTGTTTGCCGACTCTGCCGATGTCCACCCGAAGGGTACGCCCGGCAAGTTCCATGGTGTAACTCTTGTACATAATCTTCTCTCCTTCTTTTCTCTTCTACCTTTGCTTTCCTCAGTTCATTTCACGCCCATTCGTAAAACCGCGCGTTCCGGATGAACTGTTGTATGAGAAAAGCGGATTTAGGGTCGGACCTGCCAACCCTATCTCCGCTCATCAGCTTTTCTTATTTACGAAGTCCAAGTTTCTCGATCAGTGTACGATATCTCTCGATATCCTTCTCTTTCAGATAACCGAGCAGCCCGCGTCTCTGACCTACCATTTTCAGAAGTCCTCTTCTGGAATGATGATCCTTCGGGTGCTCTTTCAGATGCTCGGTAAGCTCCTGAATCCGCTCTGTTAAAACCGCAATCTGTACCTCCGGCGAACCTGTGTCACCCTCAGATCTGGCAAACTCTTTGATAATCGCTGTCTTCTTTTCCTTAGAAATCATGTTTTCTCCTTTCTCTCAGGGGGCCGCCCTGACAACCGCCTGACACCAAGAAGGGGTCGGAGTGTCCCGCCTCTGCGCGCCGGCTGAAATTCATACCATAATATCTTATCACAATGTCACTGTATTGTAAAGCAGATTTTCACAATCCGTCTCCTGCTGTCTCCTGCCAGTTCATCCCACTCCCATTCGCAAAACCGCGCATTCTGTGAATTAATCCTGCAATATTCTGACCGCCTTGAAGGGAGACCGGTAGGACACGTTGGAGATACGGATGCCTGTCCTGGGATTGCTGGCATGAATCACCTGTCCGTTTCCGATGTAGATCGCCACATGGTTGATGGTCTTTCCCTTTCCGTAGAAAATCAGGTCTCCCGGCTTCGCCTCAGACACCTTGATGGTGGTGCCGCAGTTCGCCTGCGCCCTGGAAGAGTGCGGCAGGCTCACACCGTACTTTTTGAAGACACTCAGGACAAAGCCGGAGCAGTCCGCCCCCTTTGTCAGGCTGGTGCCGCCCCACACATAAGGATTTCCAAGAAATTCTTTCGCATATTGGCAGATATCCACACGCACGTCGGAAATCCCCTGTCCGTAAAGCAGTT
The DNA here is from genome assembly GCA_947037115.1 of uncultured Lachnospiraceae bacterium. Classification (GTDB taxonomy): domain Bacteria; phylum Bacillota; class Clostridia; order Lachnospirales; family Lachnospiraceae; genus UBA3282. The sequence continues at coordinate 4,675 of CAMQTN010000066.1, forward strand.
CTGACATGGTGATGGCTGTGCCAAGCTCTGCGGTGACTTCCACATATTCCCCGGAAACAAACACCTCATCGTCATCCAGGTATACCCTGACCCAGTCGCCCTCCACAGCCGACACCTCCAGTTCCTCGCCCCGGGGTACCAGCGTGATTACCTCCGATTCCGTGTTGGGCTCCGCCCTGACCTTAAGGCTGTCGGTGGTAACCGTCGCCACAGTCGTTGCCAGCTCTTCCGCCTTCATCTTCGCAAGCACACCGGTCAAAAGATAATCCCGGCTCACATAACCATCCACACTGCCTGACTGGATATGTGCCCAGGTATCGTCCATGTCAATCACCTCACAGGCGGCGTCCTTTGGCAGTTTTCCCACCAGCCTTCCATCCTCCGCCGCAATGGCCCGGATATTCAAATTGTCGCTCACATCTGCGATTCCAAGATTCGTATAGCCCCAGTTTGCATTCTTTGCCCGCTCATAGGCGAGCGCATAGTCTTCTGCCGTCTTATCCGCAATCAGGATTACGCCGGAACCGATGGCGTCTTCCTGCAGAACGTCCTGCGCCGTCTCCGCGCCGTCTTCCTCCCCGCTGCTCCCGCCGGCCTGTCTTTCCTCCTCCTGCGAGGGCTCCCTGTCCAGATCCAGCTGCCCTATCGGCAGAAGATCCGGAATGGTCATGGATGCCCTTACCGGTATTGATGTATGTATCATCATAACTCCCGTTATTACTAATAGGATTTTCCGTCTTCTCATTAGGAATCAGTTCCTCTCACTGCCGTATCTGTTTAGTTTGGCTCAAAATAGCTGTTGGCAAAAGCGATATTCGTCGCATGATCCGCCACTCTCTCCAATCCCGACACAATATCCGAGAACAGGGCGCCCGCTTCAGGCGTGCACTCGTTATTTGAAAGCCGCTCGATATGTTTCTGCTGTAATTCCTTCTCCTTCTCGTCTATGGCCTCCTCCAGATTCCTGATATCCTCCACGTGCTCCTCTGTGCTCTTCACAAACATCTCAAAAGAGAACCGCAGAATCGTGTTGACCATATTCATCATCTCTCCCAGCTCACGCTGTGCCGCCTTGGAAAATTCTATGCCTGTCTCCTCCCTGCGCGCCGCCGCATCCGCAATGTTCTCCGCATGGTCGCCAATCCGCTCAATATCGTTTACCACATGGAAAAGTGCGCCAATGCTCTTCAAATCTTCGATCGGCAGGGTTGTCTGGTTGATCTTCACCAGATAGTTGGTTATGGCATGGCTTAAGAAATCAATGTTTTTCTCCACCTCATAGACCTCATCTATCTCCTCCCTGTCAAGCGTGACGAGAGCGTTCATCGCACGGTTTAAATTCTCATCCGCAAGAGAACCCATGCGGTCCAGCTCCTTGATGACCTCCACCACCGCCGTGGCAGGATTTAAGACCATCGTCTCACCGATATATTTCAACTGATAGCTGTCCCTGTAACCGATCTTCCTGTCATCACCCGGTACCAGCAGATAGGTGAGCTTCACAATCTGTTTGATAAACGGCATCATAATAATAACCTGGAATACTTTGATGAAAATATGGGCGAAAGCAACCACCCGGCCCGCGTCGCCGCCTGCCAGATATGTAAGTATACCCACCACCCTGCCAACCGCCAGCGAGAATATTATGTAAACTATTACTGTCCCGATCACATTGAAAATCAAATGAATGGACGCCGCTCTCTTCGCGTCTTTTTTACCTGCCAGAGAGGCAAGCAGTGCAGAGGTACAGGCGCCGATATTGCAGCCAAGAATGATAAACATGCCTATTTCCATGCTCATCAGACCCTGATTGGCAAGAAGCACCATGATACTGACCGTCACAGAGGAGCTCTGAATCACGGCCGTGAGGATTGTCCCCAAAAGAACTGCCAGAAACGGGGACTGCAGGGAGGCGAACATTTCCAGCACCGCAGGAGAATCTTTCATACCCGCCATAGCGCTCGACATGGAACCGAGACCCATGAAGAGAACGCCGAATCCGACAATGACCTCGCCCCACTGGGTAATTTTCTGTTTTTTCACAAACATCACGACAAGCACGCCCAAAAGTAAAATCAAAGGCGCCGCTTTTTCTAATTTAAAGGAAACAAGGAGCGCCGTTACCGTCGTACCGATATTAGCGCCAAAGATCACACCCGCCGCCTGGGTGAGTGTCATCAGACCTGAGTTTACGAAACTGACCACCATGACTGTACAGGCCGAGGAAGACTGGATTACTGCCGTGAAAATCACGCCCACAAGCATGGCCGTGAATCGGTTTGTTGTCAGCCGCTCCAGAATCCCTCTCAGCCTGGCGCCGGCCACTTTCTCAATACTGTCGCTCATGATACCCATACCATACAAAAACAGCCCGAGGCCGCCGCACATGGTAAGAATGATAGATAGACTCATCTTAATTCAGATATCCTTCCTTTGTTCTGCTCTGTTAAAAGCTACACTTCTTTATTGTATCGAAAAAAAAATCCTCTTACAAGCCCTTATGTCAAAAAAAAGCGTTTCTGCCGGCCTCCACATCCTCCTCGATCTGCCTGCGCAGCGCCTCCACACTGTCAAAAGTCCGCTCCGCCCGGCGGAATGCCAATAGCTCCACCGTGATGTCCCTGTCATAAATTTCTCCCTCGAAATCATACAGATACGTTTCCACCCCCATGATCCGTTCCTCGGAAACTGTAGGTTTACAGCCCACATTGGTGATTCCCCGATATGTCCTGCCCTCCAGGATAATTCTGGAATAGTAGACGCCGTTTGGAGGAAGGAGCTTACTTCCTTCCGGCAAAAGGTTAGCGGTAGGCATGCCAAGCCTGCGCCCCAGAGCCCTGCCGTGCACTACCCTGCCGCTTATGCCGTAGGGCGCGCCAAGCATACGGGCCGCAGCCTCCATCTCTCCTGTGCGGACCGCCTCCCGCACTCTCGTAGAACTGACCTCTTTCCCATCTACCCGAACCTTGTCGATCAGCTCCACCTGATAGCCGTAAATTCCGGCACGTGAGGCAAGAAGCCCGTAGTCTCCATCTCCCCCTTTCCCGAAGGAAATGTCAGGCCCGGCGCAGAGATAGACAGTCCGCATCTGCTCTGCCAGATAACGGGACACGAAATCCGCAGGCTCCGTGGCTGCCGTATCCGGATTTAGGGGAAATTCAATCAGTACGTCAATTCCCATCTGTGAGAAAACGGCACGCTTCTCATCCCTCGTAGACAACTCTTTCTCCTCTTTTCCGAAGAAGAAAGCCGCCGAGGTGTCAAAGGTGAACACCACCGCCTGACATCCCCGCTTTTTCTGCTCCAATACCCGATCCAGAAGTTTGCGGTGTCCCAGATGAATCCCGTCAAACTTGCCAAGAGCCACCGCGCTTGGCTTCTTTAAATAAAATTCCGTTGTATTTTCTATAATTTCCATAACATCCTTTTTGCCCGTCTATAAAAACATCTTTACGGGCTTTGCCTCCCCGGCCCCATACTGATAGACGCCGTAAAACCGTCCCGCCTCATCGTACATGCGAAGCTGTTCTTTCTCCCGCAGATCCTGTGCATCCGGGAGCATACCTGCAGGAATACGGTTGCCGTTCTCCAAAAGCCGTTTTCCCGCGGCTGCCACTGTCACGGCCCGGTATGTGTCAAACACCGCATCCGGCCGAATGATAACACTTGATATTTTATCTTCATCCCGCAATTTCTCTATCTCCGAAAGGCGAAGCGCTCCCTCCAGACCGAAAATGCCAACCCTGCTTCGCGTCAACGACGCCATCGCGCCGCCGCATCCCAGCCGCCCGCCGATATCATGGCAGAGCGTCCGGATGTAAGTCCCTTTGGAACAGACCACACGGAAACGCACGGTCGGAAGCGCCATCTCCAAAATCTCCAATTCGCTGATCTCTACTCTCCGGGGCCTGCGCTCCACTTCCTTCCCCGCTCTGGCCAGCTCATACAGCTTTTTCCCGTTCACCTTCAGGGCCGAGTACATAGGCGGGATCTGTTCATATCCGCCCAGAAAGTGAAAAACACCCTGCCTTACCTGTTCCTCCGTGAGCGTCTGGATCATTTCCTCCTCTGCTTTCAATAACACCCGTCCTGATAAATCCTGCGTGTCGGTTGACACCCCAAGCCGCAGTGTGGCGATATACTCCTTATCCCAGTCCGTAAGCATATCGCACAGCTTTGTGCCTGAACCAAAACATACAGGAAGCACGCCGACCGCATCCGGATCGAGTGTCCCTGTATGCCCTATTTTCTTCTGTTTACAGATACCCCGGAGCTTTGCCACAACATCGTGTGACGTAAACCCGGCCTCCTTATAAACATTCATGATTCCGTTATACATAAATGTCTGTCACTTTCTATTCCTGTTCTTTCGTCTGTGCCCGCTCTAACTGCTCCGCAATCTCCTTCGAGAGGTTGTTGATATTGTCATGATATGTACCGTTCATCGTACAGCCCGCAGCCCGCACATGCCCGCCGCCGCCGAACTTCACGGCCACCTGCGCCACATTGACAAGACCGTTCGAGCGCATGCTCACCTTGTACTCCAGCGTGCCGATCTCATACATGAAAATGGCGCATTCAACGCCCTTTACACCCTGAAGCAGATTGACAATGCCGTCCAGATCCTTCGGACCCACGCAGTAAAACTCCATCATACGCCGGCTCACCATGCTGACAATACATCTGTCATCCATAAAACGCACGCTCCCTAAAATCGCCCTGCCCATGATCTGCGTCTGGAAATAAGTCTTCTCGTAAAAGGTCTCTTCAATCAATTTAGAAAAATCAAATCCAAATTTAAGCAATTCTGCGGCGATCTGCATGGTGTGCGGCGAAGTGTTGGAATAACGGAACACCCCCGTATCGTGGGCAATGCCGATATAAACAGCTTTTGCGATCTCCGCATCCACAAGCGCCGGCTCCATCAGGTCGTAGAGCAGTTCCGACGTGGAGCTTCTCTCCGGCTCCACAATATTCACGTCCCCGCAGCCGGTATTGCTGATATGATGATCGATGTTGATGCGTCTGCGCGCCCGCCTGAAAATGGGCAGCGCATCGCCAAGCCGATCGTCATTGCAGTCCATCGCAAAGAAAACATCATAAATTTCATCCGTATTAAATGTTGATTTAATTTCTTCTATTCCCTCTAAAATCTGCAAGGGCGCCGGCGGTTCCTCCAGATAGATGTCGATTTTTGCCTCCGGCAGTTCCTTTTTCAGATAATGGTATAACGCCATAACCGAGCAGACACAATCCCCGTCCGGTCTCACATGGCCGCTGATCGCTATTGTCTTTGCACCCTTTAACTCACTACTGATCCTCTTCATTTTCATTCCTCTTATTCGTCTCCGCAGCTTCCCGGTCCGATGCCACCACTTCCTCAATCCGTTTCGACATATTCACCCCGTAAGCGATTGACTGATCCATAATAAACTGGATCTGCGGCGTATTCCGCAGATTGACAGTACGGGCAAGCTGCCCGCGGATATACCCTTCCGCGCTCTCAAGCCCTGCAAGCGTATCCGCCTGTGCCTTCTCGTCACCGAGCACGCTGATCCACGCCTTGCAGGTCTTTAAATCAGGGGCAACTTCCACCGCTACCACAGAGGTCATCGGCGCGATTCTGGGATCTTTGATCCCCCCGCGGATGATTTCCGCCAGAACGCGCTGCACCTCGCCGTTGATGCGGGTATTTTTAACACTATTCTTCTTCATCGCTTCCTCCATACAGCGCCCCGGCTTTGTGGTATTTTTTCACAAAGCCGCGTCTCAACCTGTTGAGACAGCTCACCTGGGTACCTCCACCATAATGTAAGCCTCCACAACATCGAGCTCCTGCATTTTGTCAAATCCCTCGAACACAAGACCGCACTCAAACCCGGCCTTCACTTCCTTCACGTCATCCTTGAAACGCTTCAGGGACGCGAGCTCACCTTCATAAATCTGCTCTTCGCCTCTGCGGATGCGGATCTTACATCCTCTCTGGAACTCACCGTCAAGCACATAGGAACCTGCAATGTTGCCGATTGCGGACGCCTTGAAGATCTGGCGTACCTCCGCGTGGCCTATAACCTTCTCCTCGAAGATCGGGTCTAACATACCCTTCATGGCCGCCTCGATATCCTCGATGGCCTGGTAAATAACCTTGTAGAGGCGCACATCCACGCCCTCGCGCTCCGCCACAGTCTTTGCGGTCGCGTCCGGTCTCACGTTAAAGCCAATAATGATAGCCGAGGATGCGGAAGCAAGGGACACATCGGACTCGTTGATCGCACCCACGCCGCCGTGAATACATTTCACCACCACTTCCTCGTTGGACAGCTTCATCAGGCTCTGTTTTACCGCCTCCACGCTGCCCTGCACATCCGCCTTGACAATCAGGTTCAGCTCTTTCAGATTGCCCTCCTGAATCTGGTTAAACAGGTCGTCGAGGGACATCTTTGTCTTAGTATCTGCAAGCATCTCCTCTTTATGCTGCGCCATGTAGGTCTCCGCATAAGATTTCGCGCTCTTATCGTTCTCATGGACGATAAACACCTCTCCTGCGCTGGGCACATCGGATAAACCGAGAATTTCCACAGGTGTGGAGGGTTTCGCCTCCTTCACGCGCCTGCCCTTGTCGTCGATCATGGCTCTCACCTTGCCGTGGCTTGCCCCCGCAGAGATAAAGTCTCCCACATGAAGCGTACCCTTCTGCACCAGCACGGTAGCCACAGGGCCTCTGCCCTTGTCAAGCTCCGCCTCGATGACAAGACCTCTGGCGTTTCTGTTCGGATTCGCCTTCAGCTCCAGAATCTCCGCCGTGAGCAGAATCGTCTCCAGAAGGGTTTCAATACCCTCACCCGACTTTGCAGACACCGGCACGAACTCTGTCGACCCGCCCCAGTCTACCGGGATCAGTTCGTACTCCGTCATCTCCTGCTTCACGCGGTCGATGTTCGCGTTCGGCTTGTCGATCTTGTTGACCGCCACGATGATCTCAATTCCCGCCGCCTTCGCGTGGTTGATGGCCTCCACTGTCTGCGGCATAACGCCGTCGTCGGCCGCCACAACCAGCACCGCGATATCCGTGGAATTGGCGCCGCGCATACGCATGGCTGTAAACGCCTCATGCCCCGGCGTATCCAGGAAAGTGATACTCTGCCCCTTTGCGCTTACCGTGTACGCGCCGATTGCCTGGGTAATGCCGCCCGCCTCCTTATCCGTCACATTCGTCTTGCGGATCGCGTCAAGCAGGGAGGTCTTGCCGTGGTCTACGTGTCCCATAACGCAGATAACCGGCGGACGCGCCACCATCGTGGAGGCGTCCTCCTCCTCCTCGCGAAGGAGTTCCTCTATGACGTCGACCTTCACCTCTTTCTCACAGATGATCTCATACTCGATGGCGATATTCTCCGCCTCCTCAAAGCTGACATCCGAATTTAAGGTCACTACCTGCCCCTGCAGGAAAAGTTTCTTGATGATCACGGAGGGCTGAATCTTCATCTTATCCGCCAGCTCCTTGATGGTCAGCGTCTCGGGGATCGTGATTACCTTGATCTGCTCCTCCCTGGACTCCTCCGGCTTCTTCTCAGGTTTGATAAACCGGCCCGCCTTATTGCGGTTCTTTACTGCTGCTTCGTCCTCTTCATAAATATGATCCTTCTTCGAGCGTTTATTCCTGTCCTGATTTGCCCTGCGTTTTTCATCATCCCTGTGGCTTTGCGCATCCTTGCCGGGCGCTTCAGCGACAAAGTCCTTCGGACCGTTATTTTTCCTAAATCGATTGTCCTGCCCGCCAGCTCCTCTCTGAGGGCGCTCACTATTGCCGCCGTTCCTGCCGCCAGCGAAGGGAGCGCCGCCGCCTTTGCGATCAGTCTGACCGCCGTTAAAATTCGTTCTGCCCTGGCTCTCAGGTCTGCGATTTTCTCCTGCACTGCCCACTCTCTCCTGTCCGGGAGCCGGTCTGCTGCCGGCCGCCGTATTTTTATTATTTTCCCGTTTCTCCCTCTCCTGCTGCCTTTTCTCCTGCTGTCTCTGCTCCAGCCTTCTCTCCTGCTGCTGCTTCTGTCTGACATCGTAGGGCTCCGCCGTCACCGGGATCGGCTTCTGCGTCGGACGCACAATCTTATGAGGTGTATTCTGGGGCTGTACCGGACGGGCGCCGTTTGACATCGGCCTGTTGTTTCCTCTGTTTGCTCCGCCTCCCGCACTCTGGCCCTGGTTCTGGGACGGACGTCCTCCCATCTTGGAGTTGTGAGGATTGCTCACGAAGATGATCCTTTTCTTCCTGGGCGCTTCCGCCTTTTCCTCTTTTTTTGCACTCTCTGCGGCAGGTTTTTTCTCCGGTGGAGCCTCCTGCCTTTTCGCGGCCGGCTCTGCCTTCTGTGTTTTTTCCTCCGGCGCGCCTCCTTCCGCGGCAGGCGCGTTCTCCTGTCCCGAAGAGCCAAACTCTTTTCTCACAAGCGCAATCGCATCATCCTCAATGGAACTCTGCGCAACCTTCACCTCATATCCTTTAGCCTGCAAAAAGTCGATCAGTTCCTTACTCTTCCTGTCTACCTCTTTTGCCAGCTCATGTACTTTCATCTTCGCCATACTCACTACCTCCACCTATTTCGAGTCTCCTAAATGCTTCCGTATCGAATTTGCAAATCCCTCGTCTGTCACCGCAAGAACCGATCTTTCTTCCTTGCCCATGGAATGTCCCAGCACATCCTTGGTCCCATGAAACGCATAGGGAACTTCATAAAAATCACACATGTTACTATACTTTTTTCTGGTATTACCCGACGCATCCTCCGCTATAATGACCAGGCCCGCTTTACCGCCCTTGACAGCCTGTTCCGTTGCAAATCCGCCACTGACAACATTTCTGGAGCGTGCGGCGAGTCCCAGCATAGATAATACCTTATCCTTCCCCGGTATCTGACTCATGCCTGCCCTCCTCAAACTCCTTCTCCAGATTCTCGTATATTTCATCCGGTATGCACATCTTTAAAGAACGTTCCAGCCCTCTGTTCTTTCTCGCCTTCGCCAGACACTCCCCGTCCCTGCAAAGGTAAGCGCCCCTGCCGTTTTTTCTCCCGCTCATATCCAGCACCACCGGACCTTCCGCGCTCTTCAGCACGCGCATCATTTCCTTTTTATCCTTCATCTTCGCACAGCCCACACACTGGCGCAGTGAAACCTTCTTTGCCATTACTTTCCTCGCTTTTACGCCTCTTCGCCGCCGTCTTCTGCCTCTGCGTACGCTTCCTGCCCATAATCCCCGCCGGCGTACTCTTCACCGGTATACGCTTCCTCCGTATACCCTTCCTCGGTGTATCCGTCCTCCTCGTAGTCTTCCTCCTCGTCATCATAGAGGTAATCTTCGTAACGGAAGCCGGGTGCATCCTTGGCCTGTGTCTCGCTCTTGATATCAATCTTATATCCCGTCAGCCTGGCCGCCAGTCTGGCATTTTGCCCCTCTTTTCCGATTGCGAGGGACAACTGGTAATCCGGCACCACCACCTTGGCTGTCTTCTCATCGGGATCTGCGAACACTGCCACAATCTTTGCCGGTGAGAGCGCATTCTGAATCAGATTGCCCGGGTTGTCATCCCAGTTAACGATATCGATCTTCTCCCCGCAGAGTTCATCCACAATAGAATTGACCCTGGAGCCGTTGATACCCACACAGGCGCCGACCGCATCCACGTTGGGGTTATTGGAGCGCACCGCAATCTTGGTCCTGCTGCCCGCCTCTCTGGCAATGCTCATGATCTCCACCGTGCCGTCCTTAATCTCCGTCACCTCGGACTCAAAAAGGCGCTTCACCAGCTCCGGGTGAGTCCTGCTGACTAAAATCCTGGGGCCTTTTGGTGTGTTCCTTACCTCCAGAATATATACCTTAATTCTCTCCGTAGGCCTGAAATGCTCGGTACGCACCTGCTCATTCTCATTTAAAATCGCATCCGCCTTACCCAGATTGATGGAAATGTTCTTTCCCATATACCGCTGGACAATCCCCGTCACCACATCCTTCTCCTTCTCGAAGTATTGGTTGTAGATAACGCTTCTCTCCTCCTCACGGATTTTCTGTAAAATCACGCTCTTTGCATTCTGCGTGGCAATACGTCCAAACTCCCTGGAGCGGATCTCCACGCGGATGATATCCCCCACTTTGGCGGCAGGATCGATCTCCCTCGCCTCCTCGGGAGAAATCTGCATCACAGGATCCTCGATCTCCTCTGCGACCTCCTTCTCCGCGTAACAATAGTAGTCGCAGGTTTCCCTGTCGATTTCCACCTTCACATTGTCCGCCTTGCCGAAGTGGTTTTTGTAAGCGGTAATCAGTGAATTCTCAATCGCCTCAAAGAGAGTGTCCTTGCTGATCTCCTTCTCTCTCTCCAGAATATCCAGCGCCTCCATCAATTCCTTATTCATTTTCCGTTGTCCTCCTATGTCTCCTTACTGTAGTCACCAACCCCGCTGCAGGCAACGGGGTATCGACCCTCGCGGCATTCGCCAGATGCCTGCTTCGCCGCCGCCCGGCTCATTGCTCTCGGGAATAAACGTTTTAAATATCCAGTGCCAGCCTGACCGTTGCAATATCCGGCCTCTCGAATCTGTGCAAAACACCATTCTCTTCAATGGTGACGGACTCTGCGTCATAAGCCTTTAAGATTCCCTCGAACTCTTTTTGCCTGTCGATGGGCTTATATGTTTTCAGTTCCACCGCTTCTCCCAGACTTTTTTCCAAATGTCTGTCCTTTTTTAACACTCTGCCAAGTCCCGGACTGCTGACCTCCAGGATATAGGCATCCGGTATGAAATCCTCTTCATCGAGCACATCCGACAAGGCCCGGCTCACATTCTCGCAGTCCTGAATGTTCACGCCTTCCGGCTTGTCGATAAAGACCCGCAGGTAATACTCCTTCCCCTCTTTCACATACTCTACATCGTAAATCTCCACGCCGCAGCGCTCCACGATCGGAACAAGAAGGATTTCCGTTTTTTCCTCATATGTTTCTCTTTTTGACATAACGTCCCCCCTGCACGGAAAAGAGTGGACTCGCAAGTCCACTCTTTATCTCAGTAACCATGATTGATTCTTGAGATATTATAGCACCCTTTTTCTTCCATTGCAAGCGTTTTTCAAAGTTCTGCATGATACGGCCCGAACTCCTGCCGTCTGCAATGATTGACAGGGCGGCGGATATCTATTACTCTAACTATAGTAGTTTTTAGTTGGGGGAAACAAAACATGTTTAACAAACCGGACCGTATTTTACTGTCTCACCTGTTCCAGAGCTTTGTCACCACATGGGCTTTGATGAAGGCGTCCCGCATGGAGCCGGGCAATATCCTGACCTTCGTCTTCTTCCTGCTGGTGTTTTTCTTCTACCGGCATGTGAACCGCCGGATGAATCTCATGCAGGTTTCCAACCGGGTGGCTCTTGCCATGGCGGTCCTTTTTACTCTCCTGTACATGCTGGTGGACTATCCCCACTACGTTGAACTGCTCACAAGCAGACTGTACCGCTTTGTGATCCTTGCCGTTATCTTTGCCGGCTTTGTCTGCCTGTTTTACTATCTGCTTCATTTTCTGTATTCCTACGCCTGTAACAAAGACAGACTGTACCGCGCTCTGCTCACCCGCTATCAGGATATTCCCTATCTCCATGACAGCCCTCACAAAAAGCTGTCCGCCTGCCTTACGGCGGTGATCAATTTCATACGAAACCACACGGCTCTCTGCGCTTTCCTGGCCTGCCTGCTTTGCTGGCTGCCCTATTATCTCTATCAGTATCCCGGCATCATGACCCCGGACAGCATTAACCAGTTTGAACAGATTTTAGGGATCATCCCCTTCTCTAACCATCACCCCTGGGTACACACGCTGGTATTCGGATTCTTCTACCATACCGGTTATGCGCTGACAAAAGACATGGTAACCGCCGTGTCCGTTTACACTTTTTTCCAGATGTGTCTGCTGGCCGGCAGTGTGGCATTTTTTATCTCCACGCTGCGCTCCCACAGGATTCGCCCTTTTGTCCTTCTTATGATCGTGGCCTTCTATGCCCTGATCCCCTACAATGCCGTCTTCTCCGTCACCGTGTGGAAAGATATTCCCTTCGCGGCGGCGGTGTTGTTTTTCGGCTGCGCCCTCCTGCGTCTGTCGGTGCAGGAACAGTTCTGTTTCATAAACCGCTTTGTCCTTTTCATATCAAGCGTTATGATATGTCTTTTCCGCTCTAACGGCTGGTACGCCTTTCTTCTGGCCCTGCCCTTTCTGCTCTTCGCTTTCCGCCGCAGGGCCAGGTACATCTGCCCGCCGCTTTTGGCCGCTCTCCTTCTGTCCGCAGCCGTCAAATATCCGATGATGCGAGCATTTCTCGTAGAGCAGCCGGACTTCATTGAGTCCGTATGCATCCCCATGCAGCAAATCACAGCCGTTATTTGCAATGACCGATATCTCACGGAAGAGGAACTGTCCCTGATCGAGCAGGTGGTGGATCTGACTTATATCCACGAGCTCTACAATCCCACCTTCGCAGACAACATCAAAGAACTGGTCAGAGCGGGAAATCAGGATTATCTGGTCGAACATAAATGGGAATTTCTGAAGCTCTGGGCCGCTCTGGGGCTTCGGTATCCCGGCGATTACCTGACCGCCTATGTGAACCAGACCTACGGTTACTGGTATCCCGATTCTTTTTATCTGGTGGCTGAAGCCGAAGGCGTCAGCGCCACGGATCTGGGCGTCTCCCACAAACCGCTGATAGGCGGTCCCCTGGTCATTAAGGCCAAAGAGATCGCCATCAAGCTTGGAAGTATGGTACCCATCTACGGCGTCCTCTGGAGCATGGGCGCTGCCTGCTGGATTATGTTGTTTGGTATCAGCGTTGTGATCATCCGAAAGGACTATCACAAGCTCATCTGTTATCTGCCAAGTGTGGCCCTGCTGCTCACGGTACTGGCCGCCACACCGGTAGCCACGGAATTTCGTTATGTGTATTTCATGGTGCTCAGTCTTCCCCTCTATCTGATCACGGCAATCCTGCCGGACGATGCGGACGCCCCCGCTTTAAACAAGGAACAGGGAGAGAAGGAACACAATGACTAAAGTGGTGACGCCCATCACCGCCGTCACACCGGTCTGGCACTTGTAAGCCGCCTGCGTATCCATATCCGAGAACTGTGACACTACCCAGAAATAGGAATCATTGGCGTGGGATACCGTCATGGAACCTGCGCCGATCGCCATGATAACAAGCACTTTCGCGATAGGGCTGGTAAATCCCAGCGCGCCCATCAGGGGAGCGATCATGGCCGACGTGGTAATCATAGCCACTGTGGATGCGCCCATCGCCGTCTTCAGAAGCGCCGCAATCACAAAGGGCAGTACAACACCGATGCCAAGGCCCAGCATGGAACCGCTTAACGCATCCGCAATCGGGAGCTGCTGCAAAACCGCGCCGAAAGAACCGCCCGCACCGGTAATTGCCAGAATACCCGCCGAGTTGGTCACACCCTCCGTAATCCACTTCAATGTATTTTCCTTCTCCGACTTCGGAATCAGCGTCATCGAAAGAAACACACCCAGAATCAATGCAATCACGGGATTGCCCAAAAAAGAGACGATCATCTTAAACACGCCGCCGCCGAAAGGTGCACTGGGGAAATCACCGACGGATTTTAATGCAATCAGTATGATCGGCAGTAAAATCGGGGAAAAGCTGTGCAGTGTGCCCGGAAGTCTGCCGTATTTGCGCTGTAACTCTTCTACCGTGTACTCCGGATTAGCCGGAATGTCAATTTTGGAAGCCACCTTCTTTGCATAGAGAATGGCTACTAAGGTAACCGGAATGGAAATCAGGAGCCCCACAAGAATCGTCAGCCCCAGATCCGCCTCCAGCGTACCCGCCATCGCGATCGGCCCGGGCGTAGGCGGAACCAGACAGTGAGTCGCATACAGACCGCCGGAAAGCGCCGTCGCCATCACTGCCAGAGACACGTTGCTCTGGCTCGCCAATGCCCTCGAGATCGGGCTGAGGATAACAAAACCGGAATCGCAGAATACCGGGATACCCGTCACATAGCCGGTAAGGCCCATGGTGAGCACACTCTTATCCTTGCCCACCACCTTGAGAATACTGTTAGCCATTGTGAGTGCTGCACCCGTCTTCTCGAGAATCGTACCGATAATCGTACCCGCCAGGATTACGATACCGATGCTGGCCAGAATGTTGCCGAAGCCATTCTTGACCGTCGTGATCACATCCTCTGTGGGAATGCCGCAGACAAGGCCAACGACCACCGCGACCACCACCAGCACGAGGAACGGATGCTGGTTGAACTTTGAGATTGCGATCACCATGGCCACAACGGCCAGCACGATCACCGCAAACATGAATATAGCTGACATACTATCACCCTCCTTTTGATAACTTATGTCCCTGGGACACTTAATAGAATCTATCGGAAAAGGAACAGGAATGGCTTACGGTAAAAAGATACAGTCCCCCACCTTCAAATGGGAATACACCACACCGCCACAGGACTCTGCAAGGCGGCTCTGCGCTGTGTCGCCTGTACAGTGGTTGAACCCGGCAAGCGCAATCCCCATATCCTTCAGTATTTTCATTGTTTCCAGAAGCCTCTCCTCATCCGCCTCCACCAGATGGGAGCCGCCGAATACCGCATACACCGGCTGCCCGAAACGCTCCCGCACACTCCTGATCATGTTTAAGATCCCCGGATGGCTGCATCCCACAACCATTACCAGGCCTTTCCCGCTCTCGATCACCAGGCAGACCTCATCCGGAAAATCATCTGCAATCATCCCCTCCGAAGTCTGTCTGACAAACCGTGCCGGCGCCTTTTCAAATTCATAGAACCGTTTGAAGCCGCCCACCACATGACATCCTTTCTCCAATGTCTCACATCCTTCGCAGATCCGGCGCTCTATGCCGTTTTCCGTAAGAAACTCTTCTCCGAAACCGCATCCGAGATACACATATTTTCCGCCGTCACGGGCATATTTTTCCTCAAAGAACCGGGGACCCGTTATGAGCGGCGCACGGACACCGTGTGCTGCCATATCCGGATAGCCTCCCGCATGGTCGTAGTGGCTGTGGCTGAGTACCACGTAATCCACATCCGCCAGAGACACATTCATCTTTCCGGCATTCTTTCTGGCCGCGCTGCCCGCACTGCAGTCAAAGAGAATCTTCGCCCGCGCTGTCTCCACCATAAAAGACAGGCCGTGCTCCGCGGTCAGCGCTCTGTTCTGCGAAAGATTATTTTCAAGCAATGTGCGAAGAACCATCCTGTTTTTCCCATCCTTTCGTCCTTACTCCCGATTTCCATATCATTTTACCTTTATACGGCATTTTCATCTTTTGATCAAAAGCACCGCCACATCGTTGACATTGGTGCCCGTCGCACCCGTGACAATCAGGCCGTCCGTCTTTTTCAGGGCGTGATAGGCATCATTGTCCTGCAATACCTCATAAACGGACAGGCCCTGCTGTGCAAGCCGCTCCCGTGTAGTGCCATCGCTGTAACCTCCGGCCGCGTCAGTGGGACCGTCCGTCCCGTCGCTCCCCACGCTGAACACCGCCGTACCGGAAAGTCCTGCGATATCCTCCGCCGCCGCCAGCGCAAGCTCCTGATTTCTGCCGCCTTTGCCCTTACCGGTCAGGTGCACCACCGTCTCGCCGCCTGCCAGAAAAGCGAGGCTCTTTTCTGTATTCTGATGCGTCTTTGCTATGGCGGCCAGAAAACGTCCCGCCTCCCTTGCCTCGCATGACAGCTGGTCCGTCAGAATAACCGGTTCGTAACCCAGCTCCTCACAGGCCGCTGCGGCAGCCCTGCACAGGCCGGACACACTGCCCGTTATCTTTGTCTCCACATTGGCGAGGGCTTTCGGCGTCTCCTGCCCAAGCAGAGCCATCGCTTTCTCACTCATCTGCAATCCGTATTTCTTTACAATTGCAAGGGCTTCCTCACAGGTGGAAGAATCCGGGTAAGCAGGGCCTGACGCAATCATATCCAGCGGATCTCCCAGAATATCGCTTAACACAATGCTGAACACACGGGCAGGTTCGCAGGCTAAGGCAAACCGTCCACCCTTCACCCCGGAGAGCCGTTTCCGGATCGTATTCATCTCCACAATATCCGCCCCACAGCCCAAAAGCTGTCTGGTGATATCCTGAAGCTCCTCCCCGCTCACCAGCGGCCTCTCAAACAGAGCCGAACCGCCGCCGGAAAGCAGAAAAATCACCTCATCCTCCGCCGTCGCCTGTGCCGCCAGATCCAGTGCCGCCTGTGTCGCCGTAAAGGAATTCTCGTCCGGCACCGGATGACCCGCCTCAAAACACTGTGTCTTCGGAATTTTTCCCTTCACGTGATCGTACTTCGTCACTACCACGCCGGCTTCCAGCTTATCCTGCAAAATCTCCGCCGCCGCCTTTCCCATCTGCCACCCTGCTTTACCGGCAGCCACCATATAAATCCTGCCTGAACCAAAGGTCCTTCCCTGTAAGGCTTTCGCCACCGCCTCATCCGGCAGAACCGCCTGAATTGACTTTCGAATGATCTGATCCGCCTCTTCCCGTAATGTCATGTCAGCCCTCCCTGTCAGATATACCACCATTCCTTTTTTGTGCATTTTCACCAATAAAACCATTAAAAAAGAAGATTTTTTGTAATCTTCTTTTAAAATACTACATATTCTCTGCTTTGTATACGTTACAGTGCATATAT
>CAMQTN010000067.1 GCA_947037115.1 uncultured Lachnospiraceae bacterium
GGCATGGAAGATCTGTCTTTGGATGAATTTGCGCTGGATGAGTTAAGTATGGATGATTTGGCGACGGATGAGACAGAGCAGGGCGACAGTGCACCAGACGGCATGGAAGATCTGTCTTTGGATGAATTTGCGCTGGATGAGTTAAGTATGGATGGTTTGGCGACAGATGAGACAGGGCAGGACGGCAGTGCATCAGACGACATGGATGGTCTGTCTCTGGATGAGTTTTCTATGGGGGATTTGGACGTGGGAGAGAATGGCTCGGATGATTTTGCCATAGATGAGTTATCTTTGGATGATCTGTCACTGGATAACTTAGCGCAGGAGGCGCCCGAAAATACAGATAATGATGCGGATGAGCTGATGTCGGAGGAAGATATCGACCGTCTGTTAAGTGGTGATATGTCTGAGGAAACGGGAGACAGTTTTGGTTTGGAGGAGACAGGGGAGACCGGAGGAGACGACGATCTTGCCGCATTGCTGGCAGGTATGGAGCACGATGAAGACCTGTCGGAGATCAACGATCTTTTGGAAGAATCCGGGCAGAGTGTCCCTGCGGATGATGATATGCTGGCGATGCTGGAAGGCGCAGGCGAAGACAGCAGCTTTGATTTGTTTGAGAGTGATGAGGCGGCCAGAGAAGCGGAGAGCATTCGGGAACTTTCACCTGAGGAAGTTGCGGAGCGTGAAGGCGGCGATCAGGGAAAAAAGAAAAAGAAGAAACGCAGAAAACTGTTTGGCAAAAAGAAGAAGGGCGGCGAGGAAGAGCAGCCGGCTGAGGGCGTGGAAGATGAATTGGAAGCTCTCTTAGGAGACGGAGCAGAGCAGGAGACAGAGAAGCCGCAAAAAGAAAAGAAGCCGGGAGTCGTCGCAAAACTTCTGGATTTCCTGCTTGAGAGTGACGAGGATGAAGATCCTGTTGCGGCGGAGATTCTTGCAGATAATGCAGGGGAGATGGGAACACTTACCGATGAAAACAAAGAGCTTTTGAAAGAACTGAGTGACGAGGATAAAAAGGGTAAGAAAAAGAAGAAGGATAAGAAGGGCAAGAAAGGAAAAGAAGGAGAAGAGGACGCCAAGAAGGCAAAGAAGGAAAAGAAACCAAAGAAGCCCAAGAAGAAAAAAGAGAAGGAGAAGAAGAGCGGAGAGGAAGTAGACCTGCTTGCTCCGCCGGAAAAGAAGCTCTCCAAAAAGAAAGTGATTACAGTATTCCTGTTCTGTGGTACGATTGCCGCATGTATTATACTGTTTACGCTCGTCCTGCCGGATACGATGCAGAGGAAAGAAGCGCTTACGGCTTACGATCGC
Source organism: uncultured Lachnospiraceae bacterium (assembly GCA_947037115.1). GTDB lineage: Bacteria > Bacillota > Clostridia > Lachnospirales > Lachnospiraceae > UBA3282. The sequence goes on from CAMQTN010000067.1 coordinate 1,309, forward strand.
GGAGAGTATGCTGATGTATATGAGTTGTTGTACGGTAAAGAACTGACCGAGGAGGAAAATATGCTATTCCAGGGCAGCAACCTGGTTCTGCAAATGAACAGAAAACTTGCCTCCTATGATAATTATGTAAACCTCGATATGCGTCTGGAAGCATTGAATGCGTTGATTACAGGCGTTGCACGTTATCAGAAGATACTGCCAGAAGCGGAAAATTATAATGTGGTGGCAGAGGTCAACGATATTTATGCCCAGATTTTGGAGAGGCTGTCTGCGAACTTTGGGTTATCTGAGCAGGACGCTTTGGATATCCTTGCTCTGGAGGATGATCTGACCTATTCCCAGAGACTGGAGTCGATCATCAACGGTGAGTCTTATGACAGTGAGGAGGAGACCGAACCGGGTGTACAGGATATGCTTCCGGAGGAAGAGGAGATCATGGAGCGGATTGGAGGAGCAGACGGTGAGGCAGAGCTGGAGATAGATTTTGAGCCGAAAGACATTTCATCGGAGGAAGATGTTTTACCTGAAGAAGAAATGCCGGGGGATGATCAGGCTGCGGATGAGATTTTGGATGAAGGGACGGAATAATGGTCGCGATTATTGACTATGATGCCGGTAATATCAGGAGTGTGGAGAAGGCGGCTGCATTGCTTGGACATGAGGCTGTGGTGACGAGGGACCGGGAGACAATTTTGTCAGCGGATCATGTGATTCTGCCGGGTGTTGGTGCATTCGGTGACGCCATGGAAAAGCTGCACAGGTTTGGATTGGTTGAGGTGATACGCGAGGCAGTCAGCCGGAAACTTCCGTTTTTGGGAATTTGTCTCGGATTGCAGCTGATGTTTGAGAGCAGCGAGGAGGCGCCGGGTGTGGCGGGTCTTGGACTTCTGCCGGGGAAGGTTTTGCGTATTCCCGAGGAGGAGGGACTGAAAATTCCTCACATCGGATGGAACTCTTTGACTTTTCCGAATCAGGGACGGTTATTTGAAGGGATTGCAAAAGGTGCTTATGTGTATTTCGTGCATTCCTATTATTTGCAGGCAGGAGATTCACAGATTGTAACGGCGGCCACAGAGTACGGAACCTTGATTCATGCTTCGGTGGAGAGCGAAAATCTGTTTGCCTGTCAGTTTCATCCGGAGAAAAGCTCTGAGACAGGGCTTAAGATATTAGAAAATTTCCTGAATATTTAGGACGGAGTGTCACACATATGCACACGAAGCGGATTATTCCCTGTCTTGACGTGAAAAACGGCAGGGTGGTAAAAGGAGTTAATTTTATTGATTTTAAGGACGCGGGCGATCCGGCTGAGGTAGGGGCTGCCTATGATAAGTCGGGGGCGGATGAGCTGGTCTTTCTGGATATTACAGCGTCTTCTGATGCCAGAGCCACTGCGGTGGAGATGGTGCGCAAGGTGGCGGAGAAGGTGTTCATTCCCTTTACAGTTGGGGGAGGCATCCGCAGCGTGGAAGATTTCAGGGCGATTCTGCGGGAAGGGGCGGACAAAGTTTCCGTCAATTCGGCGGCAATCATGAATCCGAACCTGATCAGTGAGGCGGCGGACAAGTTCGGAAGCCAGTGCGTAGTGGTGGCGATTGACGCCAAAAGACGTGAGGATGGAAAAGGATTTACCATCTACAGGAACGGCGGCCGTGTGGATATGGAAATCGACGCAGTGGAGTGGGCCATAAAAGCGGAAAAGCTGGGAGCAGGTGAGATTCTTCTGACCAGCATGGATGGGGACGGTACGAAGGCAGGCTATGACCTGGAACTGACGAGAGCTGTGGCGGAAAATGTCTCGATTCCGGTGATTGCATCCGGCGGCGCTGGGACGATGGCGCATTTTTATGAGGCTTTCAGGGACGGGAAGGCGGAGGCGGCGCTGGCGGCGTCTTTGTTCCATTTCAAGGAGATGGAGATTATGGATTTAAAAGGATATCTGCGGGACAGAGGAGTTTCCGTGCGACTGTAGGGAGTGACAGATATGGCGATGCTGGCAAATGATTGGGCGCAGGCTCTGGACGGTGAATTTCACAAGCCTTATTATAAAAATCTGTATATGTTTGTGCGGGAAGAATACAGCAAACGGGTGGTGTATCCGCCAGCCGATGATATTTTTAACGCCTTTCACTTTACACCGCTTTCAGAAGTGAAGGTACTGCTTTTGGGACAGGATCCCTATCACAATGAACATCAGGCACACGGTATGAGCTTTTCGGTGCTGCCGGATCAGAAGGAGATTCCGCCGTCCCTGCAGAATATTTATCAGGAACTGCACGACGATCTGGGCTGTGATATTCCCGACAACGGGTATTTACAGAAATGGGCCGATCAGGGGGTGCTTCTGTTAAACACAGTATTGACGGTACGGGCGCATCAGGCAAATTCCCATCAGGGAAAGGGCTGGGAGGAATTTACGGATGCGGTGATCCGGGCGGTGAATGAGCAGGACCGGCCGATTGTGTATCTGCTGTGGGGGCGTCCCGCGCAGAGTAAAATCCCGATGCTTACCAATCCGAAGCATTTGATTTTAAAAGCGCCACATCCAAGCCCGCTCTCGGCGTACAGGGGCTTTTTCGGGTGTAAGCATTTCAGTCAGTGCAATGAATTTCTGAAAGCAAATGGCGCAGAGCCGATTGACTGGCAGATAGAGAACATAATGAAATAATGGTAACTGATACATAAAATCCCCACCGGGCAGGTAACATATCTGTCAGATGGGGATTTTAATTAAGTGTGGATTTTATGATACTGCTGGCAGATAAATCGCCAAAATGCGTACAATTATATTTACAAAGGACAAGGGACAGTGATAAGATAAAAATGCGCGAAAATGCGCTTGTGAAAGGAGCATGTTCTAAAGATGAAAAAACTACCGTTTGTGACAAAAGAAAAGATAGAAGAGATTGTGAAGACGTATCCGACCCCTTTTCATATTTATGATGAAAAAGGGATCAGGGAAAACGCGGAGGCGGTGCAGGAAGCTTTTTCCTGGAACAGGGGATTTAAAGAGTATTTTGCGGTGAAGGCATGTCCGAATCCCTTTCTGATTCAGATTATGCACGAGTACGGCGCGGGCTGCGACTGCTCGTCTCTGACGGAGCTGATGCTGAGTAATGCGCTCGGCATAAATGGCAGGGATATCATGTTTTCGTCGAACGATACACCGGCGCAGGAGTACGAATACTGCGCGAAGGTGGGCGGTATCATCAATCTGGATGATATTACGCATATAGACTTTGTGGAAAAGATTTTGGGAAAACTTCCCGAAACTATGAGCTGCCGCTACAATCCGGGCGGCGTATTCCAGTTAAGCAACGGCATCATGGATAACCCGGGTGATTCCAAGTACGGATTTACACCAGAGCAGCTTTTTGAGGGTTATCGCATCCTGAAGGAAAAAGGGGTGAAGCATTTTGGTTTACATGCTTTTCTTGCGAGCAATACTGTGACGAACGAATACTATCCCCAGCTGGCAAAACAGCTCTTTGAGGTGGCGGTGCAGGTCAGGGAAAAAGCAGGCGTGCAGATCGAGTTCATCAATCTCTCCGGCGGTGTGGGGATCGCCTATCAGCCTGACCAGCAGCCCAACGATATCCGTGCCATCGGAGAAGGCGTGCATAAGGTGTTTGACGGGGTGCTGGTGCCGGCAGGTATGGGAGATACCGCCATCTATACGGAGATGGGACGTTTTATGACAGGCCCTTACGGTGCGCTTGTGACGCAGGCAATTCATGAGAAACATACCCACAAGGAGTATATCGGTGTGGACGCCTGTGCGGTGAATTTGATGAGGCCGGCCATGTATGGTGCCTATCATCACATTACGGTGCTGGGGAAGGAGGACGCGCCCTGCGACCAGGTGTATGATGTGGCAGGATCCCTGTGCGAGAATAACGACAAGTTTGCCATTGACAGGAAATTACCGAAGATTGACAGGGGAGACTATCTGGTCATCCATGACACGGGAGCCCACGGATATGCCATGGGATACAACTACAACGGCAAGCTGAAATCGGCGGAGCTTCTGCTGAAAGAGGATGGAAGCGTGCAGCTGATCCGGCGGGCCGAGACGCCGAAGGATTATTTCGCCACATTGGATGGCTTTGATGTGTATGAAAAATTAGGGTTGTAAGACAGAATCAGGCGCTGTGGGAAAGGACATGGTTTTCACATGAAAGGAGCAAACAGGGTAAAGGCAGTCTCCCTGGCGGTGCTGCTATTATTGTTGACGGGTTGTCAAAGCGAATATGGAAGGAAAATAGAGGAATTGCCCTCTGCGGAGGGAGACAGGGCCGTACACGTGGAGTCTCAGGGAACGGAAGGACAGGAGGCGGACTTATCGGAAGGGGAATCAGACGCAGAAGCAGCTGGAACGGCAGGAGAGGAAACGGGCGAGATGCAGATCCAGCCCCAAAACAGAATAGAGCCCTATGTCTCCGATGGCGTCAGTTACTATTTCAGGGCGCAGGGAAAATACCTTGGCGTCTATAACGGAACGGATTTTGAGGATATTTACTTAAAAGGGGTCAATATGGGGCTTGGAAAACCCGGTTATTTTCCGGGGGAGGCGGCCATTACAAAGGAGGAGTATGCCAGATGGTTTCAACAGATCAGCGAGATGAACGCGAACTGCATCAGGGTCTATACGGTACAGCCGCCGGAATTTTATGAAGCCTTTTATGAGTTTAACCAGTGGGCAGAAAACCCCCTTTATCTTTTCCACGGTACCTGGTATGACGAAACCAGATTAGTGGAAACCGCGGATGCTTTTGACGAGCAGTTGTACACCATCCTGCAGCAGGATATGAGGGATATCGTAGACCTTCTGCACGGCAACTGTACGATTCCGGAACAGACGGGAAAAGCATACGGGACTTACCGGTATGATGTCTCTTCTTATGTCATCGGCTGGATTTTGGGGATTGAATCGGATGCGACTTTTGTATCGACGACCAATGCGTGCAATCCGGACATCCATTCTTATGAAGGGACTTATATCAGCGCCGATCATCTGGAACCGTTTGAAGTATTCTGGGCGCAGACGGGAGATTATATCCTCAGCTACGAGACAGAACGCTACGGGATGCAGAGGCCTTTGAGCTATTCTAACTGGCCCACGGCGGATATCCTGGAGCATCCCAGCGAGACGATGGAGGAAGAATACAGTGTGGATTTGAATGTGGAAAATCTGGAAGCATCGGACGCCTTTCCCTGCGGCCTGTTTGCATCCTACCATATTTATCCGTACTATCCCAATTTCCTGTATACTGAACTGGAATACAGCAATTACCGTGATGAGGAAGGAAAAGTCAATACCTACAAGGCTTACCTGGAAGACTTGATGGCGGAGCATCACATGCCGGTACTTGTGGCGGAATTTGGCATTCCCGTGTCACGGGGTATGACGCATGCCAATATTTATACCGGATTTGACCAGGGCAATAAGTCGGAAACCCAGCAGGGAGAAATGCTTGTGTCCATGATGGAGGACATATACGATACCGGATATGCCGGGGGCATCGTTTTTACATGGCAGGACGAGTGGTTTAAGAGGACGTGGAATACAGAGAATTACACGAATCCTGACCGCAGGGCGTACTGGTGCGATATGATGACCTGTGAACAGCATTTCGGACTGCTGGATTTTGTGGCGGGGGAAGGAAAAGAAGCCGTGGTCATAGACGGTGACGATGCAGAATGGAGTGCAGAAGATATTTTTCTGGAAACGGAGGAGGCGGTCCTGTCGGTCAAACATGACTGTACTTATCTCTACCTGATGGTCAGAAAGGAAGACGCGGATTACGACACGGATAAGATCTACATACCGTTTGATATTACGCCGAATTCAGGAAGTACTGTATATGAAGAAAGGACGCTTGACGCGCCGGCGGATTTTATGCTCGTGGCAGACGGACAGGAGAATACGCAGCTGCTTGTGCAGAGCTATTATGACTTATACCAGTATGAATATGATAAATATGACAAAGAAATTCAGACCACAGCCGAAATGAGGAAGCCGGACAATCATATATTCCAGCCGATTTATTTCCTTGTGGAACGGGAACTGGTTTTACAGGACCGTGCAGAGATTATTCCTCTGCAAAAATATCCGGCGGGAAAACTGGTTTTCGGAACCAGTGACTTCGATTCGGAGGAATATAATTCCCTTACCGACTTCTGCTATCGGGATGATATTCTGGAAATCCGCATTCCGTGGCTTCTGTTGAATTTCAGGGATCCGTCAGGAAAAGAGATAGAAGATGACTTCTGGAAGAATAACGGGATTTCCGGAACGTTTATAGAGGATATCCGGATCGGGCTTGCAACAGACAAAGAAAAGACAATCAAAATGAATCCGTATACATGGGAGGAATGGGACTATTATCCTTATTTTGAACGTCTGCGGAAAAGCTACTATATATTACAGGAGCAGTTTGCCGCATTACCGTAAAAATTATGTGACAAATAATAAAATATATTAAATATGTCTGAAAATATAGGGGGGGGGGTATTTTTTCGGAAAGTATTGCCTGATATTAAAAAAAGTGCTATCATTAAGAAAATAGGGAAAGTATAGGTGAAAACTTATACGGAACTATAGTATGCGAGAATCAGAAAGTGTTGGATGCAAATGAAAAAAACTGTCCGCGTAGCCCACAGGGTAAGCAGTTACATAACATCGGTTGTCCTGTCTGCTTTAGTTGCTGTATGCGTGGGGATTTTTCTCTATCATTCCGGACTTTATCTGCAGGGGGAAGCTGTATATGCCCAGTTGTATAAACTGAATGCAGTTGCGGACGCCATGCAGGAGGGTGTTTTGTTTCCGCTGTATGCTGAGAACTGGTATAACGGTTATGAGATATTCCGATATTCCCCACCTGTTGTTTATATAGTAATTGTAATGATTTCAGGCATCTTTGATGCGGATTTTCATATCGGTATCTGTATTTTTTATGGTATCATGGCGTTTGTTTCCATGATGGGTTTTTCACTGTTTGGTGTAAAACAGAGAAAAGTAGTGGCGGCTTTTTTGATCGGAATTGCTTTTCTGCTACTGCCGTCCACATTTACAGCGGTGATTCTGGAAGGCAGTCTGGATGTCGTCATGGGGATCGCGCTGGTTCCGTGTATTCTTTATTTTTTGCATGACTTTATCACATGGAAAAACAGGCTGGCGGTTTTACCGTTTTCGGCTCTGATGTGTCTTTTGGTTTTGTCGCATTATATTCTCGCCTTTGCTTTCGGCGGGGTGCTGGTGATCTACCTTATTTTCCATTCGATTGCCATGAAGGAATGGAAATTTGTGGCGGCAGCCATCGGAAATATGTTGATACTGTATGTGGTTATGGGATATTTTCTGTACCCTGCATTGTCTGGTGGACTGCTGACAAGATCCTATTCTTCACAGTGGAATGTAGAGCTTTCTGTGGGGATTCCGGTGTTGGTGATTGCCATACTCGGGCTTATTACAACGGACAGAAAGCGGTTTGCCGGATTTTTCCTGACGATTGTTTTTGCCGTATTATCTTTTTCGGTTATGGAACCGGTCAGGAAACTGATATCTTCACCGACACTACAGAGCGTTTACTGGTATCTGATTCCCGTAACGGCTGTTCTCTTTATTACACTATTGTGCTGGGAGCGGCTGAGAATGGTTTTTCTGCTCGCTGCCCTGTGTGTGATGGCAGGAGAAGGGATTCCGCTGATGCTATCTGTGCAGGAAGGGGATTATGCACTACAGGAAAGCGAAGCGCTGATCGATGATTATTTGTTGGCGGAGGCGGCATCCTGGACGGATAACAGAATTGCGTTTATGGATATGGCGACACTTGGGGCTTTTCCCCAGTGGTATTTTTCCCGTCAGGGTGTGGATTCCATGTTTGGCTGGGATTATGAGAGCGCGCTGACGGTACGGAACCAGACGTCATTGAATGAAGCCTTTTTTGACGGCTTTTATGATTATATGTTTGACAGGCTGCTGCTGTATGGTAACGACACGGCTGTTGTCCTGAAATCTCTTTTGGAAGAGGGCGCGTACGACAATCTGACTGCCGCCGCCGGGCGAAACGGTTATGAGGTGGTGGCGGAAAACGAGAATGTGATCGTGTTCAAGGAGACAGCGGTTGAGGGTTCCTATGGTGTGATTACCCACTATGAGAATCTGGCCATTGGCGGGAGCGCTTATTATATCAGCTATATTTATCCCTCTTTCGGATATGGGCCAAGTGCGTGTATCGATGATTATACGATAGAAGAATTGTCACGGTACCATAAATTGTACTTGTCCGGTTTTACTTACCGCGAAAAGGAAAAAGCGGAAAACATGTTAAAGGAATTGTCTGCGAAAGGCACGGAAGTATACATAGATATGCAGCATATTCCATTGAACGCCATAACGGGGAAAAATGAGTTCATGGGCGTTTACGCGCAGTTTGTACAGTTTGTCGAGGATTTCCCGGTTTTGGAAAATGACAACGGGAACCAGTTTAAACTGGATTTTAAGGCAGGCAGCTATCCAGTCTGGGAAACGGTTTATGTTTCGGGATGTGAAGATGTGATCAGGGAAACAGCTTATGAAGATAAGAGCCATCTGGTGTACTGGGGGCAGAATCATGAACCAAATGTGACTTTTATGGGATTTAACCTGATTTACTATTATCTGACGACACACAATCAGGATTTGAAGCGTTTCCTTGATGAGGCGATGCTATTGTCGTCGGAAGAGCTGCCGCAGCCTGTCATCGTACCGGTAGAGATTGAGAGGGAGTTATCCCAGATTACCGTGCGTACACAGGAAGACCGTGTTAATTGTAATATTGCCGGTGTGGATACGCTGGAGGCAGACAGGATTATTTCGATGCAGGAAGATCTTCTTGTCGTGAATCAGGGGGATACGACACTGAGGATTATTCATACGGGACACACAGAAGGTAAGTTTCTCAGTATAATCGGCATCATTGTGCTGGGAATCATGTGGATCACTATCTATGTCCTGCTGGAAAATAATGAAACTTATGGTGAGGGATGAAAGGTAAAAGGAGGAGAAGGTATGAGAAGGCAAACAAAGAAGTTGGCGCTTACTTTGTTACTGTCGGCAGCATTGGTCAGTGCGAATATGCAGATCGTATCTGCGGAGGAGGAATCTTTGACAGATACCAGCGAGGTGTCGGATGATAAATCTTCCGACGATTCCGGGTCTTCCCAGGATGCCGGGGAAACGGAAAGTGATAATGGAACAGATCAGTCGGAGGATACGGACCAGTCAGGTAATACGGATCAGTCAGGGGATACGAATCAATCGGAAAATACAAATCCGACAGACACAAGCGCAGGTACGACAGACAACGGGAGCACTTCGGATGGAGGGACGCAGGAACCTGACGTGAAAGATGACAATGCATCTGACGGGACAGGAACAGATGCAGGAGCAGATCAGGAAGAAGGCACAGATCCGGACGTCCAGAATCCGGATGAGGTTACCGGGGAAGACGGACCGGCAGTGGACGATGCTGCGGCGGGAGACCCGACAGAAAGCGAACAGCCTGAACCCACATTTGTGAACAAAAACGGTGAAGAGGTGAAGCCCTCTGATTTGGTCGGTGTGGATTACAACACGATTGCGGACAGCTACGACGGGGAAACCAACGCGGTGAAGCAGTATGTGGTATCCGATGAGGTTCCGGCAGGCACGATTATCAACAGCTATGTGGATGAAAACGGAAACCTGATCATGGTGATCAGCCAGGGTGCGGCAGGAACTGCTCAGGGAGAGGAAACGGCCGGGGCGGAAGAAGAGAAGACGGTTCTGGAGGAGATTGTGGATGTCTTCAGACTGGACGCCACGCATGGCGGCAGCGGATCAGCCCCTGCGGTGGATGGCAGCTTTTCCGGCTGGGATGATATTCCTCCGTCCTATGAATTTAACTGGAACAAGCCGGATGCATGGGTGGACGGAACCCATTATACGGAGACAAACAGTACAGATGTGCGTCATGAGATGAAACTGTACAGCGACGGCGAGAATGTATATCTGCGTGTTATTTTTGCACGGGAATTTAAAAACGGACAGGTTGCCAATGGCAACGATTATCAGTTCTGGATCGACGATAAGCAGATGGCGGCATATCAGGTAGAATGGCCAGATGGCTCCTCTCTTTCCAACAGTAATGCCGCACCGGGTATCTATCAGGTGGATGTCAGACACCGTGACAGTTCCTGGTCGTATGTACTGACGGACGGTGCAGTGGCTTATTACCGTGTGAATGAGAATAATCTGAACAATGAGCTGGAACTGAAGATTCCGATGTCCGAGTTTGTGAAGCAAAACGGTAATATCAATTTAGATAATTACAATATGATCGGGTTCTTTACGCCGAATCTGATGCAGGATAAGATCTATACGGCAGGCGCGTCAACAGGCGCGGAACCGTTTGCAGCGGCGGCCTTTTTACTGGTGCCGACAAGCTGTATGCTGATCAGGAAGAAAAACGAGAAGGAAGGATATGGCATTGCATGAGTGAAAGGCATGAAGCGTATTTATACCATATAACGTTTAATGCGATGCATAATCTGACACCAGATGATCCGAGAAAGATGCATGCCCACACATTTTGTGTGGGCATCTATGTCATAGAGGAACAGGAAGATCATCCCATTTTCGTAAACAGTGAGAATATTTTGCAGCGCTATTTCAACCGCTATCGGGGAATCCGATTGAATGAACTTGCTCCGTTTACGGAAATTGTACCCACGCTGGAGAATATGGGTGAAGTATTTTACTGGGATTTAAAGCCGATTTTTGAAAGAAACGGGATGAATCTGCTTCTCCTGGAAATGGGCGACAGTCCGATTTCAACATACTGTGTCGGGGAAAGGCCGATGTTTGGCAATGTTTACAGTCTGGCATCGGAAAAAACAGTGGAGGACTATTGCAGAAGGGTTCGTCAGAGATATGCAGAAGAGCAGCAGGAGGGGGACGGAACAGATGATTAAATTTGCAATATTGTACATTGTGCTGATTGCTGTGTGGATCTATATTCTGACGGTCTTTAAAAGAAGAAAACTCGAGTTTTTCTATTTCCTGACAGGCAGTATCGGGACGTTTTTGTTTTCTTTTTTCCTGCTGCGTAATGTCCTGACCAGAATCTTAACCACAATGACCTGCTTTTTAACGGGACTGTTGGGTAATGCGCTGGGGATTTTCAAGTCATATACGTCGCATTCCATTCTTTTTGTGGAAAATGCGAACGGCCCCATTTCCCTTTATGTGGATTTTGAGTGCGGCGGTGTGATCGAGATTCTTGTGTTTATTTCTCTGGTATGGTTTTTCGCTGTATATTCATCAAAAGAAAAAATTGTATTATCACTGGTGGGGACTTTATGGATTATAGCCGCAAATATTATCAGGCTGTTTTCCATATGTCTGATTATTAACTGGTTTGGCAATGAATCCTATTATGTTGCGCATACGATTGTGGGAAGATTGATTTTCTATGCGCTTTCCATTATTTTATATTTTTATGTTTTCACGAGGGCACAGATACGCAAACAACGAGTAGGAGAGTTTGGATATGATAACGAGGTTAGCGAATGAAATATTTTTCTGGGCGGCATGGATTATCATTCCCCTTATCATAGAGATCATTCCGGCGGTGGGCAATTTCTTTATATTATTGTTTAAACGCGTCAGGCTGGCCAAGGATATTAAGCTGGATTATCTTCCCAATATTACTTTGATGATACCGGTCTATAATTCCAGTCAGACCCTGTACCGCTGTATTGAATCGGTTGACCATTCCACATATCCGAATCATCTGATTGAGATTATGCTTGTGGACAACGGATCGAAGGACGACAGTTTTGAGATTTTCCAGAAGGCGCAGATTGAGTTCCCGGAGCTTGCCATGTGGTGGATGCACTCCAAGCAGGGAAAGTCGAAAGCGCTCAATAAAGCGATTTTTAACAGTAACGGCAAATATATTATCAATATAGACAGTGACGGTGTGCTGGATGAGCATGCGCTGATGAATATTGTCCGGCAGTTTGAGACCTATCCTGATGTCGACTGCATGACGGGCGTGATCCTGATTGAGCCTGCCCTGATTGAAGAGACGAAGGGATTTTTCCTGAAGCAGTTTAGAAAACTGGAGTTTATGGAGTATGCGCAGGCGTTCCTTGCCGGCAGGAATTTTGAATCACAGTTTAACAGTATCTATACTTTGTCAGGTGCTTTTTCTTCCTTCCGTAAATCGGTATTGATGAAAACGTTCCTGTACAATACGAATACCATTTGTGAAGATACGCACCTGACATTCCAGATTCGGGCGATCTTGAAGAAAAAGGTACATTTGTGTAACGACGCTATTTTCATGGTAGATCCGATTGAAAGCATCAATAAGTTCTATACGCAGCGGCAGAGATGGCAGATTGGAGAGCTGGAAGTTTCCCATATGTTCTTAAAAAATCAGCTGCACAGCCCGATCAGAGGATATTTTAGTGATTTTGTCATTCGACTGCTGATGACAGACCATACATTTGCTTTCCCTCGGATGATCTGGTATTTTGTTCTGATTGCGCTTGGCTGCATCAACTATAATTTCCATAATGTTTTGGTGGCCTGTGTACTTATTTACGTGCTTTATGTGTTCAGCTCCTTTTTATATTATCTGAATATCATTTCGTTTTTAAGAGGATATCCTTCGCTGCGCCGGTACTATGCGAGGAAGCTGTTATATCTGGTCGCATTGCCGATCTATAATCTGTTTGCTTTCTTTGTCAGGTTTGCGGGGATTATTAATTCTATCAAACGTAAGAGCAGCTGGAAGACGTTGACTTTTACGGAAGAACGCAAGATGGTTAATGAAACGATCAAACATGATTTTTTCTTTATATTCGGGATACGGACGCTGCTGCTTAAAATACTGGAAAAACCAATAAAACCGCCAAAACAGAGGAGAGCTCATGGAAAACGCGTACAGACAATATAAATTCAAATTTTATCTGAACATGAACCATTATATTATCATTGACGATAAACCCGGAGAGGTACACCCGCATACCTGGGAAATTATTATAAGCGTTATTTCTACGCAGAGTGATATGACGCCGTTTGCCAGTATTGAGCGGAAGATGGATGAGATCATGGATCAGTATCAGGATAAGCTTTTAAACAGTTGTCCGCCTTTTGACAAAACGGTGCCTACGGTGGAGAATGCCGCCAAGTATTTTTTCAGGCTCATCCAGGATCACATCATTAAACTGGGATGGATTTTAATTATGCTTGAGGTGAGTGAAACGCCGACCCGATCCTATATTATCAATGCTCTCTTTGATGAAGATGATATCTGGGATGAGTGGTATGATAATATTACAAGGAAAAATATGGGTCTTTACGGTGAAAACAGAAAAATGATTTGAAAAACAGGGTGGCTGGCACATAAAAAACTTGCCAACTGTTCCGTGTTATGGTAAGATATAACTCGGTTATGATTCACTGTAACCGAGTTTTCCATAAGCTGGTGTGTCGGAATGGCAGACGAGGCAGACTCAAAATCTGTTGTGGGCAACCACGTGTGGGTTCAAGTCCCACCACCAGCATTGATGAAGGTAACGAAACCCTCAGAGTGGCACCTCTGAGGGTTTCTTATTTAAATATGGAGGATTGGTTCTTATTTGGAAAGAAAGGAGATGTGCTATGAATTACAGGACACTTGGGAGAACCGGCATACGTGTCAGCGAGGTCGGTCTGGGGAGCGAGGCTTTTGTCAATCATGACGACGCCTTTGCACAGGAGCTTTTTGACGCTGCTTTGCAGGCAGGAATCAATTATTTTGATCTGTACAATCCGGAGCCTTACATAAGGGACAGCTTTGGGAAGGCCATGGAGGGACGCAGGGAGCAGTTTGTGATTCAGGCCCATCTGTGCTCTGCATGGATAGACGGGCAGTATAAACGGACGAGGGATATGGAGGCGGTGAGGGAGGCATACGACGATTTGTTCCGCCGTCTGCGGATTACTTATGCGGATGTGGGTATGATTCACTATGTGGATGAACAGACGGATTTTGACACGGTTTTTGGCGGAGAAGTGCTTGCTTATGCAAGAGAGCTTAAAGCGGAGGGGAAGATCCGCCATATCGGCATGAGCACGCACAATCCGTGTGTGGCGATTCAGGCGGTGAAGAGCGGTGAGATCGACGTGATTATGCTCAGTGTGAATCCGGCTTACGACATTCTGCCCTCCAATGAGGATGTGAACACACTGTTTGAAAAGGAGACTTATGAGATGCCGGATGTGCTTTCCTGCATCGATCCTGAGCGGTTGGAGCTCTACAGTCTTTGTGAAAGTGAGGGTGTGGCGCTTACGGTGATGAAGCCTTACGGCGGCGGCGCGCTGCTGGACGCCGGAGAATCGCCTTTCGGGGTGGCAATGACGCCTGCGCAGTGCTTACACTATTGTCTGACAAGGCCCGCTGTGGCGAGCGTGCTGGCCGGGGCGCATACGAAGGAAGAGCTTCTGGAGGCGGCCGCATACTCAGAACTGCCGGATGAGGAGAAGGATTTTGCGACGCTTCTTGGCAGTACGCCTGCACACAGGTTTACGGATAAATGCATGTATTGCGGGCACTGTGCGCCATGCACGGTGGGGATTGACATCTCGGCGGTAAATAAATTTGCGGATCTGTGCGAGGCACAGGGCATGGTTCCAGAGACGGTGCGGGAGCATTATCAGGTATTGAAGGTAAAAGCGGGCGACTGCGTGAAGTGTGGAGCCTGTGAGAAACGCTGTCCCTTTGGGGTGAAAATCGTGGAGCATATGGAGCGGGCAAAAGTGCTTTTTGGGGCCTGACCGAAAGGGAGATTATCGCATGGGGAAGCCTGTCAGGGTTGACAGGCTTCTTTGCTTCTTTGATAGCTTTTCGTAATCATTTCACGGGCTTTTTCCCAACTCTGCGATGTGTCGTCGGAATAAAATCGGTTGTAAATTTCCGCTGCTGTATTTTGATGCATGATCTCACAGGAATTTCTGTACCTGTGCAGAATGGCCTTGATGCACAAATGAATACAGGGATAAGGGGAATGCAGGTTGAAAGCGGAGGTAAATGCGTTGCTGATTACACTTTTTCTTGTATCGTTCCGAAGCCGGCCGGAAAGGCGGGCAAGCGCATGATTCGTACACTTCATCATATGACATATCAGGACTCTTTCGTTGAGGTCGTGCATTCTGATCATATGGTTAAAATGGGCACGGCGGCCTATGTGGTCTGCGGGGTTTTCCCGGATTGCGCCGCGGGAAAGATCTGTATATAATAATTCAGCGATAAAAGGCAGGGAGGAATTAAACCAGTTTGCCTTCCGGTAAATATGCCCTTTGTTTCTTTTACTGGTAATATCCAGCCACGCATAGGCAGCTCCCTGAAATTTAATGACGATATCCGGGCGGGTGCCGTTGAATTCCTGCTGTAATGTGATCTGTATGCCGGCAGGGCACGTCATCCCCCTGATCCGCATATTGACAAGGTCCTCCACAGCGGAGCCATAATGGACATACAGAAAAGGCGGGATATCGTGATTGTGAGAATACAGATAGTTATGCGCATCATCATACCACCGCGCCTGTTTGGGTCTTTGCCGGTCCAGATTGGAAAGGAAAAGCGCATTTTGGGCTGATATCTGGACATGTGCATCAATTTCCTTTATGAATTGAAACACGGCATGGTTCCTGTTTTCCGCAATCTGATCTCTGTCAAGATGTGGATGGATCATTTTGATTTTGATGCCAGTGTAATCGGCTCAACGATCGAGGCAAACAGGCTGGTAAGTTTTGCCATGCCTTCCGCCGGTGGCTGCTGGATGGCTCTGGCAGAGATCTCATACTTGGCAGATTTATCGGTGGTGCGGGTGTTTTCCCGGGTGGTGGAAACTTTTCCGCTTACATTGAGATGAGCCCCCCAGGAACTGCCGCTGATTTCAGCGCCTCTCTCAGCCTGGGTTGTGTCCTTGGTCATTACGGTGTCTTTTACTTCCATGGTAAAATGTACATTGGCCTCGTCCATGGTGAAAGCGGGTACAGGTACCAGAGAGAGAAGTGGGGCTTCCACCTGCATGGGCTGTGTTGCGGTGCCGCCGCTTTCATCCAGAATCGTTCGGTTGATGGTGAATTTAATGAGTTTTGCCTTATAGGTGGAAGGATCCGTATTTGAGGAAGATTTATCTTTTTCGAAAGCAAGACGGAATAGCTGGTCTAAATATACGTTGCACAGTTCAGCCTGTCCTTTTGCCACCTCGATAATAGGCTGGGAGATCAGCAATCCCATGGGGATTCTGGTAAAGTCAGTTCTCAATTCGTTTGCCATATGATGTCCTCCTTTTAGACTGAGATGCTGTTAAAGCATGCTGTTTAGTTGGGTGTTGATTCGAGCCATGCCTTCGGGGCTGCCGATACACTTGTATGTGATTTCCAGTTCCCCGGCCGGACTGTTTTCAGCGGCGGCATCCGTATCGGATGCGCTTACCTCAAAGCAGTCGTTTGATTCATCCAGAACTTTCAGATTGAGTTTGACCTTGACGCTGTCCATATGCAGACTGGTCTGGGGGACAAGGGCGGCAAGGGGCGCACAGACGGTTTTTCCTTCTATGCCATTGCAGGAAGGAAGCTCGATTTTGATCATTTTGGGAGCAAAGCTGTCGGTGCTTTTTTCTGTTTGGGCCGGCTCAAAGTAATGCTCAAAAAAATGACTGGCGGTATGTTCTTCTATGGCGGCATGTGCGTTTTGAACAGAGGTGCCGATACGATACAGCAGTTCTTGAATATTCATGTGTCTCCTCCTGTCAATAAGATGTCAAGCGACGGTGCATACCCGTTCCGGGGGAACGTTGTACTTTTGCATCAGATGCTCCAGGCTGCAGCTGATCTCTACGATCTGGTGTTTGGCTTCGTCCGCAACAGGGGCCCAGGCGGCGTACTGCATAAGTGACATCTGGCCGTCGGCAAGCGCAATCTTCTGTACAGTGCCCAGATCGGAAATAAAAAATTTACCGGCAAACATTTCTTCCCATTCCATCGAAAACTTTGAAACCTCCCTTCTGCATTTTTTTCTTATTTAAACATATGCACTTGTCCACGGAAGGATGCCATCAAAGTCTGTTATCAGATATTTTCCAAAAAACGAAAATAATGGTTGACAGATGGAAAAATGCGTGCTAACATTCATTTAAACCTAATTCATATCTGATTGATAGGAAAAGTAGGAAATATAAAAAGAAGGGAGCAGGACGATGAGACAGACAGGAACGATGACGACAGCGGTGATGTGTATGGGAAGGAGCATGTGTATGTGCTGTTGCATGTCATGCTCATTCGGAGCGCAATTACATACAGGACTAAAGACAGAGCTTGAAACGTGCAGACAGCCATAAAAGGGGCATGCCGTATTTCCGGGTATCAGGGAAACGGCAGGCAGATTGCGGCGGCAGGCCTGGGGCCTGTTTTTTTTATGCCAGGATATGTGTGCGTGTAACAGGGAAATAGAGGTTTATGCGGATATGATACCGCGGCAGTTACATGAAAAAAGAGGAGGAGACAATCATGAGTGACAGGAGACAGCTTGTATTTGATGCATTTGACAATAAGAAGACGCAAAGGGTTCCGGTAGGATTCTGGTTTCATTTTGCGCCGGAAGAATTGTTTATCAACAAACCGGAGGTGATCCGGAAGAATGTGGAGGGACATTTCCGTTTTTACGACACGTTCAGGCCGGACTTTGTAAAACTGATGAGCGACGGCTATTTCCGCTATCCCAATCCCACCCTTGAGAAGGTGGAGAAGGCGGAGGATCTGTTAAAAGCAAAGAGCGGACTGGTGGACGATTGGATTGATGCGCAGACAGCGTTGGTAAAGGAGCTGACGGATCATTTCAGGAGTGAGACGGCGACATTCTATAATATTTTTGCCCCGGCAACTGTATTAGGATTTGTACTGGAGGAGACAGGCAGCGGACTGACGCTTGCCGGGTTGATCAAGGACCATCCGGAGACGCTTGCCTATGTGCTGAATGTGATCAAGCAGGATCTGGCTAGGCTGGCATTCAGGGTCATTACGGAGGGAAAGGCGGACGGCATTTATTTAAGTACCAGGAACATACAGGACAAGGCGGTGGGCAGGGAGGCCTATCATAAGTATATTACGCCAAGCGAACAGGGCGTCCTGAATGTGGCAAACGCGGTCAGCGATTACAACATTTTACATATCTGCGGCTATGAGGGTGCAAGAAATGACCTGTCCGTATATGAGGATTATGATGTAAAGGTGATCAACTGGGCGGTTGTTGTGGAGCGGGTTTCCCTGCAAGAGGGCAAAAAATTGTTTGGCGGGCGTGCGGTGATCGGCGGTTTCGACAATACCACAAACGGCGTTCTCTACAGGGGAAGCAAAGAGGAAGTGGAGAGAGAAACAAGGAGGCTGTTGGAGGAAGCGGGTACTGTCGGTGTGATTCTGGGAGCGGACTGCACGATTCCTTCGGACACACCGCTTGAGAGACTGGAGTGGGTGCGTAGGGCGGCCGAAAATTACAGGAGATAAAGCAGGAAAAGAACGGAAAAAAACTGAGAGAAAAGAAAAATTGCAGGAGAGTGAGGAGTAAGATTATGAAAAGGAAGATTCAGACAACGGAAACGGTGAGAAGGATTGCAGCAGTAAGCGCGATTGCGGTATTGGGAATCGGCGCGACGGCATGCGGAAACGCGGACGCTGCCGGCGGCGCGGCCATTCAGGCGCAGGCAAAGAACGATGCGCCGCAGGAAGCGGAAGGCAGTGGGCAGACGGCGGACGGAGTCACAAAGGTTACCGTGGCGCATACCCAGGCCTACAGGCCCTATGATTTTATCAACGAAAACGGTGCGTCCGACGGCTATGAGGTTGCGGTGTTAAAGGCGGTTGATGAACTGCTTCCGCAGTATGAGTTCGAGTATGTGGGCACAACGGACGATGATCTTTTGATCGGGGTAGAGTCGGGAAAGTATGACGTTGGCACAAAGGGGGTATGGTGGACGAAGGAGCGGTCGGAAAAATTTGTCTTCCCAAAGCACTACATCGGGACGAGTATCATCGGTATTGTCATTCGCAGCGAGGATGCGGAACAGATTAAGGACTTGGATTCCTTCGCGGCATACAGCGGTAATCTGGTTCCCATCGGGGCGCAGAACGCACAGTATACGATTGTGGACAATTACAACAAAAGCCATCCGGATCAGCCCATCAATCTGATTGCCGGTGACCAGTTCGGGGCGGCAGATGCTTATCAGTGGGTACTGGAGGGCAGATACGACGCCCATATTGATATCAGGACGTCTTTTGAGGCGAATGTATTGGCGGAGGACGGCGAGTATCACGATCTGGCGGATCGGCTTTCCTATATTGACTACGAGGGTATTCCCACATGGCCGTTATTCAGCAGTGACAACCAGGCGCTTGCGGACGCCTACGACGAGGCGTGGGAGAAACTGGAGGCGGCCGGCACGCTGGAAAAATTACAGCAGGAATACTTCGGGTACAGCCTGTTTGATTATGTGCCTGAGGGGTATCAGATTGGTGACGACTTATAGAAAGTGAGATCGCCGGATAAAGGAGATTACATGCGATGCGTCCATTTCATCCACAGTACATTTTAGAAGTGTTACCCGAGCTGATTCTTTATCTGCCCGTGACTGCCGCCATCGTCATCGGAACGGTTTTTTTCGGCAGTCTGCTTGGAGTCCTCCTTGCGGCGGGCAGGATCAGAAGAGGCAGGGCCGGGCGGGTTTTATCGGGTGTATATATA
>CAMQTN010000068.1 GCA_947037115.1 uncultured Lachnospiraceae bacterium
ACATATCTTTAATTATATCGTTTATAATACGATATTATTGTTGAAATGCAGGATTGTATATGATAATATGATAAAGATAGCAGGAATGAAGCTGTAAGGCTGTGTGAATTTGCTTTTAGAGAAACGGGGGAGATTCCAATCAGTACATATCGCAAACAGGCTTTAACCGCCGTCACAATTATTCTGGTTGTCCTGGCTGCACTTCCGCTTATAAAGTTGCATTGCGGGAAACAGCTCTTTTTTTCCAAAGAACCCGGATTTTATGAGTCTCCATTTTATCTCTCGATTGTGGGAGGTGGAAAAAATACGATCCATTATACGTTAGACGGCAGCGAGCCGACGATGGAAGATTTGGTTTTCGACAGGGAGCATCCCCTATATATTGAGGATGCGACGAAGCACCCAAATGTTTACTCTGCCAGAACAGATACGTCCACCGGGTTTTTGACGGATTTGATCCACCAGTATACACCATGGGATCCTACCGGCTATACAGTACCTGCATATTCTGTAGATAAATGTACCGTTATCCGCGCTTCGTTATTTGATTCGGCGGGAAACTGTCTGGATTCCATTACTGGCAGCTATTTTATCGGATTCCAAGGCAAGAATGTCTGTCAGAATATCTATACAGCCTCTATCGTAACGCCGCCGAAAAACCTCTTTGATCATGATATCGGCATTTACGTTACCGGCAGTACATTTGATCTGACTTTGGAAGAAAATCTACACAAAGAAATAACTCATTGGTATCTTTGGCCTTCAAATTATTTTAACCGTGGAATAGACTGGGAACGAGGTGCCTATATTACGCTTTTTGACAATCATCAAACTCCCATCATGTCCCAAAAATGCGGTATTCGTATCAAGGGTGGCGGAAGCCGCGGCCTATTACCCAAAAGCATACTCTGTTATGCCAGAACAGAGTATAGCGGGCATGATACTTTCGAGACAGATATTTTTAAAGATAATGCCTTTCCCAATAAAATCATACTATTTTCCGGCGGCAACGACAATATCTTCAAAGCGAAAGACTATCTCGTAAATACGTTAGCACACGATCTGCATTTTGCAACTATGCAGTTCATTCCCTGCGCTCTGTTTCTCGACGGAGAATATTGGGGAATGCACTATATTACAGAAAATTACAGCGCAGAATATATTCATAATCATTATCAGGTCGCCAGAGACAACATTATCATGATTAAGAATGGCTCCGCACCAGACATTTTAGCCGAAGGCATGGAAGATGACCTGCAACTATATAAGGAAATGGTCGATTTTATCTGTGAACATGATATGACAAATGGAGATAATTATAATCAGGCCTGCGATTTCATCGACATAGACAGCTATATTGACTATTATGCCACACAAATCTATATTGCCAACAGCGACTGGCCTCATCACAACTTTGCCCTATGGCGGACAAAAACCAATGACGGTTCACTCTATGGCGACACCAAATGGCGCTGGATGTTATTTGATGTCAATTACGGCGGCCCCGGCAGTGAAACTTTGCCCATGGATTCTCTTTCCAACGCCCTAGAACTGGATCCAGCCTTTAGCTCCCTCTACCAGAACGAAGAATTCCGCCATAAATTTGCCGAACGGCTCTTATACATTGGCAGGGAAGTTTTTTCACCCGAAAAATGCAATCTGTTTATAGACCAATATACGCAGACTCTGAAAGCCCCCCTTTCCGCCAGCAACAAACGCTTTTATATGGATGAAAAGTCTGACGAATTTGAACAGTATGTAACGGACATGCGGACATTCTTTGCTGAAAGATACGACGTGGTCTGGGATTTTCTTGTAGAAAACATGGGAGAGGAATGGCTGGCTCAAAATGGAATACAGAAATGAACTGAAATTTGAACTGTCAGATTTCGATCTGCTTCGCATAAAAAACAGATTATTCCCGCTTATGCATGCCGACAGCCATCAAGGCCCAAACGGATACCTGATCAGAAGCCTGTACTTTGACGACCTGTATGATTCCTGCACCGCCGAAAAAGAAAACGGCGTTCTCTACCGCGAAAAATATCGTATCCGGCAGTACGACAATCATCCGGGCTATATCCGGCTCGAAAGGAAGGTAAGACATGGTAATATGTCCAGAAAAACCGTACAGTCCGTAAGTCTGCAGGATTATCAGTCCCTGCTGTCCGGCAATATTGACCGCTTGCATGTTATTCTGTCTCAAAACAGGGGCGGATTATTAGAAGAATTTATTTTAAAAATAATAGCGGAAAAGTTTACTCCCAAATGTATCGTGCAGTATGAGCGATTTGCCTTTACGGAAAACATGGGGAATGTACGCATTACTTTCGACAGAAATATCTCCGGCAGCAGCCAGATAGATCACTTTTTTAATGCTGATCTTTTTACGGTTCCGATAATGGCGCAAAACCGCCATATTCTTGAAATAAAATATGATGAACTGCTGCCGCACCATATTCTTCAGGCACTTGATTTAGGAAACCTGCGAAGGCAGTCCTTTTCCAAATACTATATGACAAGAGCCGCCATCGGCCAGAAGGAGATTTACCATGGGATTTAATGACATCATCAAAAACTCTGTTTTAAAAGCATTCTCCACTTCCGGTTTTTCCACAACAAACGCTGTATTATCACTGGGAATCTGCTTTCTCTTTGCTGTCTATATTTACTTTGTTTACCGGTTCATCACCAGAACAACCTTTTATGACAAAAGCTTCAGCGTGTCTATGGCTATGGTTTCTGTGGTCGTGACAGGGATTATTCTTGCCATGCAGGCAAACCTCATCATCTCCCTCGGCATGGTCGGCGCATTATCTATTGTCCGTTTCCGGACCGCTATCAAAGAACCCATGGATCTGCTGTTTTTGTTCTGGTCAATCAGTACCGGGATTATCTGCGGAGCCAATCTTTATGAATTAAGTATTTTGCTCGCTCTTGCATGCACAATGGGAATTTTATTTCTGCAAGTCGTTCCCATCAGAACCAGCCCCTATCTGGTCATTATCAACGCCCGGGACAAAACTGCTGAATCTGATATTCTGTCCGTCATTCACAAATATTCACCGCGATACAGAATTGATTCAAAAAACATAGGACTGCAAGGCATGGATCTGATTGTGGAAATCAGAAGCAAACATGCGGATAAACTGGTAGACGAATTATCTGAAATAGAGCTCGTATCCACCGCTTCCCTTCTCTATCATGACTCTCCCGTAAAAAACTGATCGGAGCCGCTTACTCTACGGCCCCGATCAGATCGGTTACATTCTCAATCTTATATTGTCTCATGTACGCCTCAATTCCTTCCACAACTTCTACTGTCGCGTAAGGATTCACAAAGTTCATGGCTCCAACAGCCACGGCGCTGGCGCCCGCAAGTAAAAATTCGACCGCATCCTCACCGCTGCCGATACCTCCCATACCGATAATGGGAATCTTCACTGCCTGCGCTGTCTGGTAAACCATACGCACAGCCACCGGCTTGACAGCTGGACCGGACATTCCTCCGGTCTTATTGGCCAGCACAAATTTTCTTCTGTGAATATCAATTTTCATGCCTGTGATGGTGTTGATCATAGAAAGGGCGTCCGCTCCCGCTGCCTCCGCCGCTTTCGCCATCTCCGTGATATCCGTCACGTTCGGACTCAACTTCATTATGACAGGCTGTTTCGCCTTTTTCTTAATCTGGGATGTAATGTCGTAAAGGGAATCTGCCTTCTGCCCGAACGCGATGGCCCCCTCTTTCACATTGGGACAGGACACATTGATTTCCAACATGGATATCGGTGCATCACAGAGCCGTTCCACCACCTCCAGATAATCGGAAACCGTCTTGCCGCAGACATTGACTATGACATTTGTGTCATACTTTTGCAGGAAAGGGATATCTCTCTCCATAAAAACGTCAATGCCCGGATTTTGCAGGCCGATGGCGTTTAACATGCCGCCGTATACCTCCGCCACGCGGGGCGTAGGATTCCCTTCCCAGGGTACATTGGCCACACCCTTCGTCACCACAGCCCCCAATTTGTTCAGATCCACAAAATCGCTGTACTCCATGCCGGAACCGAAGGTGCCGGAAGCCGTCATGACAGGGTTTTTAAAAGTCACTCCCGCAATTTTTACTTCTGTATTCATATGTCCACCTCCCCTGCCTCAAAAACCGGACCTTCCGTACAGATACGCGCATTATGCACATGGGAATGGGCGTCCTCCTCCGTCGTCTTACACACGCAGCCAAGACAGGCCCCCACGCCACAGGCCATCCGCTCCTCCAACGAAATATAAGCCTCTATCCCATTCTCCGCCGCATATTTTTTGATGGCCCGAAGCATGGGCATGGGCCCGCAGGCCATAATCATATCTGCATGGAGAGAGTATGCTTTGATGATATCCATCACATTCCCTCTGGTTCCCACGCTACCATCCTCCGTAGCCACATAGACGTCGCCATATTTTGCCAGATCTTCTTCCAGAAACAGATCTTTATTTCGATATCCAAGCAAAACCTGCTTTTTGTCATCCATGTCCTTGGCTAACTCCAGCATAGGCGGAATACCAATCCCACCACCCATCAGAAAGACCCGTTTCCCTTTCGCCTTTTCGACAGGAAATCCATTTCCCAGCACACCGAGAATATCCAGCTGATCACCCGCCTTACAGGTTGAGAACTCCGCCGTTCCTTTTCCTGCTACGCGGTACACCAGCCGCAGTCTGTTTTCCCTCTTATCCGCCTCACAGATACTGATCGGACGGGGCAGGAGCATGCTCTCACCGTGAGGATACACCGCTACGAATTGACCCGGATAAGCTTCCTTTGCAAGCTTCGTCTCCAGCCAGAGGTCAAAAATCTGCTCCGCTATCTGTTTTTGCGATACGATCTTCGCAGTTACTTTTTTCTTCTGCGCCATGTAAGTTTCCTTTCGTTTTTCTCCCCTGATTTTCCTAATCAGGGAACTGCATGTTGTGCCTGCACAGACAGTTAACTGTGGAAAAAGGTGCAAAGCCCTAACATCCACCACAAGACCTTACACCCCATTCTGATCACCATCTGCCGCAAAAGTATCTATTCCTTCATTTTATCAATTTCTGTAAGATTTACTCCCAAACTTGTGAGAAGAACTTTCAATGATATATAATCATCTTTCAACCCTGCATATGTTTCTGTTGCATTCTCTTTCTTTGCGTTCATCATATGAGTCTGCACTCTTTGAAAATCGTTGAGAGCCCTTTCAATAATTTCTGCACCATCTGGCATATAATCACCTGCTTTCCCATAAAAAAATCAGCCTGTGTCTACATAAATTATAGCAATCTGCATGCAGCGTGTAAAGCCCTTCATTCGCTAAGCTTATATTTACGGATCAGCCTTTCATGATACCAGATCATCCACACAAGGGGCGCAATCACGCCTCCGGCCATGGGAATCAAAATCAGCTGCCAAACAGTCTCCCGGCCGATCAGAAAAGTACCCGTGAACCCGGAAAGAACGATGATAATTCCATAAATAATCCACATTTCCCCATGCTTCTTATTCCACATGGACACATCCGACAGCTCCTTCGCCTCAAAAACCTTCTCCCCGGAATAAAACCCTACCGGCGTCCTGCTTCTGAGCTGCGACACACCGATCCCGATCATCACAAGCGCCACGATCAGGTAAATCAAGAAACACATAACCGCCTCTGCCATACAAGCCACCTTTCCTTTCGTATCCATCTATATTGCGCTTATTATACCATCTACAAAACACAATTGCCAGCTTCTCGCCGATCAGTTTACAGCCCCTCTTCCCATTGGGTAACCTGCCGTTTCGCGTTTTCATACTCTTCTACGGAAATTTCAAGTCCCTGACAGGCCTCCTGTAAATTCACCTGGAAATTTTTCATACTCAGCTCCACACTCCTGACCAAAGTTTTGAGGTTACCCTGTTCTATTCCCAACTCTATACCCGTTTCAAAAATATTCATTTCCAAAACCTCCCATTCTTCCGATTGCTTTACTTCCGTAACGATCCTATCCAAATCCAGAATCCGCTCATCCTTCTCTGTGACATTCTCATTATCCAATGTCGTATATTTCATATACTGCAACAGGCTGACCAGTTCAGGGCGCCCATTTTTACTCGTCATATTCAGAAAAATCTTACATGTCCCATCCTCTAATATCAGGTCAGAAACTTCCTCACACCGCTCGCTGAAAGTATACATTGCCAAATCTCTGCCAAAAATATCCTCCTGCGTAATAAAAATGATTGCCGTCGATGGAAGATTTTTATACCGGGTTTGCTTTCCTGATTTCAAAATCGGTGTATCAATCAAACTCTGATAGAATCTGGATCGCTTGCGTATATCATCTCCGCCCGTGTCATTCTGCATTTCCATATCAAACTGCCTGTCACGCACATCCATTGCCCACGCATCCAGGCGAATTGCCCGTTTCCCCGATTTATTCAGGATTATCTGCTCAACCTTAACTTCCTTCAGCTTTAAATCCGGCTCATTCAGTATGATGCTCAACACATCTTCATAGGCTTCTCTCACCTTCATGACTGACAAAAACAATGCAAAGTCACTCAGATTGATCTGGCAGTTTTGGGGCTGTATCTCTCTTGGGTCACCCATCGCTCCGGATCCCTGCGCCTGTGCATCCCATTTCCACTTAATTTCTGATTTTTTCTTCGTCTTTTGTCCCATCGTGTTCCTCTCTTTCTTCGCAAGGCAGAGAGGAGGATGCCGTGATATCTTCCTCCCTGCAATTATTAAGTTGTAAGCAAGGAGTATGTGCAGAGAATACTCTGCATGAATACGGATTTCGGACGAAATCCGTTAAGATATCATAAGAATCTTAGACTTGTTCTTTGCTTGAGTTGATTGTAGCACAATCTTTTTTTCATTACAAGATAAACTTTAGAACGTTGAACACTTCAGTCCGGCTTATATTGCATGCGGCGGTAATCAGAAACCATATCCTCTAACGTAATCTTTTTCAGGCTTTCACATAAGTCATTTCTTATTTTCTGATAGGAGCAGTCCAGTACGTTATGGATATTTTTTCCTACAGGACACAATGGCGAAGGCAATGCGTGGACCCCAATCAGTTTGGAACTAAAATTTGGCTCTATTGCCCTGCATACGCGGTATAAGGTGATTTCACTTAACGGACAATTCAGCGTTGCGCCCCCCGTTCCGGCCTTAACCGCTACTATGCCGTCCTTTTTCAATGCACTGATCATATTCCGGATTGTAACAGAATTGGTCCCGGTAGACAATGACAACAGCTCACTGGTTACTTTCTGTTTCTCTCCATATTCATAAATGAAAATAAGGCAATGGATGGCGACTGAACATTTTGTGCTGATGTGCATATGGTTTCTCCTTCTATACAAATAGAGTGTAACAGATTTACCTGTTGCTGTAAATCTTGACACTACACCCTGCACTTGCTATAATGATGTAAATTTAAAAATTACAGGAGAACAGATATGAACGTTTCACAAATCATTTTCAGCCCGACCGGAGGAACTGAGAAAGTTGCAGAAATCATAACCAGAGCATGGGGAATGCCTGTCAATAAAATTGATTTATCCAATCCGGAAACGGATTATAGCTCACTCTGCCTGGGAAAAGAAGATATTTCAATCATCGCCGTTCCCTCTTACGGAGGACGTGTGCCCGCTCTTGCCACTCAAAGAATTTCCAACATTCACGCTGACCAGACTCCGTGTGTCATCGTCTGCGTATATGGCAACAGGGCCTATGAAGATACTCTGACCGAATTAAATGATACCGCCGGAAAAAGCGGTTTTAAAGTCATTGCCGCCATTGCTGCCATTGCAGAACATTCTATCATGCACCAGTACGCAGCAGGCAGACCCGACGGGAACGATGAAAGCCAATTGAGCTGTATTGCCGGAAAAATTTTGGATAAGATAAACGGTGGCCTGACTGAATCCTGCACACCGCAGATTCCCGGAAACCGCCCTTATAAAAAGGCGGGCTCAGCCGGTTTAGTGCCAAAAGCGAATGACAGCTGTACGGGCTGCGGTCTTTGTGCCAAACGCTGTCCCGCGAAAGCAATCAGCATGGAAAATCTAAAAGCCACAGACAGCAAAAAGTGTATTTCATGTATGCGCTGTGTTACAGAATGTCCACAATCAGCCCGCAAAGTAAATGGCGCCATGGTTTCCGTAGCGGCACTGGCAATCAAAAAAGCCTGTTCGACAAGAAAGGAAAACGAGTTATATATTTAGGAATCGATCATTTTCCCGCCGCAGATCGTATAACTGACCACACCCGGCAGTCTCTCCCCGATAAACGGGGAGTTTGCTGCCTTGGAGACAAAATTTTCCACTGTCCACTCTTTTCTCGGATCAAACACCGTCAAGTCAGCCGGGCCTCCCTCTTTCAGATATCCTGCGTCGAGATGATACAGTTTCGCAGGCGCAAGACTCATCTTCCCAATCAGTTCCATCATGGAAAGATACCCCTTGTTCACAAGCTCACGTATCCCCAGAGAAAGAGCGGTTTCCAGCCCGATGATGCCGCTTGGCGCTTCGGTAATCGGCCTTTCTTTCTCCTCCGTGCTGTGAGGCGCATGATCCGTGGCAATCATATCAATCGTACCATCCTGCAGGCCCTCTATAATTGCAAGCCGGTCTGCCTCTTCCCTGAGCGGCGGGTTCATCTTCGCAAGCGCTCCATGGCTGATCACAGCTTCCTCCGTCAGGGTAAAATGATGGGGCGTGGCTTCCGCATAAATATGGCCGCTCTTTTTCTTAGCCTGCCGCACCAGCTCCACAGCCTCTTTCGTGCTGATATGCTGGATGGACAAATCCGCCTCCTCTTCCAGCGCAATCCGCAGATCCCTCTCCACCATGGAGATTTCCGCCTCTCTGGGGGAACCGCCCAAATGGTAATGCGCTGCTGCTTTGCCCGCATTGACGCCGTTGTTTGTAATGAGGGCCGGATTTTCCTCGTGAAGACTTATCGGTTTCCCGCACTTCGCCGCCCGCCGCAGCGCTTCCCGGAGAAGCGTCTCATCCATCAGTGGAATCCCATCGTCCGTAAACCCTGCCGCTCCCAGACTGCTTAAGCCTTCCATATCCGTCAGCTCTTTACCTTGCAGTCCCATGGTCACATTGGCACAGGTATAAACATGAATGCCCGTCTCCCTGCCCTTTTCCAGCACATAGGCAAGGGTTTCGGGATGATCCACAGCCGGTTTAGTGTTCGCCATCAGGACAACCGACGTAAAGCCGCCCCGCGCCGCACTGTGCGCCCCTGTATGGATATCTTCCTTGTAAGTAAAACCGGGATCTCTGAAATGGACATGCACATCAACTAATCCGGGAACCACAAATTGACCATTTAAGTCAATTTCTTCCACAGGCCCGTCACTCCCGTCTTCCCAACGCGCTTCGCCGTATCCGGCACTTCGAAACGCCTGCAGTATCTCACCCGCTGACGTGCCCTGCGGTGCAATCCTTACAATCTTCCCGCTCCTGCTGTCAATCAGAATATCCCGATATCCTTCTATTCCTGACGCAGGATCCAATATGTATCCGTTTTTTAAAAGTAACATTTTTCCTCCGTTCCGTGCCTTTTTCAAAAAGGGCTACTCAAACACCACCGGTTTCTGCGAAAATTCTGTTTTCACCACCACATAAGGATAGCTTGCCACCGGCTTGCTCTTTTCTTCAGGGGACGGGCCGATCAGGTTTGTGTCAATATAGACGGCGTTGGCCGTCTCATACAAATCGTTGACCGCAATACTGTAGCCGCCTGTCTGTTGTGTCCCATATCCCACACAAATATAGAGAAAGCCCTGGTCCTCAAAGGTCAGCTTAAAAGTGTTTTCTTTCCGCTCTTCAATCTTGACAAGCAGTTCCTCCGGTATATTGTCCTCCGCTATCACCGTGTATTCCAAATCCTTGATTTTTTCCATTGGGTCCTGCTTCTGCCCGCAGGCATACACTGCAAAACACAGCAGGCAAATCAGGCATACGCTTAAAAATCTTCTCTGCCACTCACATAATCCGTTCATGGATTCCTCCATCTGTTCCTCTTATTATCTAATTTATTATGAGTGGACACCGGCTATTCCTGTTGATTATTGTTTCCTAAGCATATATAATATAATCGTCGCATAGGTAAGCAAGCGACGCTGACGTATATAAAATGCGCAGCACATGTTTGCAAGTCTGAAAATAATATATGGAAAGGAATTTCCCATGATACGTCTGATATTAGTTGCCACGTTTGTTGTACTGTTCCTGATTTTCAGTATCCCTCTTTTAATCGTAGAATATTTCCTCGGAAAGTACAATCGGCCCGCCAAAGACACGAGCTCTCTTGCCATTGTCAACTGGGCCTTCCGGTGCGTCCTCTTCCTGTCCGGCGTATCCGTCACGGTGATCGGTGAAGAGAATGTCCCGAAAGACACCCCCGTCCTTTACATCGGCAACCACAGAAGTTATTTCGATATTATCATAACCTATGTGCGCGTTCCCAGACCCACAGGATATATCGCAAAGATCGGCATGCTGAAAGTCCCTCTTCTGTCTAACTGGATGAAAAATCTGCACTGCCTTTTCCTTGACAGAAAGGACATCAAGCAGGGCATGAAAACCATCCTTGAGGCAGTAGAAAAAGTAAAATCCGGCATCTCCATCTGCATTTTCCCCGAAGGGAGCCGCAGTACCAGCCCGGATGAATTTCTCCCCTTCCACGGCGGCAGTTTTAAGATCGCAGAGAAATCGGGATGCCCCATCATTCCCATGACAATCAACAACACCGGTCACGTCTGGGAAGATCACCTTCCCCGGATTAAAAAGACACACGTGGTTCTCGAATACGGCAAACCCATTTATTTGAAGGATCTTAGCCGCGAAGAAAAACGCCACATTGACGAAACTGTGAAGGAGATCATAAAAGAAACCTATTTCAAAAATAAAGACCTTGTCTAACTTACATATGTACAAAGAATGCCGCTTTTTTGGCATTCTCCCACGCGAAACTCAGAGCTTCTTTGCGAAACAGCCTCTGCTGCGGGCATTAGAAGCTCTTTTCGTGTGTGAAAGGTACTTCCCACACGGCTATTCTTCTCCCACCACCAGCTCATCATCCATAATAGCGGCAAGCAGTAACAATAGCTCTGCATTCAGATCCATCTGATTCATAACTCCCAGATTCATGTCTATATCGCGGTAATTGCGCTCACCCTCCCCATCCAGATAGGATATGGACAGGAGATTGCGTCCCAGCATATAGTGAATGTGATTCTCCAACACGGTTGCATACTCATGGTTTGTGATGATGTGATCCACCACTGCCAGTCTTGTCATGCTTCTCAGAAGTCCGGCATTACTGCCCTGCTTTTCACCCGTCGCCACCAGAAGTTTGGACTCCTTTGACGCGAAAGAAATCGACTCTCCCTGCCGCATCAGATTCTGTGTCACCGCTCCGCACAGCGACACATCTACCTTCTGCTTTGTGGATAGATAAGCCACACATCCCCAGAAAACGAAATCATTTTCCAAATCCTGCTCCGGGTTCTGCGTCAGGTAAGACTTGATCACACTGTGATACTGATACCCGCCCGTAGCACGGTAAAGTTCTGCTGCCGCATAGAAATACTGCTCCTGCGATATATCCGCCAGATAATTTCCGGCATACCGGTACGCTCTGTCCGAAGCCTGAAGGCACCGTGTCGCAAATTCTCTGTCATAACTCTGATAAAGATAACTGAACTTCGCCATGGCAGCGGCAAAATGAATCGTCGCGTCCATGGTAATTTCGTCAATATAGAGAATGTAGTCTGTCGTCTTATTGTCCACAGAACTGACTGATGCATAAACGGCCCCGCTCTTGGTATCCTGCATTTTCAACAGCCAGTCAATTTCATACTTCACCTCGTCAAGCACGTCCGGAATCCCATTGCCGCTCTCCGGTATACCCATATCGTCTCCCATATCATCCGGATAAAGCTCGTAGGTAAGGAGAAGGGTATTGATCGCCTGGCATCCTTTGGCTACATCGCGGCTTCCGATCTCATCCACATGCCACCCTCCGGACACGTCGAGCTTGACCGTCGCCTCGTCCTTCATCTGTGCCTCTCTGGAATGACAGGCATTGTGCGCCGCCTCTCCCGCAAGCTCTGAAGAGAGGGTCAGTCCGCATCTGTTAAAATAGTATTGTTGAAACACCCTTGTAAACAGATCCCTGAAGGGTTCATCTGCAATCTGAAACGCATAGGAACGGCCGATCGACGGCGCCTGTATGTAGTAAGTCCCTTCCGTATTAAAATCTGTGAAATCTGCATAGCTGATATAGGCGTTCACGGTGGCATCATATCCTTTATTTTCCACCTTCCCCGTGTAAACTTCCCGCCCGGTCTGCTCCTCCAGAATCGAGAATGTTTCGGGCGGTGTCTCGGCGTTTATCACGGCGATCTTATCACTGCCAACCGGATATCCCACCTGATCCACCAGAATGCCTGGCAGGCTCTCTGGCACCTCGTAATCAAATTCCGGCGAGAGTCCTAAACTGGTAAACTCGTCATTCTCTCCTTTGCCGGCCGGCGTATTTAACTGAAATCCCTGAAAATCGCCGCAGCCGGTGGCTGCCGCCGCAAAGAGGGCAAAAATAAGAACCACGCAGATTGTTTTTTGAAAAATGATACTCTTTCGCATAATTGATTGTCCTGATTATTTATAGTACGCTTTCGCAGTGTCGGCCCGTTTCCGCACTGCTCATTGCTTTCGTGTCTATTCTAACACATTCTCCGCCGCCGTAACAGACATCATTTCTGTTTCTGCGACGCATATACGATTTCCCCGTCAATCAAAGTATACAGGGTTTCTGTGAAGATTTCCATGGGACTTCCTGTAAACACTGCGATATCCGCATCCTTTCCAGGCAGGAGGCTCCCCACCCGGTCCGCCACGCCGCAGATTTTCGCCGCGTTGATGGTGATGGAGCGAAGTCCCTCCTCCGGCGTCATGCCTGCCTTTACCGCAAGTCCTGCGCAAATCGGCAGAAACTGTATCCTGGAAACCGGATGATCGGTGGTAATCGCAGTTAGGATACCGTACCCGGACAGAATCCCCGCTGTCTTAAATGCCATATTCTGCACTTCTATCTTATTGCGGCTTGCCATATCCGGCCCCACAATAGCGGGAAATCCCGCTTCCTTTAACTCCTCCATGACCAGATGCCCCTCACTGCAATGATCCAAAGTCATCCGCAGACCAAACTCTTTTGCAATCCGCACAGCCGTCAGAATATCATCAGCCCGATGTGCATGGGCCTTTAAAGGAATTTCCCTGCGCAGGACAGGAAGCCAGCACTCATATCGGAAATCGATCTCTACGTCCCTGTTCTCTTCCCGCTTCTTCCTGTAGGATACGGCTTTCGTAAGCTCCTCTCTGAGCATGGCGGCAATCGCCATACGGGTGGAGGGTGATGTGCCCTGACCGGAATAATTCACCTTCGGATTTTCCCCGAAAGCCACCTTCATGGCCGCTGGCGCTTTCACAATCATATTGTCAATGCATCTGCCATGGGTCTTCACAAATGCAAACTGTCCGCCCACCACGTTGGCGCTTCCGGGCCCGATCATTGCAGAGGTAATGCCCGCCTGCAATGCGTCTTTGAAGGCCGCATCCATGGGATTGATGGCATCTATGGAGCGAAGCCAGGGAGTGAGGGGGTTCACATTCTCATTACAGTCGTCCCCCTCCGTCCCCTTCTTCTCCTCCGTGATTCCCATATGACAGTGCGCCTCGATAATGCCCGGCATTACCAGACTGCCCTGTACATCAAGGACTTCTCCCTCTGTCTTCGGGCAGTCCTTCATATCTCCGACCGCCACAATTTTTCCGTCTGCAATCTCAAGATAACCATCCTCAAAATCGCGTTCTTCCATTGTCCTGATATTTCCGTGTATGATGAACATATATTTTCCTCTAGTTTAATCTGCTCATGGGATTTATCGGTTCCCCATCCTTCGTCAGTTTGAAGTACACATTCGTACCCTCCAGACTGTAATACTTCGTGGGGGCCGCCACCGTTCCGATCCCGTCTCCAACATGCACATAACTGCCCTCAGATACGGTAATATTTTCAAGCTGGCCGTAGGTCAGTTCATAGCCGTTCCCAAGCTCCATTACCACCGTATTTCCGGTGCCGGGGTCGTAGCCGACAGAAGTCACACGGCCGTCCGCCGCAGCCGAAATCGCCTCTCCCTGTGTGGCAGAAATCACAATGGCCGGGTTGTACTTATACTGGTCCAGCGTCGGGAAATAGATGGTCTGATCCATACTGTAATTGATCAGCACATCCCCCACGATAGGCCATACCAGCCCGTCCTCTTCATTGAAATCAAGCTCCGGCTGTACCGTGGTGGCAACGCCTTCCGCCTGCACTTCTCCGCTCATGACGGTGTCAACCGTCTCGTCAAACATGCCTGCCTCTTCTTCCTCCCCGGCTTTGTCCGCCGCCGGTTCCTTCTTATTCTCCGCAGATTTCTTTACCGGATCATCCTTTTTATCCGCAGTCTGTTTCTCATCTTCCTGTTGTCCGTCCTTCTCACCGCTCTTCGACTGCTCGGACGTTCCGTCCTCCTGCGTTTCCGTTTTCTTTATCCCGCTGTTACCGTCTGCATTCCCAGTGTTTTCCACATGCAGGGAATTGGCCTCCTGAAAGTTCGGATCATAATCCAGATCGTCCGTTCCCACACCTGCAAAGAGGGTGTCAAGCTCCTCGCCGTCTACCATGTTTTCCGCCAGCTCTTCGCTTCCCTGCTCCAATGCCTCAAAATCTACCATATAGTCTTCCTTCTCGGCACGGTTATTGTTTCTTACATAAACGCCGGTCACTGTCAGCGCCGCCAGAACGAACACTGAGGACGCCAGCATGATGATTCTCTCTTTTCTGATACTGCTTCTGTTTCTTCTCGCCATGAAACTCGCCTCCTGTTTTCTTCCGATGCTCCGGCAGGCCGCCTGCTAAAACGGGAACTGCCTTTGTACCGGGTTTCTCTGATAGTTTTACCCATTTTTTCCGGCTTATTCAAAATTTGCTAATTCTGTCCATAAAAAAAAGTCCGCCAGGATTTCTTTATAAGTTTCCCCGCTTTCAGCTCTGCCATTCGCCTCAAACTGACTCATGCCAAAGCCGTGTCCGACCCCTGTCACAAGGAAGATCACGCTCTCCTTCTCCCTGCTCATCTCAAAGGAGGCGGAATTTAGTCCGAACAGATGGCGAAAAGTCTCTCCGTCTACCTCTCCTCCCGCTCCGTTTTCCCCACGATACGACACCTTTATCATATATCCTGATTCATCGAAGAAAAATTCTCCCCCTTCCCAAATTTTCTCCTCCTCGACACTCTCCTTGAGAGCTCCCTGCACCGCGCTGATGTAGGTTTCCTTATCCACCCGCACCGCGCTGTGATAATCAGTCGACGTCTGATCCTGTTCACAGGCAACTTTTGATAAATAGGGACAGTCCTCCTCTCCTGACTCCTGTGCCGTTCTCGTAAAGCCATTGCTCAGTTTAAAATACGAAGCCCGGATGGGATCGCCCTGATAAGTCAGAATCATCCCTTCCGTCTCCTTCACGGCCCGCCGGTTCTCCCGCAGCGCCTCCTGCGTCTCTCCTCCCGCATTCCCGTAAAATTTTGCAAGCCCCTCGCCGTCCACCACGATTTTCTTTTCATCCTGTTCCTGATACAGCGCCGCCAATTCGGTCCGAAGAAGCACCGCCTGCGCTTTTTTCGCCTCCAGGTGATACTCCTCCGGCATGGTCAGGGAAAGCCTGTATGCCAGATACTCTTCCATCGGGAGTTCCCAGACGCCCCATTCCACGGCAACTTCCACCATATAGTCATCCTGTCCTGCTAAAACATCCTTTTTCAGTTTTGCCGTCTCCTCCCCCACATGACCCCAGAGGCAGGCACAGACGTAGGGCAATAAAAAAACAAACAAAAGGAAGCTTCCTGCATCCCTCTTGTTTGTTTTTTTTGAGTCGATTCCATTTTTGTTCATGCGACACCTCACATATCCTATTCCTATGTGGATGTCTGTATTTTTATGACGTGGTTTAACTCTTCCCGTCAAATACCGCCATGTCCAAATGCTGAATCGTGGACACTGCCCCGTTTTCATACAGGAAGATACCTGTTTTTCGGATCATGGCATTTGTTTCATTTGTCTTTTCGGAATTTACGGAAAACTGTGTTCCCACCTGGGACAGGCCGATGGCGCCCACGCCCAGATCAGAAAGATGATACAGCTTATCCTTCCCATCCTCGTCCTTTGTCCAGATCAGGAGCTTCTCCCAAATGGGATCTGCCTCGTCAATCCAGCCGTTTCCGTCCGAATCATAGCGGGAGAGATCTTTAAAGCCATCGCCGCTCTTTGTGCCGAAAAGCTCACTGCCGTCATTGATCTTCCCGTCTCCATTCAGATCAAGGGCCAAAAAGCCGCTGCCCGCCTGCAGGCTTGAGATCTCCTCCTCTTTGCCGTCACAGTCCAAATCGAAGAAAAACTTCTGGTCGGAAACCTGCGCGATGTTGGTATCCAGATTGATCACCAGCGGATCCTTAAAAGTGGATATGGATGTCACATAATTTTCCTCATAATACTCTTCAAACCTGCGGCTCATTCCAAACTCAAGATTAAAGGACAACTCCCTTCCGTCCGCGGTTTTTACCGTACCCTGTGTGGAAAAAGTAGTGCTCTCCTCCTCCATATGATAATACTGCTTCTGATACCCCTGCGCCACAAAGACTGTGCTGTTTCCCGCCAGAGAAGAGATCGGACTGTTACCCCCGTTTCTCTGCCCGCGAAAGCGGAACAGAAGTTCCAAAAGAAACTCCACGCACTGCTGCTTAATACTGCGCACAGCTTCCTGAGGATCGTTTCTTGTGGAAGAAAGCTGCCAGCCGCCGGACATATTCCGCCAGTGTGCAGCGACATCCTCAAGCTTCGCCTCCTCCTGATTCTTCTCCCCTCCCCCTGTCTTTTCCCCGTTATCCAGCTGGTTCTCAAAGAGAGAGTTCAATCCGTCCTTCCCGTTCGTAAATGTCCCGCCCACTGCCTTTGTGCTTACTTTTTTGACCGAACGGTAGGCTCTGGAGGACTGCATTCCTACGTTACTGGAATCAATAACCAATGTTCCCTCCTTTTTGTATAAGACCGTTTTCTACGCCCGCCTGTGCACCAGACAGCGCCTTCCCTGACGCCTGGCAGCGAACAGGGGAGTTTTCCCTGCCCGCCGCGCCACCTGCAGGCTGTGTCAAAAACGACATTCCCTGTGCAGGTATGCGCATAAAAAAGACGGCACTTTTACGGAAATTCCTTTTCCCTGAAAAATACCGTCCCTGGTCTCAACATCATTCAGATTACAGTGAAGGCAAACCCTGGCCATGGGTTTTCTCCCTGTATTTTATATATCGGAACATTTTTTAATTCCTTAATACCTTTATTCTACTCCGCCCCGGAAGATCCGATATAAGCCGTGTACATACTGCTGATCTGGCTCTCGCTCAGCATCTGCTTCCAGATATGCACCTCGTCGTAGGTAGCCCGGAACAGTTCGTCATGACAGCTGATGCCCAGATAGGCCTTCACGCTCTCCGGGTTCATATTGAGCCTGGAGACCTCGTCCGAGCCGATCAGCTCACTGTTTAAATAAAGATACCCCATGGCCCTTCCTTCCCCCGCCCCGGAAGAAGCCGAGGCATCCACACAGACCGTTATGTAGTACCACTCGTTCAGCTCAATACACTTTTTATGATCCATAGAAGGACGAACCTCACAGGAATTATCCAGCTGCGCGTCAATGGTATTGAAAATAGGGACGACTTCCTCTCCCTCCTCCGTGGTCTTTTTGTTGAGGGACAGATAGCTCTGGCTGCCTCCCACATCCATCAGATGAGAGCCAATCATCAAAAAAGGCGACCAGTCAAACATCTCGTCCGCACGAAACCAGAAGGAAATCGTATAGGATTCATTCAGCGCTTCCACACCTAAAAGCTCCACGCCATAGCTGCCGTCAAGATAGAGGCCCTCTCCCTCAACGCCCTCCGTAAACAGGGGATACACATCCTCCGTCATCTCCGGATAAATGCCGGGCTCATCGTCCGGTCTCGTCACCACCACTGCATCATTCAGCCTGCCGTTGAACGAATAGCTAAAGTCCGCCTTCGGCACATTGCTCAAAAGCACATCCCCCACGATTTCTTTCGAGGAGGAATCCACCTCCGGCTTTTCCGGCTCCAATCCCGGCAGTGCGACCGTCACCTGAGCGTTTCCTGTATCCGTGCTCACAGGCACACTCTCCTGCGCCCTCTTATTTTTTTGTGACCTCTCCTGAACGGCGGCATAGATCGCTGCTGCCGCCACCAGAAGAACAATGATCGTTAAGACGAGAGGGCGTGAAATGCCCCCTGTCTCATTTTTCATTTCATTTTGCATAATCCCCCAATACCCATTTAACTCACGCGGTCAATGTATCAGTCTACTCTGTTATAATTGATCAGGCATCCTTTCAGAATGATCTGTCTCTCCTCGTCCGTCAACTCGCCCAGTGTCAACGTGAAAGGCTCTAACTTCCCATCCTCCACAGACACTTTGTAAGCCTCAACCGTCTCCGATTTCTCTTCCACTGCCTTCCGGATACCCGGGAAAAACAGGTAATCCAGATTGTGGAAGGGCAGCTCCCCTGCCTCAATTAAAAGCGGCAGCATACCCCAGTTGATCAGGTTAGACCGGTATCTCTTTGTGGCGTACTCGTTGGCAATATTCGCCCAGCCGCCCAGCACCTTCTGACAGCTGGCAGCCTGTTCTCTGGCAGAACCGTCGCCCGGCTTCACCGCAAAGATCGTAGAACCAAATCCCGTATTCTCGTGGGAAGCCTGCGCAAATGTTTCCTTAATCACTCCCATCACCGGTTTCACATCCGGGTGCGCCTGGCAGGGATGTTCCCCCTGCATTCTCGCCTTCTCCGCTCTCTGGATATCCTTTGCCCTGCCCACATACTCGGGATCTTTTCTGGACAATGTAAATTCAGCAAGTCCAAGCGGATTAGAGCGGTAGGAAGATGTTTCCCCGGAGGGTATCAGCTCGTCCGTCGTGGTGACAGGATCGTGAATCTCAGACACTACCCGAAGCACCAGATTCTCCGGCAATGCGCCCATAGCCGGCCAGTCCTTGATGTTCGGCCCAAACTGAATCTCCACACTCTCATCCGCCACACCTTTGGAGTCAAAGACGCGGTTCTTATAAATATTAGCGTCAAAATGATATTTAAAGATTCCGATCTCTCCGTCAAACTCGGTAGCCGGCGTCAGCACACCCTTATTAGCCGCCGTCGCCGCAATGGATCTGGCATCCATAAGCGCAACGGAAGAAATCTGGCCGTTTTGCAGCTTGGAACCCTCCCTGTTGGGGAAGTTTCTCGTGGAGTGCCTGATACTGAACGCGTTGTTTGCCGGCGTATCACCCGCACCGAAGCAGGGCCCGCAAAAAGCAGTTTTGAGCACGGCTCCCGTCTCCAGGATCGCCGCCGCACAGCCGTTTCTGATCAGTTCCATATAGACCGGCATGGAAGCCGGATACACGCTTAAGGTAAAACCGTCCGAACCGATGTAGGAACCTCTGAGAATATCCGCCGCCGCACAGATATTTTCAAATCCGCCGCCAGCACAGCCCGCGATGATACCCTGGTCCACCATAAATTTACCATCTCTTACCTTATCCTGCAAAGAGTAAGGCACCGCTCCGTCCAGGCTCACTTTCGCCCGCTCCTCCACATCGTGAAGCACATCCTTCAGGTTTGCATTCACCTCATCGATGGTATAAGTATTGCTGGGATGGAAAGGCATCGCGATCATGGGACGTATCTTCGACAGATCCACGGTAATCATACCATCGTAATAAGCCGCCTCTCCCGGATTTAACTCCTTATATTCCTCTGTCCTGCCGTGGATATCATAAAACTCTTTGATCTTTTCATCTGTCCGCCAGATCGAGGACAGGCAGGTGGTTTCCGTGGTCATCACGTCGATACCGATGCGGAAGTCCGCGCTCAGGGCTGACACACCCGGCCCCACGAACTCCATCACTTTATTTTTCACATAGCCGTTGTCAAACACCGCACCGATAATGGCTAACGCCACATCCTGCGGCCCCACGCCTTTTACGGGCTCGCCTGTCAGGTATACGCCCACCACGCCGGGCATATTGATGTCGTAAGTCTGGGACAGCAGCTGCTTCACAAGCTCCGGGCCTCCCTCGCCCATTGCCATCGTACCGAGCGCGCCGTATCTGGTGTGGGAGTCAGAACCCAGAATCATCCTGCCGCCGCCTGCAAGCATCTCTCGCGCATACTGGTGGATCACCGCCTGATGGGGCGGCACATAAACACCGCCGTAACGCTTCGCGCAGGTAAGGCCAAACATATGGTCATCCTCATTGATCGTGCCACCCACCGCGCACAGGGAATTGTGGCAGTTTGTGAGCACATAGGGAATCGGGAATTTCGTAAGCCCTGAAGCCCTCGCCGTCTGAATGATTCCCACAAAAGTGATATCGTGGGAGGTCAGCTTATCGAATTTGATTTTTAACTTGTCCATATTGCCGGAGGTATTGTGTGTCTCCAAAATACCGTAGGCAATGGTGCTTTTCGCCGCCTCGCCTTTGGAAATCTCCCGCCCGGCCTTATTTTTAATCTGCGCCGCCGCATCCGCACCGTCCGGAATAATCTCCGTCCCATTCAGCAGGTAG
Organism: uncultured Lachnospiraceae bacterium; assembly: GCA_947037115.1. Taxonomy (GTDB): domain Bacteria; phylum Bacillota; class Clostridia; order Lachnospirales; family Lachnospiraceae; genus UBA3282. The sequence continues at coordinate 20,792 of CAMQTN010000068.1, forward strand.
GCGCCACCCTGTGTCATTTGAATCATATCATCCTCCATGTCCGTGTATTTTCAAACACCTCTCTGTTTATTACTATTCAAACTATTATTAT
>CAMQTN010000069.1 GCA_947037115.1 uncultured Lachnospiraceae bacterium
GTAATCGGAGGAAATCAATATCTAAGTGTATATTTTATGGGTATTTTAATCGGAAACATTCGTATCCAAAATAAAAATGTCCTAATTCCATTTTTTGACGGCATTACCAGTTTGGCACAGATTTTGATTTTCTTTTTATTAGGTCTGCTTTCGCAGCCTCATCGAATGCCAAGTATTCTTCTTCCGGCTATTGCTATTGTTATCTTTTTAACACTTGCCGCAAGACCAATCGCTGTCTTTTTACTGCTTCGTCCATTTCACTGTACAACAAAACAGTGTATTTTAATCTCTTGGGCAGGACTTCGTGGTGCAGCTTCTTCTGTATTCGCAATTATGGTAATTGCAAGTGAAGCCAGTATTTCCTATGATTTATTTCATATTGTATTTGCGGTTTCTCTCTTCTCTGTTGCGATACAAGGAACTTTGCTTCCATGGGCAGCAACAAAACTAGATATGGTAGATGAAAAGGCTGATGTTCGAAAAACATTCAACGACTATCAAGAGGAGTCTGCTATTACGCTTATGCGGATGTATATCCCACCCGGACATAACTGGCAAAATAAAGCAATTAAAGATGTCTGTATGCCGACTGGTTCTTTAGCACTTATGATAAAACGAAACAAGGGAACGATTATCCCAAAAGGAGATACAATTATTCTTCCCGGTGATAATGTGATTTTAAGTGTTCCAAGTTATGAACCATCTGATCGGGAAAAATTGGAAGAAATCTATATTGATAAAACACATAGCTGGTGCAATAAAACCATTGCAGAATTAAATCTTCCTGCAAATGAATTGATTGCTTTGATTATCCGAGGAGAAGAACATTTGATTCCAGATGGAAAGACCATAATTTATGAAAATGATGTGGTTGTTACTTATCAGTAAAGACAAAACCTTTTTTGAAACTATTGACAAATCTTTCGATTTACTATATCATATAACAGTGATATATAACATTGTTATAAGCAGGGAGGAATAGATGAGTGAAGCAGAACAGACAGCATACACTCAATTCTTTCAGCCGTTATGCAGGAATTTTTTGAAAAAGGTTTCAAATCTGCTTCTTTGCGGAATATAGTCAAGAAAGAATTTGCTGAATTACCATCGGAGGAACAACCGAACAATCTTACGGGACAATAAGAACGAAAAAATTCGTTAGGGCAATCTGCCCTATCATTTTTACACAATAGTTAGTTAATGCTAACTCCATAAAGGTACTACCAGCAATAATGTGGATATTCGAGGGCGGACATTCTGTCCTCATATCATAAAAAATTTTTCAGGAGGTTTTTTTATGAAAAAACAGTCAAATCTATCAAGATTGATGGGCTATGCTGGAGCGCATAAGATTTTAACCTATCTATCCTGGGTACTGTCCGTAATGAGTGCGCTGTTAGCTCTGGTGCCTTTTTGGTACATATGGCGTATCATTCACGACATACTGGAATTTTCCCCGGACTTCGTGGAAGCGGGGAATGTCACAAGCTACGGCTGGTCTGCCGTATTGTCTGCGGTTATCTCTATTGTTGTCTATATAGCCGCCCTGATGTGTTCGCACATGAGCGCGTTCCGGGTTGCCGCAAATATCCGAAAAGAGCTTATGCGCCATATTACAGCCTTGCCGCTTGGGGTAACGGAAAAGTATGGAAGCGGAAAGCTGCGGAGAATAGTAAATAGTTCCAGTGCCGCTACGGAAACATATCTTGCACACAGGCTCCCCGACAAAGCAGGGGCGGTTGCCACCCCCATAGGGCTGCTTTTCCTGTTGCTTGCCTTTGACTGGCGGTTAGGGCTTTTAAGCCTTGTTCCCGTTGTGCTTGGTTTTCTGATTATGATGAAAATGACAGGGAAAGACATGGAGAAGCGAATGGAGCAATATCAAAACGCACTTGCTGATATGTCAAATGAAGCTGTTGAATATGTGCGGGGCGTACCCGTAGTAAAGACTTTCGGGCAGACAATTTTTTCTTTCAAACGCTTCAAAGACGCGATAGACAATTACGAAACATGGGTAATTGCATATACAAAGGGGCTGCGTCTGCCTATGATGTTCTATACAACGGCAATTAACGGCGTATTTGCGTTTCTGATTGCCGGGGGTATTCTCTTTACAAGGGGCGGCGTAACAAATGAACTTCTGTTAAACCTTATCTTCTATATTGTGATTACGCCTGTTATCGGTACGACGCTTACAAAAATTATGTTTATGAGCGAGGACGCAATGATTGTAGGCGACGCAATCAACAGGATTGATGAAGTGCTGAACGAAAAACCATTATCTGAAAGCAGCGTGAATAATATTCCTAAAAATAATGGAATTACATTGGAACACGTTAGTTACAGCTATGACGGAGAGAAAAACGCGCTCAATGATGTATCTCTTTCCATAAAGCCGGGGCAGACAGTCGCATTGGTAGGAGCGTCCGGTGGCGGTAAGACAACGCTTGCAAATATCGTCACAAGGTTTTTTGACCCGCAAAAAGGGCGCGTACTGATAGGCAATACCGACATACGCGACATTCCGAAAGAAACATTGATGAATAAGGTATCTTTTGTATTTCAGAACAGCCGTCTTATTAAAGCGTCCATATTGGAAAATGTGCGTATGGCAAAACCTAACGCTACACGCGAAGAAATCGCCCATGCTCTGGAAGCTGCACAGTGCTTGGATATTATTGAAAAATTACCGAATGGCATTGATACGGTTGTCGGAACAAAAGGCGTGTACCTGTCCGGCGGTGAACAGCAAAGAATAGCGATTGCCCGCGCAATTTTGAAAAATGCGCCTATTCTAATTCTTGATGAAGCGACCGCGTTTGCCGACCCCGACAATGAGGTGCGCGTACAGCAGGCTTTATCTGCTCTTTCAAAAGGAGAATCAGCGGATTCTCCCAGAAAGACCGTCATTATGATTGCACACAGGCTGTCGTCAATCACAGACGCGGATTGCATTTATGTACTGCAAGACGGTGAAATTGTCGAAAGCGGCACACATAGCGGACTGATAGAGCGAAACGGCATATTTACAAAAATGTGGAAGAATTATTCCGAAGCGGCAGAATGGAAGATTTTGAATGAAAGTAAGGGATTGGAGGTAAACGCATGATTAAGACATTGCAAAGACGTTTTGCATTATCAAGACAGGGGGCTGTCGATTTGATAAAGGGCTGTATTGCTTGTGTCGCACAGGATATATCCTTTATGCTCCCTGTCGGGCTGCTCTATTACTTTGTCATTGATACCATGAATGGGAGCGTGAATGGAAGCCGCGCCCTCTTTTATGCAGTTGGTGCCTTGGTTTGCTTATGCCTTATATTTATTGTGACCTGGTTTCAGTATAACGCTACTTATTTAGCGACTTATGTAGAAAGCGGAGTAAGGCGTATTTCCTTAGCCGAGCAGCTGCGCAAAATCCCGTTGTCTTTTTTCGGTAAAAAAGTCCTTGCCGATTTAACAAATTCGATTATGGGCGATTGTGCCACTCTTGAACAGGCATTTTCCCATTATGTACCCGCTTTGGCAGGTTCCCTTATTTCAACAACGCTAATTGCAGTCTGCCTTTTTGCTATAGACTTTCGCATGGCTCTTGCGGCGGTGTGGGTTTTACCGATTGCATTTACAATCACATTCTTTTCAGCCCGCATACAGGAATACTTTAACCGTAAATCCGTAGCGGCAAATGTCGCGCTTGAAAGCGGTGTACAGGAATGTATCGAAAGTTTACAGGACTTGAAATCAAACAATGCGGAAGAAAGTTATCTGAAAGGGCTTGATAAAAAAATTGACTATGTAGAAAAAAGGCACATTATAACAGAACTTGGAACGGCGCTTTTTGTTGTTTCCTCAACACTGATATTAAAGTTTGGGATTGCTACAGTTGCGCTTGTAGGTTCTGCGCTGCTTATTCGTGGGGAAATTGATATTCCGCTGTTCTTTATGTTTTTGCTTGTGGCTTCAAGGCTGTATGCCCCGCTTGAGGGTGCATTGCAAAATCTTGCTGCGGTAATCTCCACCAAAACGAACATAAACCGCATGAATGAAATTCTTGACCAGCCTATTCAGACAGGAACAGACAGAGTAACAAATAAAGGTTACGATATTGTGTTCGACCATGTGGGATTTGCTTATAATAGTGGGGAAACCGTATTGAAAGACGTGTCCTTTACGGCAAAACAGGGAGAAGTTACCGCCTTAGTCGGACCGTCCGGCGGCGGTAAAACTACGGTGTCACGCCTTGCAGCGAGGTTTTGGGATATAAGCAAGGGGAAAATCACTGTCGGCGGTATGGATATATCGAAAATAGAGCCGGAAACCTTGCTGTCGCTGTACTCTATCGTATTTCAAGATGTGACGCTGTTTAACAACACAATCATGGAGAATATCAGAATAGGCAGAAAGGACGCGACCGACGAAGAAGTGATTGCAGCGGCAAGACTGGCAAATTGTGAAGAATTTGCGGCAAAGCTCCCGGACGGGTATCACAGTATGATTGGTGAAAATGGCTGCGAACTGTCCGGCGGGGAAAGGCAGAGAATTTCAATCGCCCGCGCTTTCCTCAAAAATTCCCCTATCATCTTACTTGATGAAGCAACGGCAAGCCTTGATGTAGAAAACGAAACATTGATACAGGCCGCTTTATCAAAATTGATAAAAGATAAGACTGTACTTGTTATCGCCCACCGTATGCGGACTGTAAGCGGCGCGGACAAAGTGGTTGTGCTTTCAGACGGTTCTGTTGCCGAACAGGGAACGCCGGGAGAACTGATGAACACAGGCAGGATTTACCCGCATATGGTAAAGCTGCAAACGATTAGCAGGGATTGGGGCATCTAGCGTGAAATCCTTATTAACGTAGAACAATGAATAGATCCATTGATCAAAGAGTCAATAACCGGCAGATTGTGTGAATGCGGTTATTGGCTCTTTTGAGGTTCCCGGGGAGGGCCTTTTAAACTCTGAAAGAATCCACAGTCTGATTTAAAAGCTCGCTTAAATGGAACAGTTCTTCCATCTGCCTGACAACCGTCCCTGAGTTTTCGTTGGCATTTTTTGCAGATTTGTTCATCTTCTGCATCAATTGCGCAATTTCTCCCACAAGCTCCGTAATCGAAACAATCGACGCGTTGATTTCCGTCATATCCGCGTTCATCTCCCGGGACGCAGCTCCCAGGTCAAGGGAAATTCCACTGTAAAACACCGCGTCTCTCTCATACATCTGCGCAAGTTCCGTCATTCCCTGATAATCTTCCATCACCTTGCCGGACATAAATGCAAGCAGTTTTTCGGAACTCTCGGACAGAAAGGCTACGTTTTTCACCACGCCCTCCGTCACCTGACGGATTTTGTCCACAGCACGCCTTGAATTATCCGCAAGCTCTCTGATTTCATCCGCCACGACGGCAAATCCCCGGCCCGCCTCACCGGCTCTGGTAGCCTCTATGGATGCATTCAGGGCCAACAGGTTTGTCTGGGAGCTGATGGCCAGTATCTCCTCTGTCAAAGCGTTAATCTCTCCCACTCTCTGACTGTCTTCAATCGCCTGCTCCAGATCCGCTTTTGTCTCCTGATAAAGCAGAATTGCTTCTTCCGCAGACTGATTGGCCGTTTTATAATGTTTTCCCGCACGTTCCGTAATATCGCCTGACTGGCTCGCAGCTTCCCCGGCCTTCTCAGCTACACTTTCAATGGCGCTCCCCAGCTTCTGCCCACTGTTTTTTATGCTTCCCGCCAGTTCTTTTGTCGTCACAATCTGCTTCATCACAAAACCTGCGGAATCTGTAATGTCGGAAATGTCCTGATTTAATACCGTCATTGTAGAAGACGTTCCCTCTGCGATGTCGCCGATGTCTTTTGCTTCCTGCTTGGTATTTAATATAATCTCCCTGATCTGCTGTTTTACTTCCACGGTAGCCTTGCTGATCTGCTCCGTCTCATCTTTATACTCCTTCGGAATTGCGGTTTCCACAACAGCATTTTCGGAAAAATCACCGGATGAAAACTGTTTCAGCATCTGCACAGGCGCTAACATCCTGCCGATTAATCCTGTCATAAACACCGCCACAAAGGCGATAATCACCAGAGCGGTCACGACCGCTATCACTATCATTGTCAAAAGTGAACCTGTTACATTGGCTGCAGGCACCACAACTCCCAGCTTCCATCCACAGCCCCCTATCCTTGTCAGTGCAAAGTAGCATGTACTGCCGTCATAATCTTTAAGCTTTCTTACATCCTGCTCAGAATCCGTTATCATACCGTTAAGCTCCGGAAGAATATCCTCTGCAAGAACCGTCGTTTCCGCGGTGGGTTCGTACTGCTTGTTCTCATGCGCTACATACTGCCCGATGCTGTCCAGAAGAAAACCGTATACGCCTTCTTCATAGTTGATACTTCCCGTAAGCTCTGTCACCGTTTCCAGGGTTACATCCAAGCCGATAACCCCTGCCAGTTCGTCCTCTATTAATACCGGCGCGGCAATTGTCGTACACATCTGTCCTGTCAGGGCGTCACAGTAAGGATCCGTCACGATAACCATACCCGTCTTTGCCGCCTGCTGATACCATCCCCGTTCCACCGGATCATAATCCGCCGGCATTTCAATCTCTCTGTTTGACCAGATAAATCTGCTGTCGCTTGTTCCGCAATATAAATTTAAAAGCTCCTCTCTTCCACTCGAGTGAGCATCCACAACAGTCTGAATAAACTCTGTCTCCGTCGTGCCTCCGGCCGCTATACTTTTTACCGTTCCTTCTGCAAGTAGCTTTTCGCTCTCGATCCATGTATGGATTTCTTCCGCATACTTTTCTGCATTCAATTGCAGTGCCCGCGTCTGATCATGAATCGTCCGCCTTCCAGCCACCGTGATAATCCCCACTGTAGTCAGAAGAATACTCGACACAACTATGCCGATCATACTGATTGTGAGTTTTCCCTTGATTGTCCTTAACATTACGCACACCTCATTTCATCCAGTCGTTATATACCGCTGTTTCAGCATAGCAGAAAAAATATTTTTTTGCTGTCAAATGGCATGATTCGCACTTTTTTGGGTATAATTTGTTTCCTCCATAATATAACAGGCAATTCACGCACAAAGACAGACGGGTTACCCCGCCTGCCTTTTCAGTATCTTAAGCCGTTTTGCCGTCCTCTTTTCCAACAATATGAATAACCACCGTTTTCGAAGCGCTATTTCCCATATTATCTTTCGCATTTAAGATAATCCTGATCTTGTTCTTCCCCTTGGGCAGTTCTTCAGGCAGAATGGTAAAAACAACTCTTGTATGTAAAGTATTGATGTTCATAAGCCTTGTCACTTCATCGTCTACCCGATAGGAAACCGATGCGATACCGCCCGAAATGGTATCGTCTTTATCGTCCGTTACTGTTACGTTGATTGCCGGAGCAGTTTCATAATACCCGGTTTCTGCATCTGTGGTGATCTCCGGTGCATAGTCTTGCGCAATAACCTTGCCGTCATCTGCTGCAAGACTGACCTGTGTAATATTTCCAGCCCTATCCTCTGCCTTTAATTTAATCGTTCCGCTAAATTCCGCATTTAAGGCAATCTCATAGTAACTATCCTGTGCACGAATTGTTTTCGTCTGCGCTTCACCGCTGTCAGGTATGGCAGTATAGGTCACTTTTGCTATGCCAGAATGAACATCCGTAATATCTGCGTCAGGTATTTTGATGATCATACTCTTTTTGCCGATGATCCAGTTCCATAGATTTTTTGCACCGTTTTCTACGTACATATTGCTAAGATCTATTACCAGCGGTGTTTTATCCAGCCTATATCCTTCCGCATAAACGGACAGTGTTTCCAATATATTCGGACAGGTTGATATCAGTACACAAACGCCAAACGCCACCGCCAGAATACGCAGCCGTTTTCTCCTCCTTCTCTTTAACCATGCTCGCTGTTCATCCATGATAAATTCCTCCCTACTGTTTCAAGCCACGACGGATCATGATTGATTGGCTTATCTTTCAAAATGAATTTAAGCAAGAATAATATATCAGACATAGATAAGATTTGTAGGGAAATGGAATGGATTGCAGTCTTGGGGGTATGGATTGCAAAAGACAGCAAAAAACAGATGATGTAATAACCTCAACAGTTCCTACAATAATAATCAAAATACCGCTCCCGCAGTCCCTTATACGCTCCTCTCGGCAGATAAATCTTTCTGTCGCCTGTCAGGCAGATATCCTGCGCATTCAGGCTGTCAATATATTCCAGATTGACGATAAAGGCCGCCCCGATCTTCACAAACTCCCGATAGGATGAAAGCAGTTCATAGAGCTCTGTCATGGTCATACGCTGCCGGCACTCCCCACCGTCTGCAAAGTGCAGACACTGTGTCTTTCCCTGCGCTTCGCAGTATACGATATCGTTTACCGCCACTCTCTTAAATCTTCCTTCCACTTTAAGCAGAATATATCTCTTTTGTTCCTCCCTCTCTTTCTCCAAAAATCTGTCCAGCACACCAAACAGCCGGTCTTCCGTAAGCGGCTTTATGAGATATTGCGCGGCGTCCACATCAAAGGCCTCCAGCGCATATTCTCTGGATGTGGTAAGAAAAAACAGCTTGGAACGGTTTCCCATATCCCGCAGTTTTTTCGCCGCCTCCATACCCAGAGAATCCGACACGCCTCCGGGCCCCGGCATAAAAATATCCATAAAAATCAGATCTGGCGCATAATTGCTATCCTCGATCCTGTAAAGCAGCTCGCCCGCATTCTCAAAGTGCTCAATCATAAAATCCACTTTCGGATGTCGCTGTACATAAGCGTTCAATATTTTTTCCGTTTTATTAAGCTCCGTTATCTCATCATCACAGAGCGCCGTAAGATAGATCATTTTCCCTCCGCCTTAAGTTGTGTATTTCCTTCTTTTTCATACCCTACATTCATAAGCAGTCTGAATATAAACACACCGTTGTCATTTTTGAAGTCATACTCCCCGTCATACTTTTTCGCTGTCCTTATAATACTGGAAACCCCGACGCCGCCCGTAAATTCGCTTTTAGGCTTTCCGTCCTTCAGAGTCGCTTCCTTTCTGCATGTATTGCTGCAGGAAATAATCAGCTTATTCTTCCTTCTCTTAAGTATCAACTCAATAAAACATTCCGGTTCCCCTAATTGTTTTTTTACCTCCATACAGGCATAAATCGCATTTTCATAAGCATTTGCAAGAATTGCCACCAAATCGATGCTCGGTATCCCCGAATCTTTTCCAAGCTCCACATCCAGCGTAACTCTGATCTGCTCTTTCCGTGCTTTTCTGGTATAGGCTGACAGAATATTATTAACTGCGGAATTGCCGCATATCGTTTCCGGAATCCCCTGATCAACTTCCCTGTCATACTCCTGCAAATACTGTAACAGCTCCTTTGTCTCTCCCCTGCGTACATATTCCGCCATAACCGCGTTGTGATGCCTGATATCATGTCGAAGCCGCCTTCCCGAATCAACGGACTCCTGTAGGATTTCCAACTGCCGTTCCAAAAGCCTGTAGTTCATCTGTATCAACTGGTTCTCCCTCTCGTATTCCTTCTCCTTACCGACATGCAGATAAAAGCGAAAGACAAGAAGCTGCAAAACTCCTGTCAGGAAAAAATTTGTCAGAATCTGGTATATCCGGTGTAGCGTTATCTCCTTACTCAGACCCGGATTTAAAATATAACCGATTCCCAGAAGAATACAGATGATCATTGCCACAACGCTAAAATGATCTGCCTCCTTCTCCACATAATCGCCGAATCCTTTCATGGATTCCCTTACATATTTATGGAGCAGAAACGCAATAGAAAAAATAAGCAGAATACGTGAAATAATGTCAGCCCACACGTTACTGTCAAAAAAGAGCACGGAAACTTCCAGCCCTCCTATCACAAATACCGACATCAGATAAAAAACCAACGCCAGCTTATAGACTGTCAGATAAACAGATTCTCTGCTTAGAAAAATGGCGAAAAGAGCAAAACAGATATACATTGTAAACGCTACCATCCGCACACAGCTTTCCCAATCCATCACATACCAGGCACACGCCGCTGTGATCAGAACCGCACTAAAAGTCCCATAACAGACGATTGTCTTTTTCCTTCCAAACCGCGATACACTTAAAAGAGAAAACAGCAGAATTACTCCTGCCAGACTTATGCCAAACCGAATAAACGCTATGTATACGGAACCTCCTAACATGCTTTATGCCTCTCTTCCTGCCTTACTTGTCTTTCACAATTTCTTAATACTAATAGCAATATTCTACAATATTTTTGCATTTTAAAAAGCATTTGACTAAGATTGTTACCTGACGTTTATTTTCGCGTTAATTTTCGACAGGAAAAGCCCTCACCGGAAGATCATTTTATGATATACTAAATAGAAAAACTGCGGCAGCTTATACTTATGTTCAAACTCGCAAGCTGTTTGTAAATTGGGTAAGAATGGAAATGAATATGTACAGGATTTTAATGGTAGATGATGATCCAGGAATATTAGAAGATAATAAGACGTATTTTGGTGCTATGGGATACGAGGTGATCTGTGCGGATACCGCGGAAGCAGCAGAAAAAATCATTTTATCAAACGCCCTTGACTGTGTCATTCTGGACGTTGATTTACCCGATATGAACGGCTTCGCGCTATGCGAAAAAATACGGGCAAAAACAGGTCTGCCAATTGTATTCCTTTCCGGCTATACCGAAGAGGAAAATCGTATCCGCGGGTTATCTATCGGCGGAGACGACTATGTCTGCAAACCTTACAGTTTTCGGGAGCTGGAGCTTCGGGTACAGGCGCGCATCCGTTCCGGCAGGGCTGCCGAACCGCCGAAAACTCTCACTTACGGTTCGCTTTCCATATGCCCTTCCTCCTGTAGTGTAAGCTATGAGACCTGCTCCGCCGATTTTTCTTCCTACGAATTTGATGTGTTGTATTTTCTTGCAAGACATCCCAACGAAATATTTACGCCAGAGCAGATCTATGACTCGGTATGGAAGGCTCCCATCAACAAAGGGCAAAAATCCCTGCAGGTTATTATGGGGCGCATCCGTAAGAAGCTCTATGATATCTGTCCGAACCACGACTACATCCAGACCAAGCGTTACAAAGGTTATCTGTTTGTTCCAGAACGGGAGCGAACATAAAAACCCGCCATTGCGCCAATAACTGACAACAGCACAAACCCTGTTACTATAACGATGTAGTTGCCCTGAAGGGTAACGGTATGCAGCGTCTGTTGACTGATTCCGGAAAGATTTTCGCTATTTCCTTCATTTACGGATACGGCGGCAACTGCCTCCTTTTCTTTTTCACTGACACCTGCGTCGTTGTGGTTAATACCTGCTGTATTGTCCGCATTTGATTCTGCATATAACATCTGCCCGTCACTGTTATTTAAACGCCCCGCGTTTGATGACCGTACCTGATCGGTATTCGAGGTCTCTGCATCCGGCAGCTGTCCTGCCCCGGCGACGGCGTACTCTGTATATGGCGCCCCGATAACTGCCGCAGCCTGAGCAAAATCCCCGTCTCCATTTTCCGTTTGCTTTGTATCCGGGGAACTCTCTTTCGGTTTGGCATTTTCCGAACGTGTAACGCTGCCTGCATTTTGGTCTGCTTCCTCTCCTTCCGGAGATACGGCATTAATGCTCTGCTGCGGCTCATCAGGCGGATTGACAATCGAAATTCCACCGCCCCTGCTGCCGCCTATGTCTTCCACGATTTCGAGATCGTCAGACGAATAGCAGAGTACATTGGAAAAATATCTGGTTCCGTTATCATTCCACTGTAGACGGATATATATGTTGGACTGAGCCGCCCTGCCTTGCTGTTTCTGTTCATGCTTACAGGCAATATAAAAACTGGCGTTCGTATCTTTCGCCGCCTGTTCCTCAAACAGGAACCAGTTTTCTCCGTCGAAAGAATACTCTGACATCACCGTAAACGGCAACGATTTTTCCGGCGCCGTAAACCCTCCCTGAAAGGTGTACAAAAAGCCGTTCGCCGTCGCCTTCACATCCGTAAAGGTCAACGGGTAATCGTTATAAACCACCGTGCAAAATGCCGGTTCCGCGGACGCCGCATTTAAAAAGGAACCCTGAATCCTGAAACGCAGCCTCTCCTCCTGCTGCTCTTGCGTCCCTTCCGTATCCCATGATACGGAAACCGATTCATTATTAATCTGCCGTCCCTGACGATTAACCGTACATTTGATCTGCGTTGGAAGTACGTCGTCGATTGTCTGTCCATTTTCCACAACGGCACAGATATCATTATTATAATACATCACAAAAGGCTTATCTGCATAATGGATATCCCCTGATACGGAACAGTTGGAAACCACCAGCCCGGCGCCTTCCTCCTGCCACAATGCACCCTGTTTACTTTCCACCGTAACGCCAAGCATGGAAAGGAAACCATTGGGGGCCACATGGAATATACTTTTGCCGTCAGGCTGTCCTGAGAAGATAAGACGATTATCGCTTAAAATCTCAATCTCTCCGGCTATGGTGATTGTATATTTACCTGTATCAACAAAAACGGCAGGCATATTGATCCCGTTTGGAGAAAAACAATAATACCCGTCCAAAATCACATTGTCCGACAGTTTTGCACTGCCCCCGGTATTTTTGTGCGACTCCAGCCATGCAATCAGCTCCGAACCTGTGGATATACTTTGTTCCGGTTGTGCCGCCACAGCAGATTCCAAAACCGGCTCTGTCTGCAATGCCATGGCAGGTTCCGTCCTTTGTCCTGTTTCCGGCTGCAGCTCCACCTCAGGCTGTAGCTCTTCCTCCGCTTCCGGCTCGTCCTCTGGCTGCGTGTTCTCCCCGGTTTCCGGTTTATCCTCTGGCTGTGTGCTCTCTTCGGTTTCCGGTTTATCCTCTGGCTGCGTGCTCTCTTCGGTTTCCAGTTCCTCCTCTGGCTGCATGCTCTCCCCGGTTTCCGGCCTGATGTCAGGTGCGGTGGTTTCCTCTGCCTCCGGACGCAGCTCAACAGCTGATTCTATATTTTGTTCGGCGGCCATTGCAACAGCGCAATTGACCCGGTAAAATAAGAACACAATGACTACAGTCATTATAAATAGTAAGCTGCATCTTTTTTGCATAAATTATATCCCTTTATCCGTACTTTAGGAGGATCACTTATCATCATGAAACAGACCCTGTTTACAAAAACCACATTTCGAACAATTCTGGTTATCACAGGCACGATTATCCTAACCCTGCTTGGTCTATCCGCCGTAACCCAGTTTGATAATAAATATATAACAAAGGCGGAGCTTACACAAGATAATCTTTGCGTAATTCCAGAAAAAGGGTATTGCTCCCTCGTCGACGGGTGGGAATTATATCCGGATGCGCTGCTCTCCCCGAAAGATTTTTCTTCCGGGACGCAGGCATATTACAGCACATGGGCCGGTGAATACCCAAACCTTGCCCTGTTCCATAAAGATAAAAATCCTTACGGAGCCTCCACATGGCGTCTGCATCTACAGGGAAACGGCAATGTCCTGCTCTATCTGCAGGAGCCTCTCTGCGCTGCCAGAGTCTATGCAGACGGGGTCTGTCTGGGGGAAACTGGTAATGTATCTTTTGATCACTATTCACCCCTCGTCAAGGACACCGCCTATTCCTTTTATCTTGACGGCGAGACAGAACTGATCATCCAGACCGCCAATTATTCCCATTATTACGGAGGCATCTGGTATGCGCCCGTCATAGGAGATGCAGACAGCGTCAGCCACTTGATTTCTTCCCGTATGCTTGTTTATGGACTGTTGTTTTTTTCCTCACTTACACTCTCTCTATTCTGCATCGTACTGTGGGAGCGCAGGGAAAAGGGAGAAAACGCTGTCACATTCTATTTTGGCATGTTGAGCCTGTCCTTTGCACTGCGGATATGCTACCCTTTCCTGAGACTGTTCGGCGTACCGCTTGTGCGCACGCTGTATGCAGTAGAAGACGCCGCCGCCATATCCGGCATTTACTTTTCCATACAGATTGCCCTCCTGCTATTTCTGCCGGGTGATTTTAAACGCCTGAAACGGGCGCTCTCTTTTGTATCTTTAGGAGTCTGCGGCATTGTTGTCGTCGCACCTCTATTTATATTTCCTGCCATCCCCGGTCTTATATTATGGTATGGGCTGTTCGTTTCATGGTATAAAGCGGTCATGGCTTTCTTTCTGGTCAGCCTGACTGTTTACGGCGGTTTTATGGGTCTTCTGCACATCAAAACCATTCTTGCCGCCGCGACTGCTAACGGCGTCTGTCTGCTGTACAGTGTCCTGTCCATCGGATACTATGAACCATTTGCCGGCGCATATCCCGAGGAGTACGGAGCATTTTGCATGGTGGCTGCCTTCGCCGTCCTGATGGTACAGCGAAACACAGATATGGTTAAGGAAAATATGAAACTTAATTTTCATTTACAGGAAGAAGTAGAAGAAAAAACAGAACATCTTCGCAAGCTTCTTATGGAAAGAGGTCAGCTGATCGCAGAATTGGGACATGATATGAAATCCCCCCTGACCTCCCTCTCAAACATGGCGCAGATTATACGGCTGAATGATATTATGCTGGATGATGATACTCACAGGAGAATAATCCAGATAGAGGAGCAGTGTAATATTTTGTCCGAACGCCTGAAATCCATCCAGGAAATAGCCTCCCAGACAAGCTCCCCTGTCAAAATGGAACCTATGCTGTTAAATACGTTTCTTTCGGATTTTTATCACAACTGCCGCCCGATCATAGAACTATACGGGCCAAATTTTCTCGCGGACATTACCTCGCGTCCATGTCACATTATGGCAAACCGCGAGCAGCTTTTCCGTGCATTGGAAAATCTCTTATATAACGCTGCGGATTTTACGCCGCCGGACGGTAAAATAACACTTTCTCTTACCACGGATAATACCTTTGCCCGTATCGCCGTCTCTGATACCGGCTGCGGCATTGCGGAAAAAGACCTCCCCAACATTTTCCGCCGTTCGTACACCACCCGCAGCGACAAAGGCGGACAGGGACTGGGGCTTGCCATCACCCGCACCATAGTTTTAGAACATGCCGGCAAAGTAAACGCCGTTTCCAAAGAGGGCGAGGGAACGACGTTTACAATCAGTCTGCCATTATTAGCAAACAGCAATAACAAACTCACTCCTTAAGCAGCATCGCAATCTCTTTCAGTGCCCGGACGTCTGCCGTCTCTCCTTCCCGCACTGTACAAGAATCACAATCAGAATTACCGCTGCGATGACCGCCAGCCAGATAAAGCAGCAAATCCCCAGAAATGTCGGACAGATATGGCAGAGTCGGCATTTTGGTATGCCTCCTGTTCCTGCTTCCTCCCCTTCCACATACGCAATCGCATAGCTGGAGAACCTCTCCGTATGGATTGTGATTGTGTCTGGCGCATCATCCAGATCGTTCAAAAGAGTATGTTCGCCGTCATGCGTTCTTATGATTACATATGTCCTGTCCTTTCCCTGCATATGTCCCGGAAGCCCGATGACGATCTCCACCGCTTCCTCCGTCTCGGTAATGGGGTTCCAGTCTCCATCTCCAATCTTCATAAACATGGAGATGTCAAGATACATTCCGTGCGTCAGTCCCGGCATGTCTTTTTGATATTCCTCAATGCCGCTTTCTATGGTCTCCCTGTCCTGCGCCGGTACCTTATTGGAAATATCCTTTACGTCGATCCTGATCTCCACTTGCCCGCCATTATTTACATGTGCAAGATGCTCTTGTGTTAAAACGGTATTTGCCACCGCTATCGTGTCTGCCACACCCGCTGTGCATTCCTGTTCCGCACAGACTACTTTTACAATAACCGCACCTTTTCCCGCTTCTAAAACTGTGCTTGTACCTGTCATTCCTTCCACATTTCCTGTGGCAACAAGGCCCCCGGATATCGTAATCTTTCCGTTATCTATGGATGCAGGGACAGTCTGCTCTCTGCCGCTCTCCGAAAACTGTCCTGTCTGTGTTTCGGACATTTTCCCTGCCGGCTCCGACTTCCCAGCGCTTTCCAGCTCCTGCTTATCCTCCGGCCGGCTGTCCTGCACTTCTGCCGCCTGTGGCTGCCTGCGTGTATCAGACGGGGTTGGCATCGTCGGCTGCTTGGTTGAATGAGCCAGGTCCGGCGTCGACGGCTGCTCCGATGGATTGGTTTCATCTGGCGCCGTCGGCTGCTCCGATGGATTGGCTGCGTCTGGCGCCGTCGGCTGTTCCGTCTCCGGCACCGGTGCAGACGTCGGCTTCTCCTCGTCAGCTTTGTCTGTATCCGACTTCTTTATCGTCCTTTTATAGCCGCAGTCATTACACTGGTCATCCTTGTCATTGTCATAATTATGACTTTGCTTCGTATCCGCTGTCTTGCAGCGGCTGCATACTTTCCAATGCCCCTCCGCGTCATATTGATAGTCTCCTGCGTAAACATGCCCCAGCTTTGCTAAGATTACGCTTGCACGGTCTGTGATCTCAGTTGTGCCGGCGCTGTCGGAAAACATTTTCCCACAGGCACAGCCATAATGTACCAAGTTGCCGTCCTCCGCACAGGCCGCCGCTTTTGCCGGAACCAGAGTTGCGCTATGGGTATGGACTTTGATCGTCTTACTTACCGTACTGCTGTTTCCCGCATGATCGGCTGCTGTCACGGTAATGACCGTTTCCGGGGCGGAAAGCTCATCAGCCCCAACGGTAAAGCTTTTATTTACAACCGCGTCCGCCGTGTAGTCAGAAGCATTTCCTACCAGCTTCTCACTTCCCTCCCCTATTTTGTAGCTCACGGAAGCAATTCCACTGGAAATCGCATTGTCCTTATCATCCGCCACGGTCACAGAAATGTCCGGAAGCGTCTCATACTCCCCTGTCCGCAACAACTCGGCGCCTACCGCTTTCAGTTCGATCCGGGGCGCATGGTCTTCAATCATAACTCCCCCTGCGCCCATGCCTGCTCCTACCGTCACGCTTGCCGATGTATTCCCGGCCCGGTCAGTACAGACAACAAAAATCGTCCCTTTAAAATCCACATCAATGGTGATACCTGCCGTGCCGCCCGAAATGGGCGCTGTCTTATGCTCCGGCGAACCGCCATCCGGCGTCACAGTATAATTTATTACATCCGCCCCGCTGCCTTTTTCCGTTACAGGCACGGTGATACGCAGGCTTTCTTTTCCAATCAGCCATTGCCACAGCGTCTTTGGCGTATAGTTGTATTCCAGGTTACCGATCATTGGAGGGATATCATCCGTCCACTTCGCCCAATATTCCTTATCACCGACAGCGTCGGCCGGAATTGCCGTTACCGCTTCTCCCCCGCATTGCGCATTATCATACCAGCCCTTAAAGGTATAGCCTGGTTTCGTCCAGTCTGTCGGCAGGATTGTCTCTGTTCCATGCGAATAAGTAGTAAGACCAGTACCTGCGCCGCCATTTGCGTGTAACGTTACTCCATGATCATCTCCTGCCCATTTCGCATAAAGGGTAACAGAAGCAGCCGGGGTATAAGTCCCGTCACTGTCCACCCGTGAGCCGGAACAGTCTTTGTCTGTATACCAGCCCGCAAAAGTATAGTTCGTTCTCGTTGGCGCATATGATATGGACGTCGGAGACGCAGGACTCCACTTGGCATACAGGGTAACCGTTTCGCCATTTGTCGCTGTCAGGTTCTTTACAGAACTCTTATTCGTATAAGAAGTACCACTCCCGTCAGCCTTCGTATTCCATCCGTCAAACGTATAGGCGACTGTTTCAGTCTTATTGCTGGTTCCCGTGTAATTATGATCGAAGGTAACCGTATATTTTTTCTCATAGCCATTGGCGGTCAGATTCTTTGCCGTACTGTAAGTATGGACGCTGTCCGCCGTGCTTCCTCCCGTACTTCCGTTCCCGTCATACGTTACGGTGTAGGTATTCGCCGTCCACTTCGCATGAAAAGACTGATCCCCCAAAGCTGTAGTGGCAATACTCTTTACTGCCTTTCCTGTCAAACTGGAATTCTTATACCAGCCTCCAAACGTATAGCCTGTCCTTGTCGGCGTCGGCAGCGTCAGACCAACGCTATAGGTATAACTTGTATAATTGCTTTCGTTCGCTATCGTTCCGCTATTTTTATTGTACGTTACGCTGTAGGTGTCTGCCGTCCATTTCGCATAATAGGTCTTATTTCCCGTAGTTGTAGTGGAAATGCTCGTTACTGCCGTTCCTGTTAACTCGGAACTCGTATACCAGCCCCCAAACGTATAGCCTGTCCTTGTCGGCGTCGGCAGCGTCAGACCAACGCTATAGGTATAGCTTGTATACTTGTCTTTGCTCGCAATCGTCCCATTGTTTTCATGGTAGGTTACGGTATATTTCCCCTTTGCTACCAGATTTCCCTGGCTGGCCGCCAGCCCATATGTGTCGGAAACAAGCTGATAATGCTCCATATCCGTACTGCCCTTGACTATAATCTGGTCATTCGCCACTTTACCGTCGCTGTATTGAATTCTGTAGACAGTGCTTAAGCCGGATATACCTGTGCCTGAAGCAACGATACTATTTGTGCTTTGATTATAGATAGCGGTATTCAGTGCCGCATCTCCAGCGATCCATACCGTACCCGAAATAGTTTCCGGCATCCAAACCGCATACCTTGTCCCGCCGGTAATGGTACCGCCGGAAATCTCCAGTTTTTCGCCCTCAACTCTTACTCCGTCCCGCCCGCCGGAAACAGTGCCGCCACTGATAGCAGCCTCACCGTTTCCTGCTACCCACACACCATAATATGTCTCGCCGAAAACAGTGCCGTCGGTAATCTCCAGTTTTCCGCCATTGATTCTTACTCCGGTCTGCCCGCCGGAAAACTTTCCGCCACTGATCGTAGCCTCACCGTTTCCTACTACCCACACACCATAATATGTCCCGCCGGAAACAGTGCCGTCGGTAATCTCCAGTTTTCCGCCATTGACTCTTACTCCGGCCTCCCCGCCGGAAAACTTTCCGCCACTGATCGTAGCCTCACTGTTTCCTACTACCGACACACCATGATATGTCTCGCCGGAAACACTGCCGCCGGTAATCTCCAGTTTTCCACTTTCAATCACTACCCCACGACCAGCTGAGGTAACCTCACCGCCATAAATAGACACGGAGGCACTGGTAAGTCCTGAGTTTACTCCAATCCCTCTCTTCTCCGTTCCACTCTGCTTGATTATGCCCCCATAAACATTGACTGTACCGCCCGTACCATTGTTTCCCTCGACAACAGCAACGGTTGACCCTTCTCCTCCCTGCTCCAATGTGCCTCCGTATAAATTGAACAGGCCGCCATCATTGACCGCAACCACATTATAAGCCGTGCAGTCGACTTTACCTCTTCCCGTACAATCATAAAGATTCAACGTGCCACCCTGTACATAAAATAAGGCCTTACTTTTATTCTCACCTGTAATTGTCTTCCCATTCAAGCACAGGTTCAGAATCTTTCCATCACTTATAGATTGCGTTTGCTCACCCATCTCCACATTTTCCGTCAGGTAATAGTTCCCCTCTTGGGGAAGGCTGTCGGTTTTTGTCCATGGTTGAAAGGTAATGCCATTGCAGGTATGCGTACCAGCCGCGGCCATTACCATACTGTTTCCCGCGGCCTGCTCCGCGATCTTTGCCCACGCCAAAAGTTTATCCAGCGCCTCCTGCGGTATCAGCGCCTGTTCTTCCTCCGTCAGTTCCTCTATCTCCTCCTGAATGGCGAGGGCTTCCTCCGCATAGTCATACAGTTTCTCCATCCACTCCTCGTAAGCTTCCTCGTAAGCGCCCTCTTCTTCCTCCCAATCGTCTATATCCGGCTCCTTTTCCATATATTCCTGTGCATCCGGCAGCGCGGCAATCCGATCAAGCAGCGCCTGTATGACAGCATCCATGACGCTTCCCACCGTCACCGTGATCCGGGGCAGGCGCACGCCCTCCGACAGGACGCAGCCCTCCGGCAGGACGGGCGTGAAGGTGTAGACGCCTCTCGTGTCCTTGTCGTAGGCCGGGTCAGACTCCCATGTGACGCCCTCTATGACGACGAGGTTTTCCTGCGTCGCGTTGGTATCTGTGCCGTCTGCGGGCGCACCTGTCGTATCTGCGCTGTCTTCAGGTGCTGCTGTCAGCGTCTCCACGGGCTGGGCATCCTCCGTGTTCTCCGATGCATACACAGGCATCACAAAGAAGCCAGTCTGTACATGGAAACCGGCTGTTTTCCTGTTGTCCGCGCTGTCTGATTCTTCCGGGACGTCTGTGCTCTGGGTGTCTTCGTTACTTTCTTCGGCGGAGGATTCGTCATTGCCTTCGCCATTGTCACCGGAGGCCTCCTCATTATCATCTCCCTCACCGCTGCCGTTGCTGTCACCGCCTTCGGAAGTCTCGCCGTCATTATTGCCGTCGCCTTCGCTGGTCGTCCCGCCGTCATTATTCTCGCCGCCTTCGCCGGTCGTCCCGCCGTCATTATTCTCGCCGCCTTCGCCGGTCGTCCCGCCGTCATTA
>CAMQTN010000070.1 GCA_947037115.1 uncultured Lachnospiraceae bacterium
CACTTCTAGCTTCGTCGGCAGCGTCAGATGTGTATAAGAGACAGATTCCATATAATAGGACAATACGAATAAATAATTGTTCAGAAATTTCCACCTATCTGTTTGGGAATTTCCATTTTGTTGTCAAAATGAATAAATTATAATTGGAGTAAATTCTTTCAGAATTAACTCTTCGAGATTCGCTTCGCGAACTCGGAGTTGATGATGGCAACAGTTATATTGCGTAAGACGCAGAAAGGACTCCTTATATTATGAGCAGAAAAGCAAAAAGTCAGTTGGAAACGGTGCTGTTTTCCCTGCCGGCGATCATTCTGGTATGTCTGATGATGTATCTGCCTTTTGTCTTAAGCGGATACTATTCACTGACAGAGTGGAACGGTATTTCAAAAGACGCACAGTTTATCGGGCTGCAGAACTTTAAGACCATCTTCGTGGAGAGCCGGGATTTTCTTTCTTCGCTCTGGTTTACCACCCGTTACACAGTGTTTTTTGTGATATTTTCCAATATCTTCGCGCTGGCGCTGGCAGTGGTGCTGACTAAAAAATTCCGGGCGGCGAACTTCTTCAGAGGGGTATTTTTTATTCCCTACATTATGAGTATGACGATTGTGGGCTTTATCTGGAAGTTCATCTTCACCAGCGGTTTTGAGAAACTCTACGAGATCACGGAGTGGAATCTGTGGAATTACAGTTGGCTGGGCGACACGAATCTGGTGTTTTACTCGGTGGCGTTCGTGGGTGTGTGGCAGTCGCTTGGATTCTACATTGTACTTTACATAGCGGGCCTGCAGGCAGTCCCCAAGGATGTGCTGGAAGCAGCCGTGGTAGACGGGGCCACGGGCAGACAGAAGTTTTTCAGGGTGACGCTGCCGCTTCTCGGGCCATCCTTTACAACCTGTATCTTTATGTCCCTGACCAACGGCCTTAAGGTGTTCGACATTATTCTGGCGCTGACCAAGGGCGGGCCGGGAACTGCAACCAACAGTGTGACTTTACAGATTTACAAGGAGGCTTTCACGAACAACAATTACGGCCTTGGATCTGCCCAGTCCATTGTCTACTTCCTGTTTGTACTTATTATAACACAGCTTGTATTAAAGGGCTTCAGCAGAAAGGAGGTTGATCTGTAATGCGTCGCGAAACGAAGAGAAAAGTAAGTAAATGGACGATGATTATCTGCCTTCTTGTGGTGGCATGCTTCTATATTTACCCGGTCTTTTTGATGGTTATGAACTCTTTTAAGCCTTTTGGCGAGATCATAGGCGATGTATTGGCGTTCCCGAAAAGTTTTGACCTGTCCAATTATACCTATGTGGTAGATAAGATGAAGTATCTGCTTCTGTTTCGAAACAATGTGATTATCACGGTGATCGGTATCGCTGGTATCGTAGTCTTTTCTTCCATGGCGGCCTACATACTGGAGAGACGGGAGGGGATGTACAGCAAAATCGCACATACGGTCATTATCACGCCGATGCTGATTCCTTTTCAGGCGATTATGATCACATTACTGAAATCCATGAATGTCCTCCATCTTTCCGGCAGTAAGATCGGTCTTGGCATCCAGTATTGGGGGTTTGGCATTCCGATGGCGACCTTCATCATCTATAATTTTATGAAAACCATACCACGGGAATTGGATGAGAGCGCAACCATTGACGGCGCAAACACTTTCCGCACTTTTGTATCGATCATTTTCCCGCTGCTTAAGTCGGTGATTGTGACGGTGATTGTGTTGGATGTGATGTGGATCTGGAATGATTTCCTGCTTCCGCTTCTGATGGTCAACAGCAACAACGAGACAAAGACACTGGTGCTCGCGGCCTATACTTTTGTGGGACAGATGAATACAAAGTGGAATTACGCATTGACTGCTATGGTACTGGCGATTGTACCTTCGGTCATCGTGTTTATCCTGTTACAGAAATACATAGTGGAAGGCGTTGTGGCCGGTGCGGTCAAGGGATAATCGCTTACAGGGGAATACGAACAGAACGATAAGGTTATTGAGTGAAGCGGTCAACCGTTTCCTTGATATAAAATATGGAACCCATACCATGAATGATGGGAGAAGGAGGATATAAATGAAAAAGAAAATGCTCAGTGTATTGTTGTGTACAGCCATGACAACTGCCCTGCTTGCAGGCTGCGGCGGTTCAGGCGACAGTGCGGGAACTCCCGCGGCAGAGGAACCTGCGGTAGAGACACCCGCGGCACAGGAGCCTGCGGCAGAGACACCTGCGGCTGAGGAGTCCGCGGCGGCTTCCGATGAGGAGGCGGAGATCTATATGTTCATCTCTTCCCCTGAGTATGCGGATGCGATCAACGAGCTGATCGACGCGTACAAGGAAGTGGCTCCCAATGTGACAATCAACTACGAAACCACACAGAATGACTATCCTACATTGCTGAAGGCGAAGTTAAACTCCGGGGAAGTGCCTGAAATCTTCTCCTCCACCTCCGGCAAAGAAATCGACGTATATAAGGAATATTCATTTGACCTGACTGGTCAAGCGCTGGAATCCACCATGCAGCCTGCGGTAGCGAGCATGATGGCGTCTCCTGAGGACGGCTCCGGCCTCTACGGTATCGCGATCAAGGGTAACTATTTCGGCATGATCTACAACAAGGCTATCTTTGAGGAGTGCGGGATCACAGCTTTCCCCAGCACCGTCAGCGAGATGGAAGCGGCCTGTGAGAAGATTTCCGCGGCAGGTTACAAACCTTTCACAACAGGTTTCAATGAGTGGTGGGTGTTCAAGCATGTGGGACAGCACTTTGTGAATGCGGCTGCACAGAACGCAGGTATCTCCACAGCAGAGCTGGTGGCTAAATTCGAGAAGGGTGAAGCGAAAGTTTCTGATTATCCGGAACTGTACAATAACTTCTTCGATTTCATCGATCTGGCTGTGAAATACGGCGACGACAAACCGCTCGAGACCGCTCTCGACGGTGAGCTCTCCGCATTCGGCACCGGCAAGGCGGCTATGATCTGCGGACAGGGCGCGTGGGTAGAGGCAGACCTTTTGGCGATCGATCCCAACTTACAGATTGGTTTCAACGGCTATCCTGTAACGGATAATGCGGCACAATGCCAGGTAATCGGCGGTTCCGATCAGGCGCTTCGTATCTCCGCAGATTCACCTGTACTGCAGCCTACACTTGACTTTGTAAACTGGTGGTATACCTCCGATTACGGTAAGTCCTGGTTCACGGATGTGGCAGGTGTGGTACCTCCGATTGTATCCGACGCTGAGAGCACCTTCGAGGTTGTAAAACAGGGCGATGCGCTGAGCGCAGAAAAAGGCGCGGCAGATCTGTCGATCTGCTACTCTACAGACAGCTGGCACCAGACATTCGGTGAGATCATGCAGTCCTACATTTCCGGCAGCGTAGATAAGGATGGTGCATGTGCACAGATCGAAGAGCAGTGGGCGGCGATTGACGGGGCTGACTAACTGTGCGGGAAGAAGTGTGAGAAGAGTTTCTAATGCTCACAGCGAGGGCTGTTTCGCAAAGAAAATCTAAGTCTCACACAATATAAGGATGCAGAAAGTGGCACGGCCAGAAAGTCGTGCTGCTTTTTTGGGAAAAAATAGTGCGGACGGACAGGTTTGCAGATATAATAAAAATGAATTTGTTATTTATAGTTGGAAGGGAATTGACCTAAACAGTCAAAATATAGAAGGAGGAAAAAGAATGAAATTTACGGAAGGTTACTGGGTCCGCAGTGAGAATATGGCGCCATCCTACGCATCTCAGGGGTTCTATGCGGAAAAGACGGAAAAGGGCATGCGCATCGTGGCGCCGGAGAGAAAGATTTTAAGCCGTGGGGACGCCCAGAATATCACTACGATCACCATCGATTTTATCGCTTTTGCCGAGAATAATATCCTGGTAAAAGCCAGACATTATGAGGCCTATGAGGACAGGGAAGCAAGGTTTGACTTAAATTGTCAAAAAGTTCCTTTTGACGTTCAGATATCGGAGGATGAGGCTGTCATGCACAGCGGCGCGGTGACGGTGCGTTTTAACAGGCAGGAGGGCACGTACCGCTTCGAGGCGGACGGAAAAATCGTAACGGAGTGCGGGTTCCGGAATCTGGGCTATATCCGCTGGAACAAAGAGCCAAGCACCATGTTCCCGAGACAGAATTATCTCTCCGAGCGTCATGAGCCCTATATGGTCACGGAGCTTTCCCTGAAAGCAGGCGAGCGGGTTTACGGACTGGGCGAGCAGTTTACGGCTTTCACAAAAAACGGCCAGGTAGTGGAGATGTGGAACGAGGACGGCGGCACTTCCTCTCAGGTTTCCTACAAGAATGTTCCCTTCTATATGACCAACGAGGGCTATGGCATTTTCGTGGATCATACCACGCCGGTCTCCTTCGAAGTGGCCAGTGAGAAGGTGGAGTATGTGGGGTTTTCCGTTCCGGGAGAGGAGCTTCGCTATCACTTGATCTATGGACCGGGTCCAAAGGAGGTTCTTGTCCGGTATACGGACATGACAGGGAAGCCGGCGCTGCCGCCTGCGTGGAGCTTCGGGCTGTGGCTGACCACTTCCTTTACCACAAAATATGATGAGGAGACAACCAGTTCTTTCATCGACGGTATGGCGCAGCGGGATATTCCCCTGCGGGTGTTCCATTTCGACTGTTATTGGATGAAGGCGCTGCACTGGTGCGACTTTGAGTGGGATGATCAGACTTTCTCCGATGTGAAGGGCATGTTTGCGCGCTATAAGAAGGAGAAGGGATTGAAAATCTGTGTCTGGATCAACCCTTATATTGCGCAGGGAACCCCTTTCTTCCGGGAAGGAATGGAAAAAGGATATTTTGTGATGCGCTCGGACGGCAGAGGCGCTAAACAGATCGATTTCTGGAACCCGGGCATTGCGCTGGTGGATTTCACGAACCCTGCTGCAAAGAAATGGTATCAGGATAAACTGCGAACATTGCTGGATCTGGGCGTGGACTGCTTTAAGACGGATTTCGGTGAGAGGATTCCCATTGATGTGGCCTATGATGACGGCTCTGACCCCTTAAGTATGCACAACTATTATACCTTCCTCTATAATCAGGCAGTGTTTGAGCTGTTAAAGGAAGTAAAGGGGGAGGGGGAGGCGGTGCTCTTTGCCAGGAGTACAACCGCAGGAGGCCAGCAGTTCCCGGTACACTGGGGCGGCGACTGCTCCGCATCCTACCCATCCATGGCGGAGACCCTGCGCGGGGGCTTAAGCTTTGCCATGAGCGGCTTCTCCTTCTGGAGCCATGATATTTCCGGGTTTGAGAAGACGGCTTCCCCGGATATTTACAAGAGATGGCTGCAGTTCGGCATCTTCTCCTCCCACAGCAGACTGCACGGCTCCCAGAGCTACCGTGTGCCCTGGCTGTTTGACGAGGAGGCCTGCGACGTGGTAAGGTATTTTGTACATGTGAAATGCCGTTTGATGCCTTACCTTTACAGACAGGCTGTATTATCCCATGAGACGGGCATTCCCATGATGCGTCCGATGATTCTGGAGTTTCCGGAAGAGCCGGGAATGAAGGATCTGGACATGCAGTACATGATGGGCGGTTCCCTGCTTGTGGCGCCGATTTTCAGAGAGGACGGCGTGGGAGAGTATTATTTGCCGGAGGGGACGTGGACCCATCTGTTAGACGGCAGCGGGAGGGAAGGAGGACGCTGGTACCGGGAGACCTACGACTATTTCTCCCTGCCGGTCTTTGTGCGTAGTAACACTCTTCTGGCCTGGGGCGGCAGCGAAAAACTGCCTGATTACGATTATACGGAAGGGCTGGAACTGCATCTGTATGCCCTTGTAGATGGTGAGACGGCGGTCTGTGAAATCCCTGACCTGTCTGGTCAGATCGTAATGCGTGCCAAGGCTTCCCGCAGGGGAGATACGATTTCCTTTGAGACGGACCGGCCTGAGAAGAAACCGGTTCTGGTGGTGCACGGCATGGCAAACGTGGAACGGATAGAGGGCGCAGGCGAGGTAAAGCGCGTGTAGATAATATCTTCATAGCAGAAAAATGCCCTTTCACAGCAAGTCGGTTCAGCCTGTCAAATCCTATTCCGAAACAATAAATGAAAAGGAAACAGGAGTATTGTATTTCGGTGATAGGAGGGAAGAACGTATGTCATCAATTGATTTTTACGATTATATGAGTTATACGAACATGGATACCGGTTATGACGTTTCCGCGCTGATGGGTGGAGCGTCCAATTCCTGCGGTAATCTGCTTTCAGACTATGCTTCCATTAAAAACGGAAGCTACGGAAGGATGATGAAAGCATACTGTGCAAAGCGGGAAAAGGAAATGAAGTCGGTGTCGGGCGATACGGCACAGAAGCTGACACTGATGAGGTCGGGTGCGGATTCGCTGAAAAAATCCGCAGACGCCCTGGGCAATTCTTCACTTTGGGAAAAGAAAAAAATTACGAAAAAGAACGAGGAGACCGGGGAGGAAACCGAGACAGAGGATTATGACTGGGAGGCCATCACCAGGGCGGTGAAATCTTTTGTTGAGGATTACAATTCCGTAGTGGAGCAGGCCGGAAACTCCGACACAAAAAATGTGCTCCGCAATGCAGTGTGGATGACAGGTATGACAGAAAAGACCGAGAAGCTGCTTTCCAGGGTGGGAATCTCCATCGGTAAGGGTAACAAACTGGAGCTGGATGAGGACGCGTTGAAGAAAGCCAATGTTTCTGAGCTGAAATCACTGTTTACGGGGCACGGTTCATTTGCCGATAAGGTTTCCCAGAAGGCAGGCGCCATCAGCCGGGCAGCGTCCAGCGCCGCAGCGGCCGCGAAGACAAAGACCACTTATACACGAAACGGAAACTACTCGGATACCTTGTCCAAGCTGTATTCCGGCGCAGTGGATCAAAAGGTAGGAGAGAAGAAAGAGGAAAAGAATAGAAATAAGGATTCAGACATACTGAAAAAAGCCCTCGAAGCAAAGGAGGATAAGAAAAAGGAGATTTTATGAATACGAAGGAGTTATCACAGTTCTTTAAGAGCATCATCGATCAGGACAGATGCGCGGTGGTGATCTGCAATCTGGCGCACGAAATTATTTACATGAATCCCACGGCGGTACAGCGGTATGCGAAGCGGGGCGGGGCCGCCCTTGTGGGGCAGAGTCTTTTGGACTGTCACAACGCGCAGTCTGTGGCGATGATAGAAAAGGTGGTGGATTGGTTTTCGCAGAGTATAGAACACAATATTATCTATACCTTCCGCAATGAGAAGGAGAACAAGGACATCTATATGGTTGCCCTGCGGGATGAGGACGGGACGCTGATCGGATATTATGAGAAGCACGAGTACCGGGATGTGGAGACAGGCGGGCTGTATGATTTTACGTGAGGAAGGGCAGGAGATATGAAGCATTATATCATCGTAAAGTTTAAGGAAAATGTGGATTGGAACGGAATGCTTCCGGCAATTAAGGAGCTGTTTCAGACGGCTCTTGCCATTGACGGGGTCAATCAGGTGGAGGTACACTGTTCTAATTCCGGGCGTCCAAACAGGCACGATCTGATGATCGAGATGCGGCTTACGCCTGAGGGGCTTGCAGTTTATGACAGCTCGCAGATGCACAGGGACTGGAAGACGCAGTACGGGCAGTACATTGAGCAGAAAACGATCTTTGACTGTGAGGAGTAAGACCTACAGGGCGCTGGCCTTCAGGCCCAGCGCCCTGTAGGGGATATGAATACTTCGCAGGGGACGTTGTTCTTTTTGATGTGTGTCTGAAGCGAATGCCGCGAAGCGCAGCCCGCAGTCGGGCTGTACGCGGTTTGTTAAAGCAGCTGTATTCCGTTTTCCAATGCCGTTTTCTTCACCGCCTCCGGCCAGAGGGAACACTGTACTTCCCCGATATGGGCCTTACGCAGGAAAAACATACAGATGCGGGACTGCCCGATGCCGCCGCCTATGGTAAAGGGAAGTGTCTCTTCCAGAATCGCCTTCTGGAAGGGGAGTTTGGCCCGTTCCGGACAGCCAGCCTTGTCAAGCTGGGACAAAAGTGCGTCCCGGTCAACGCGGATTCCCATGGAAGATAATTCCAGCGCGATGTCGAGGACAGGATAGTACACCAGAATATCCGCGTTTAAACTCCAGTCGTCGTAGTCCGGCGCCCGGCCGTCGTGTTTTACGCCGGAAGCTAACAGATCACCAATCTGCATGAGGCAGACAGCGCCTTTTTCTTTGGTAATCAGATATTCCCTTTCCTTCGGCGTCTTGTCGGGATAGAGATCTTCCAGCTCCTGCGTGGTGATAAAGAAAATATCATGGGGGAGGATCTCGTCTATGTAGTCATACTGGATCGCCATATATTTTTCTGTTTTTCTCAATACTTTATAAACAGACTTTACGGTATCCATCAGGTATTCCGGACATCGCTCCTCCCGGGAGATGATCTTTTCCCAGTCCCATTGATCCACATAGATCGAGTGGATGTTGTCTGTCACCTCGTCCCTGCGGACGGCGCTCATATCCGTGTAGAGCCCTTCCCCGTGGGAGAAGCCGTATTCATCCAGCGCCATGCGCTTCCACTTGGCAAGGGAATGAACGATTTCCGCCTGCGCGTCCCCCTGTTCTTTGATGCCAAAGGAGACAGGGCGCTCCACGCCGTTTAAGTTGTCGTTTAATCCGGAATTGGGATCGACAAACAGAGGCGCCGAGACGCGCAGAAGATGAAGCTTTTCCGCCAGAAGATTCTGGAAAAAGTCTTTCACTGTTTTGATGCCGACCTGTGTGTCATAGAGATTCAGGGCGGATTTGTAATCTTTTGGAATGATTAAATGATCCATAGGTTACCTCTCTTTTTGTGCGGGCAGCGGGCCCGCTTTTTATTCACTATTTATTTAACCGCTTTTTTAAGAAGAAATCAAGGAAAAAGAACAGAAGAGGCGGCTTTCTTAGTAGACTTCTTTTGCATCCGCGGGCAGACGTCACACATGCTCCAGAAAGGAGCGGGCGGCGCTGCCTTCTCCCCGATTGTAAGTATAGCTTTTCAGCCACGTGTTATACCCTAATTAAATCGTTTCTACGCAGAGAATGCAAAAAAATATTTTTCTACCAGGTTTTTTCAAGCGTTGTATTCCAGTCCAGGTGGAAAGGATTGTCGGAGGAAGCCTTAAGGGACTCATAAATATCACGCCGGTCACCGCTGCTTTCTTCGGACCAGTATTCGTATCCGGCAAAATAGCTCTCCATAAAGCTGTCCCAGGAGTCAAAGGTACTCTGGACGGTTCTTGCCAGCTCCAGAGATTGATCAAGCGATTCCTCTTGCGTATAATAGCCTGCCACATAATAATAGCTTAACAGCCACATGGCCCGGCTGTAATCCCATCCCGCTGCGGCATTGACGTCGTGCTGTTCATACAGGGCAAACCACTCCGCATAGAGCTGAGCCTGCTCTTCGCTCAGATCGAAGTTTTCAAAGATTGTCTGAGCCCGCTGGGTTTCGGGAATGTCTGCAAGGCCGTAGTCGGCAAGGATCTCCAATTCCTCCCACAGGGGAACCCGGTGACCTTCTTCCAGAAGCCAGGAGAGTGTCTCGTCGGCGGTTTCCCTGTCTGTGACGCCCCAGGTGTTTTCCAGAAGTGCCCTGGCAATGATTTTATTTTTGATATCTGCCGGGCCTCCGCTATACTGTGTATAATCCCGATCGTTCAGTACCGTCAGGACGGCATAGGTATTGTTAAACCATTGAACCGTATCTGTGGCGGCCGGAGCAGACGCGCCGCAGCCTGTAAGCGTCAGTATAAGGATCAGGATGAGAGAAAGAAGGACTTTCCATGATTTTCCTGTTTTTAGCATCTTATGTCTCCTCCAGTTTGATCAAACAGATCTGTTTGGCAGTCAAACAAAACCCATGCTGTTTACAGAGAAATTCCTATTGACTGTAGTAACAGCAAAAATAACAGCAGCGGCGCAATCACAGTGATCATGGCAATATACAGGCGTTTACGCCTAAACGGATATCCGCCAAGTGTCACCTCGTCGATCACGGTTTTGGGTTTTACAACCCAGCCGATCAGGATACAGGTTAGTAACGCCACTAACGGCATCAGGCAGTTATTGCTGATGTAATCCATCAAATCCAGAATCTGTCCTGTCGTGCCGTTAGGCAGTTTCAGTTCGAAGTAGAAAAGATTATAGCCAAGACAGACAACCGTCCCGCCGATTATGCCATATGCCGTTACGATGGCGGAACTCTTCTTTCTGGAAAAATGGAACTTGTCCATCAGGCCCGAAACGATGGCCTCCATGACGGACACCGCAGAGGTCACTGCGGCGAAGGCAACCATGACAAAGAATAAAACGCCGATTACCGTACCTGTTTTTCCCATCGCCGCAAAAATCTTTGGCAGCGAAATAAACATAAGCCCGGGGCCGCCCGACATGCCCTCTGTTCCCATAAAGACATAGACCGCCGGGACAATCATCAACCCGGCAAGCAGAGCAACTACTGTGTCAAAAATTTCAATTTGATTGATGGAGGGCATTAAATCGACATCCTTTTTCACATAGGAACCGTACGCCACCATAATGCCCATGGCAACGCTGATCGAAAAAAACAACTGTCCCAGCGCATCCATAATTACTACAAAAAGCTGCCCCAGGGTGACTCCTTCGAAATTGGGAAGCAGATAAATCCGTAATCCTTCCAGCCCGGTCCTCTCGATACCGGAGGCGTCGGTGTGATGGATGGTCAGCGCAAAAAACGAGATGCACAGGATCAGAACCAGAAGTAAGGGCATGATCAGTCTGCTTGCGCGTTCAATGCCTCCATCCACACCGCCAAAGATAATCAGGGCGGACAGTGCCGCAAAAATTACCATAAAAATAATCGGGGAGGACTGACCGGAAATAAATCCGGTGAAATAGCCGTCCTCTGCCGCCGCAGTCACTTCCCCTGTCAGAAAAATGGTAAGATACTTTAATACCCATCCGCCAATGGAAAGATAGTAAGGCAGAATAATAATCGGGACAAGGCTGGCTAAAATGCCGAGCCCCTTCCACTTAGGATGGATCACGCCGTATGCCGTCAACGGGCTCTGGCCCGTCTTGCGTCCAATCGCGATCTCAGTGGTGAGCAGGGCAAATCCAAAGGTCAGAGCCAGAATGATATAGCAGAAGATAAATAATCCGCCGCCATCTTTGGCTGCCAGGTAAGGGAATCTCCAGATATTACCCAGGCCGACCGCGCTTCCCGCAGCAGCCAGCACAAAACCCAGCTTTCCCGTAAAGTTTCCTCTTGTTTTATTGGTTTCCATAGTTTGATCCTTTCGTCCTGATATGTCGTATTCCATGATTATACTGTAATATTTCCTTTTTCGCAACGGATTCCCGCGGAAAAGAACAAATGTTCTAAAAGATCTTGTAATATTCGGAGGTCTGTGCTAAGATACTTACACGGAAAGAACGTACGTTCTGAATGCGGAGACAGACATCTGTCGTATTTGATAGAAGCATTACAGAGTCGGTGTCAGAAATGACAGGGCGGGCAGACACCGGGGAAGGGTGAGAGGGATGGAACTCAGAATAGCGCCGCAGATGGCGGTCATGGACAAACTGAAAATACTTGGCGAGGCGGCGAAATACGATGTGTCCTGCAGTTCCAGCGGTTCTTCCCGGAAAAATGACGGACAGGGCATCGGGAATACCGTGGCAGCAGGGCTGTGTCACAGTTTTGCGGCGGATGGCCGCTGTATTTCCCTGTTAAAGATCCTGTTCACCAACGAGTGCATTTACGACTGCCGCTACTGCGTAAACCGCTGCTCCAACGATGTGCCCAGGGCTTCCTTTACACCGGACGAGGTGTGCGAGCTGACGATGGAATTTTACAGGCGCAATTATATAGAAGGTTTATTTCTTAGTTCAGGCATACTCTACAGCCCCGATTACACGATGGAACTGCTCTGCGAGACGGTGCACAGGCTCCGCACCGTGCATCGGTTTCAGGGTTACATCCATGTGAAGGCCATTCCGGGGGCAGATCCGCTTCTGATACAGCGGACGGGCTATCTTGTGGACCGCATGAGCGTGAATCTGGAGATGGCTACGGCGGAAGGGCTTCGGGCGATTGCTCCGAACAAGCACCGTAAAAATATTTTAAAGCCCATGCGCCAGATTCAGAATGGTATTACAGAGAACAAAAATGAGATCACTCTGTACAAACATGCGCCCCATTTCTGCGAGGCAGGTCAGTCAACCCAAATGGTCATTGGAGCCTTGCCGGAGAGTGATTACCAGATTATGTCGGTGGCGGAAAATCTCTATGACAAATTTTCGCTGAAAAGGGTATACTATTCCGCATTTGTAAATGTGAACGAGGACAGGGAGTTGCCTGCCCTTGCGGGAGGTCCGCCTCTTCTCCGGGAGCACAGGCTGTACCAGGCGGACTGGCTCCTGCGGTTTTATGGATTTAAGGTTGACGAGCTTTTAACGGAAAAGCGGCCTAATTTCAACATAGCCATCGACCCGAAAGCGGACTGGGCGGTGCGGCATCTGGAATGTTTTCCGGTGGAGATTAACCGCGCGGATTACCAGATGCTTCTGCGGATTCCGGGAGTGGGCGTCAAGAGCGCCGGACGGATTGTGGCGGCCAGACGGTTCGGAAATCTGACCTTTGAGGACTTGAAGAAAATTGGTGTGGTTTTGAAGCGGGCGCTCTATTTTATCACCTGCAGCGGCAGGATGATGTATCCGACCAGAATGGATGAAAACTACATTGTACAAAATCTCACTTACCAGAACCGGATGGGAAAGGGAGAAAAACTGCCGTTTCTGTCAGATGGCACGAGCTACAGGCAGATGTCGCTGTTTGATATGGACGGATTTGACGACGGGCGGACGGCAGTCAGTTGACTGCACCGGGAAAAGCAATGGAAGATGACAGGAGAGAGACCTATAATATGGAAGACAAGTATTTAATCTGTGAGGATTCTCTGGAGGGAATTTTCACCGGGATTTACGAGGCCTATGCCTTGCGGGAGGGGCATCAGCATTTGCATATCCAGATCGGTGAGGAAGAAAATTTACGATTATTTGCGGTTTATCTGCATATTCTTCCTGATCCTGTAAAAACTGATAAGGTAGCACAAACCCTGAAAAGGCGGCTCGGAGAGCATGTATATCACACTCTTTGCCGTGCGGCGGCCTCCTGTCATTTGGACAAGGGTGAGGCGGTCTACAGGACGGTGGTAGACGCGCTCACGGCGGGCAGCGGCAGACGGGTGATGGAAAATCTGAAAAACCCCTATGTGGCCAGATGTTTTGAACTGGCGCGGTTCACGGCGAACGAGGCCCACTATGAGACAGAGTTTATCCGTTTTCAGGAGCTTGCGGCAAAAGAGCCCGGGGAAAACGGTGTCCTTTTCTCCAGAATCGGGCCCAAAAACAATGTTGTCCCCTTTGTCATGCCACATTTTGCGGACAGGCTGAGCATAGAGAACTTTATGGTCTATGATGAGCACAGGAAGCTTTTTGGCGTTCATCCGGCGAAAGAGGAGTGGTATCTGGTATCGGCGGGGGAGGATTTTGTCCTGAAAGAGTTTGCCCTGTCGGAAAAGGAGGAGGGTTATCAGGAGCTGTTCAGGGCATTTCATCGCGCCATCGGGATCAAAAGCCGGGAAAACAAGAAACTACAGCGGCAGATGTGTGCGTACCGTTACCAAGATTATATGACGGAATTTGAGCAAAAGAGATAAAATGCAGTCTTGCGTAATCGGTTGAGCAGGAGATAATAGGCAGATTTCACAAAAAATCTTTGAGTTTCAAAGTAATTATGTTGAGTTTCGAAAAACACCTGAAAAAAGGTTCGGAATGCACGGGAACAGAGAGGAAAATACCTCTTTACAAATAAAGGAAAAGGTGTATAATCAACTCAAATGAGGAGCATGAAAACGTTTTTTCTATGTGTGCCTTTCGCATACATAAGTAGAAAAGGAAGGTGAAAGTTATGCAACACAAAATCAAGTTGAGACCGGATGAGGTAAAGGACTTTGTCTCCGCTGCTACGAGGTGTGACTGCGACGTGGATATTTCCTACAACAGCTTTATCGTGGATGCGAAATCCATTATTGGTGTGTTGGGGCTGAATTTCAATCAGATTTTAACCGTTGCGTATAACGGCTACGACGCAGATTTTGAGAGACATCTCAGAAAGTGGGCGGTAGCAGTATAGATTCCGGTGTAACAAGTCGCATTGACTCCCTGTGTAAGATTATCTTATGCAGGGAGTTTTTGCGCGCATAAGCAGAGTCAGACGAAGGAATCGTCAGATAAAATGCGAGCTGAAGATAAAACATAGGGTTATTAGGGAGCGCATCCCTTTTGTTTAATTCCAGAATGGGACAGCCAGATAAAGGATTGCAGGATAAAATACCATATCTAAAAGATATAATAAAAGCCCCTTGAAAGAAGGGCAGTGAGATAACAGGCTATACTATTTGTCGTTCATTAAGACAATAAAATCATCAGGGGAAACTGCTTTCATCATTCCCTGTTGATAGTCTCTTACATTTCTGGTAATAATGTAATCCATATCTGCTTTTACAG
This sequence comes from uncultured Lachnospiraceae bacterium, assembly GCA_947037115.1. Classification (GTDB taxonomy): domain Bacteria; phylum Bacillota; class Clostridia; order Lachnospirales; family Lachnospiraceae; genus UBA3282. The sequence goes on from CAMQTN010000070.1 coordinate 14,584, forward strand.
ATACTCTTTCAACAACAGCATCTTCATAATCGCTGACAGACGATGCAAGAGCATCTATGCATTCAGCACCTGACACCGTGAGTATCCCAACAAGGGAATACAATTTCTCCATTACCTGTTTAGCCTGGTCTGCATTATGAAGGTATTTTCTCACCAGATAGTAAATATCTGTTGCGGAACTCGCAGTAATATACATATCCATCATATGATTCGCAGCCATAATAAAGATTGCTTCGGCACTTTTATTCCAAGGTTCTCTGGAGGTCAGTGCGTCAATGATCACATTTGTATCGATCAACACTTTCAATTATTTTGTACCAAGCCTTTCCCTTTTTGATTCCTCTATATTGGCCTCTTTGGGCAGGATGCCAAATAAGGATTTTGCAGTTTCCACTCTGTCCTGATAGGGATTGGTCAGTTTTGCTATTATTTTTCCGTTTTTCGTGATAAAGACATCTTCTGTAGCGGATATTATCAGATATTTTCCAAGATTATTTTTAAGCTCCGTTGCACTGATCGACATATAACCACTCCTTCCTTTGTACTATTATTATATCCAAATCGTCCGATTCAATCAACTGTTTTAGCTAAAATAATGCTTTTCTGGTTGTTAATGCAGCATCAACGTCAGACCGTGTTAATTAATCTCTACCATTCCTAATGGCAGGCTGTTATCAGTCGTGTACCAGCCTGTTATGCCGTCTTTGCCATCGCTATTCATATAAATTGGATTTTTAATCCCAGCCATTGATTAGGATATTGTGTAGCCATTTCTTCGCAAGTTAATCTCATAAAATCACCTTCAACAGCAAAAAGCCCCTCGGATGAGGGGCAGTAGATTGTGTTTATTTCCAGAACTTATCCATGTATTCTTGGGCGGTATCTTCAGATAAGGAGAATTTCACCATTAACTGATTTTGGGTTTTAGTGTAAGGAATTTCCATTTCCTGAAGGCTTTCAATTAATGCCTGGATACCTTCGATGATACCTTCTGCTTTACCTTCAATGATACCTTCTGCTTTACCTTTAATCATGCCTTCTTTTTCAATTTCGTCAAATAAAGTATTCATAGTAACATCTCCCCTCTTCCTGGATAGTGAATTATAATCAATCTTACATTTTGTAGCTCCTGCTACAGTCATGACCACTGTTTTGTCTACGTTATGTTTTTGTGCATACTCTACGACTTTTTTTCTTGCTTCACTTTTTGTTATGCTTTTATTAAGAACTACCTTCAGCATATCAAAAAAGGCGATATTTGTCATGTTATGGAGTATCAGGTCATTCTGCCTTGCTTCTACAAGAAGCATTTTGTAATCGTTGACAAAGGGCTTCATCTTATCAGGAATGTTTAACATTCCATGAAGGGTAGTAGCCCCGTCCCAGGGATTATCACCGTAGTAGACAACAACGGTGATGGCAGGAGTAAATCTGTCAGTTTGTTTCATTCTGGAAAGATATTCATCCTCTGTCATGCCGTCTGCATTCTGGTATTTCTTTGTATTGCTGTCATACTGCTTTTTGTATGTGCCGTAATCATATCCCATAACCCGCATCGGCATGGCATAGTGTATATGCTCCTGTGATTCCATACCAAGCATGACAAATTCTACACCATGAGTCAGGGATTTCTTACAGATCTTTATGCTGTCTCTGGATGCTTTGATGCTCTCAGCATATTCCCTGTGCTCAAGGACAGAAGATTCTTCCGTGTCGGCATCTTCCAGCTCATCGGGGGAAATTACCTGTTCGCCGTCAAACAGGACTGCATTAAAGAAATCGGCAAACTGTTCATTGTTATTCCAGTAATTCTTTAACACGGTATCAGGCTTTAAATCCTGTGTTTTCTTTGTCATCCTGAGTCCCTTTCTTTTGTGTAATTGTAGTATACTATCAATTCATCATGGTTTCAAGCGTATCTGGGGAATAATGGGGATCAGCCTGTAGGCTGAATCCCCGTGTAGTTATCCCTTATAATAGAATTCCTCAAAAATTTTCTCACATTCTTCAACAGATCGTAGATCGTAGTGAACATGATTGAGACTCGGGCTGAGTTCGTTCCAGCCATTCTTTTTGCAGCGGCCTCCATCTTTGGGTTGTCAAGCTGTTCTACCTTTCTTGCTATAAAAGGAATTTCAGAAAGCTGTTTGCCTGCTATGGAAGATTTCTCATTCCGAAGATTGAATGGGATATAGTATACAGCTATGCAAAACAGTATTATGAAGAGAATGGACACCTGTTTGTACCTAAAAAGTATGAGACTCACGATGGGTTTACTCTTGGAAAATGGATCTGGGAACAGAGACATAACGAAGAAACCTTTTGCTATCGGGAGAAATTATAGATATAAAAATTATGCTCTTGGAGAGAAAGTAAGTGAAACTATCGAACAGTATGTGGAAGGGAGCCTGACAGCAGAGCAGGAGAGAGATTTAAGAGAGGCTGGAATCAAGTTTAACAGGCATATTAAGTGATACAAAAAATAAGGATATTTTATTAAAATAATGGAAAATGTGCATATTCTGATTGATTTTTTAGCATAAATGGCATACTATAACATCAGAAGGAAACTTCTTGAGAAGCAGACTCATAAAAATGCTTTCGCCGTTGAAATGTAAGCCGTGATGGAAGGCGGTGAACATGGAGGCTCACAAAGGTGGCAACTTACCATAATCCATCTAGCATAAGCGAAAGAAAGTTGTTAAGTAGAGTATAAAGCCTTGCAAGTAATTATGCAAGGCTTTATTTTGTGCGATAAGATAAAGGGTATGGATAAGATACAGGAAGCTGCTGTTCATTTTTTGAACATGGTTAATACAACTTCATATGTATTTCATTTGGCAAATAGAAAGGTACGGGAGGTTTCGTTGAATTTTATGGCGAAAGATTTTCATCATTTGGCGGGACTTCAGTATCTTACGGACATTAGTATTCCAAGAGATAAGAAGAATACCTTATCATGGATTTTGGATAAGGACAATCCTATTACAGATGGGTATTTAGCACAGAGCATTTTTTATAAGGGAAAACCTAATGATGAAAAAGATGTAGAAAATAGGATAGCACAGCTTTGCTTTCTTGAATAATATTTAGATGAAAATAATATTATCCGCATATTTTTACCTAAAGCTGGCCCGCACAATAATTCTGCCATTAAATGTGATTATGTAATTGAAAGCAAGCTGGCAGGTTTGCCTGCTACTGTATACATATTTTACAGTTTATTGAATTTTTTTGTTTAAGATATTGCGGTATTCTGTAATGAATTTTATAATATATTTTATCAGATCTGCCTAAATCATTTTCATAAAAAGGAGGCCGTTAATGAAAAGCTATATCAAAACAAGAACTGTGCAGTCGATTGTAAGGGATATCAAAAAAGGTAAGATTGTACTGGAAACAGGTATTCAGAGAAAACAGGATCAGTGGGACAGGAAGAAGAAGTCTCTTTTGATCTTGTCTGCTATTCAGGAAATCATTATTCCTGGCATATTTGCAAAGGAAACACTGAATGAGAAAAATGAGACTGTCTGGGAGATATTGGATGGTAAGCAGAGGCTTACGGTATTATATGCTTTCTTAAATGATGAATTCAGGCTTGATAAATCTTATGAGGATGATTATGCAGGAAAGAAATTTTCAGAGCTGACTGAAGACGTACAGAACACGATCAAAAATGCTGAGATTACAATCAATATATATCAGGAAATAGACGAGCAGGAGACAGAGGATATTTTCTGCAGGCTGAACAATGGACAGCAGTTGTCTAATGACAATATTTATAGGGCACATATGGGTGCAGAACTGAGAAACTTTGTTGATGAAGCGACAAGCAAGCCTTTTATGGAGAAAGTGAATTTTACAAAGGGGCAGCTTAGGAAATCAGAGGATCAGGGTGCCATATTGGCGGCACTGGCTTTAATATCTGATGAAAGTGTCGGTGACCTCAGTAAAAAGTCAATCATACAGTTCATTGATGACTTTAAGAAGCGGTATGATAAGGAATTGTGTGATATCATACTGGCATCCCTTGATGCTTTGGATGAAGCGGTTCCTGAGAAGCATAAGAACCTGAAAAAAGTAAGTGTTCCAATGATAATAGCAAATGAAGCGCTCTGTCTGAAAGACAGCAAAAAGCAGAAGAGTTATGCAAAGAAACTGAATGCATTTCTGGATGACTATGAAAATAGGGACGATTATCTGGAATTGTGCAAGACCAGCACGGCAAGCAGCCAGAATGTTGGAAAGAGAAACAGTTATTTCTATGAGATGACGAAGTAGCTATATGAATTTGCAATTTAATGGGTGTTAAGTGAAAGGGCCTTGGAGAAATCTGAGGTCTTTTTGCAGTTGATCCAAATAGATAGCATTATTGCTGTTCATATAGCATAAATCTGTAGCACAAAAGAGTCACCTAATGCGGTGACTCCTCTGATATAGGGTTCGATTGTAGCTATATGCTTGTTAGCATATTCGAGTTTTGGACTCTATCTTTGATACACGATACCAATACACTATAGTTCTTGATATATGACAAAGCTGCCTCCCAATCCCTATATGTATATTACTATATGTAAAATACTCTGTCAATATTCAACTTGGTTATTTTTATATGTTAAATCGATTTTTAAAGGCACTATGGCATATATTTAACTCCAAACCTATCTTTATCATTAACGCTTATACCGCCATACCTATAATATTTCATTTTATCAAATAATGTGGTATCGTTGTCGATTTGATTAAATCCTGCATGGTTTCGAGCGAAAGCATTTGGTACGAAATCTGCAATTTGTAAACCTGCATTATTTTGAGTTTTAGGAATAAATTCGATTCCAAGTAAGTGTTTAGACATTGCTTCTTGAGTAATATACATAGATCCCATTAATTTTATATTATAAAATCTACTTCTTAATGCTTCGTCTGGGAAGTCCCCAACGGCTTCGTATATTACCCTGCCAAGCCCGTTGTGTTGACAGAGAAATTGACAATAGTTTTCCAATAAAAGTTGCAGTGTAATTAATTTTTCGTCAGGCAAATTTCTATATTCCTTTTTCCCGTTTGTTACAGTATTTATTTTGAAACATTTTTCTAAATATGTTTCATCAATGCTGCTTCCAATAACAGTAAGTTTTCCACAATCATATATGGCTGCTAAATTTCTATAGAAATTTTTTCTAAAAGAATTGCTTTTAAATCTCTTATATTCAGGATATTTTGTAAAATCTAATCTGCTTTTAGCAGCATTGGAAATATTCATTTGATGCAGTA
>CAMQTN010000071.1 GCA_947037115.1 uncultured Lachnospiraceae bacterium
CAAATACTTGCTTTTTTTGCGGATAAAATGTTAAAATGGTAATAAGTATACATTTTAATATGTAGAAATGCCCAGAAAGATACCTTGTAGGCTACGGAAAGCCGCAGGAGGTGTCTGTTGTGCTTTCAAGGAGGAAAGGAGGGCTTTATGGCTTACAACACGATCAACAGTAACTTAACAAATGTCTATAACTTCTATTTGACATCCTACGCACCGAATTCGAGCACGCCTTATGACACGCATAAGAAGAGCGAACTTCGCAATGTGTACAATTCGATTGTCAAGATGAACAAGGAAGCTCCCCTGTTCATTCTGGACACCAGCAAGGAATCCCAGCAGTTTGCCGTAGGCATAAAGGAAAATGCAAGAGAGCTGCGAAATACCATCGCTTCTCTCGGCGGCCTCGACGAAGATGAGCTTCTGAATAAGAAGGTTGCCTATTCCAGTAATGAGGAAATTGCCTCCGCCAAATATGTGGGTACCAGAAAGCCGGATGTTGATTTTCCGTCTTATGAGGTAGAGGTGAAGCATCTTGCTTCCTCTCAGGTAAATCTCGGGAAGTTCCTTCCCGCTGACGAACCTAACACCCTCTCCCCCGACACCTATTCTTTTGACGTGGGGATTGACGATCTGAACTATGAGTTCCAGTTCAGCATCAAGTCCAGCGACACAAACCATGACATACAGTCACGTCTGTCCAGACTGATTACCAATGCGAATATCGGTATGTCAGCCCAGGTGATTACAGACGATAAAGGCAGGTCTGCTTTGCGTATGGAGTCAGACGCTACAGGCTTGAAGGACGGCAAAAAGGCACAGTTCGTTATATCGGACCAGCGCACCAGCAAAACCGCCGGTGTGGTAGATTATCTGGGATTGGATTACACTGCATCCCCGGCTACGAACGCTTCCTTCCTGGTAAATGGAGAGGAATACTCTTCCACCTCCAACCGCTACACACTGGATAACACCTACGAGGTGCAGCTTAACGGTGTGAGCAGTGAGGAAGGCGAGACGGCTTCCATCGGTATTAAGACTGACGTGGAATCCCTGGCAGAAAATATCAATACACTGGTGAGAGGATATAATTCCTTCCTTCAGGCAGTTTCCGAATATAGCGCCGTACAGCCAAAGAGCAGCCGTCTCTTCAATGAGATGAGCAGCGTGGCAAGGGTTTATGCGAAAGGGCTTACCTCCGCTGGATTAAATCTGAATCTGGACGGCACTCTGGAAGTAGATAACGCCGTACTGCGCCAGAAAGCTACCAGTGAAGAGGCAAAGGGGGCATTCTCCTCCATGAAGGGCTTCACGAACTCTGTCCTGCGCAAATCCAATCAGGTGGCCTTGAACCCGATGCACTATGTCAATAACGTGATCGTGGCTTACAAGAATCCCGGAAAGAACTTCGCAAGTCCTTATATCACCAGCGCTTACAGCGGAATGATGTTTAACAGTTACTGTTAATCTCAGACGAACACACAGGGCTGTTGCAAAAGCAGATCCAGTCATCTGCCGAAGCAACAGCCCTTCTTTTATATGAAGGAGATTGTCCATGGATCAGCCGTTATCCGTTTTCAAAGAAATCCGGCCGCACGGAACGCAGTCTTTTCCCTGCGCCGTTTACCGCACCCACTCCGTAGGAAAAGGTACCCTCGTCAAGCACCACTGGCATGACGAGGCGGAAATTCTATACTTTTCCGGCGGGGAGTTCCGGTTGGAAATCAATATGGAATCCTTCTCCATCCAGTCTGAAGGCTTCTATTTCATCAATCCCGGCGAATTGCACAGCATTATCACAGAGGACACCGACAGCCACTGGGAAGACGCCGTTGTATTTTCCCCCGGCATCCTGAGTTTCGATTCCTACGATGAAGCACAGATTCATCTGGTGAAACCAATCCAGAACGGAAAGCTGCTCTTTCCCCGGTGTATCACACCGCAGCATCCCGCGTTTTACTCACTTAGAAATGCCTTTGGGGATATCATGCGCGCCTTTGGCCAGATGTCGGAGGACTCCGCTTCCGACAGCAGCCTGGTCACAGACGACCTGACCAGCCAATTATATATCAAATCTTCCCTGCTTTACATGCTTGCCACCCTCTCCGCCCACAAACTTTTTACCCCCGCGGAAAAAAACTTCAACAAGAGCGTGGAGAGCGTCAAGACTGCCCTTACCTACATCAAGGAGAATTACCGCGACAAAATTTATATATCCGACCTTGCGGGGCAGGTAAACCTGAACGAACAGTATTTCTGCCGGCTGTTCAAAAAGGCAATCGGCTGTTCCCCCATAGAATACATCAATGAATACCGCGTCAAACAGGCCAGACGGCTTCTGGAAAAATCAAACATGCCGGTGACGGAGATCTGTCTGGAGTGCGGATACAACAATCTCGGACATTTCCTGCGGGAGTTTCGCAGATATACAGGAACAACCCCTTTACAGTATCGGAAACGTCTGGACGGCATAATGTCATAATACTGTATTTTTTGATCCAATAATCGTAAGACATCCGCCATTTACATCACTAAAATGTATCATAACGACACGCAAATTTCACAGGAGGTACTGTTATGGTTAAAAAATGGTGGCATGATAAAGTTGCATATCAGATTTATCCCAAAAGTTTCTACGATTCCAACGGTGACGGCATCGGGGATATCCCCGGCATTATCAGTAAACTGGACTATCTGAAGGATCTTGGTGTAGATATCCTCTGGCTGTCCCCCTGTTATCAGTCTCCTCTGGCCGATCAGGGCTATGACATCTCCGATTACTACAGCATCGATCCCCGTTTCGGCACCATGGAGGACATGGACCGGCTCATTGCCGAGGCGAAAAAGCGCAATATGTATATCCTCATGGATCTGGTGGTAAACCACTGTTCTGACGAACATGAGTGGTTCCGCAGGGCCTGCGAGGACCCTGACGGAAAATATGGCAGATTTTTCTATTTGAGGGACAAAAAAGAAGGGGAACTGCCCACCAACTGGCGCTCCTACTTCGGCGGCCCCGTCTGGGACGATCTGCCGGGCACAGACAAACAGTATCTCCATGTGTTCCACAAAAAACAGCCCGATTTAAACTGGGAAAACCCGGAACTTCGGGAAGAGGTCTATAAGAATATCAACTGGTGGCTTGACAGAGGGCTTGGCGGTTTCCGTATCGACGCCATTATCAACATCAAAAAAGCGCTGCCTTTCCACAATTATACCCCGGACCGGGAAGACGGCCTTTGCAGCATTATGGCCATGCTGCAGGAAGCAGAAGGGATCGGGGAATTTCTTGGAGAAATGCGCGACCGCACCTTCAAAAAATACGACGCCTTCGCCGTGGGGGAGGTCTTTAATGAGAAACCGGGGGAAATACCGGATTTCATCGGGGACAACGGCTATTTCTCCAGCATGTTTGACTTTAACGAGACAATTTTCGGCTGCAGTGAAAAGGGCTGGTACGACGCTGTACCAATCACACCCGACGATTACAGAAACTGCTGTTTTGAATCGCAGGCAAAAGTCGGAGACATCGGTTTTCTCTCCAATATCATCGAAAACCACGACGAACCCCGGGGCGTCAGCCGCTACATACCGCAGGGCGACTGCTGTGACGAGAGTAAAAAAATGCTGGCCGCACTGAACTTTATGCTGCGCGGACTCCCCTTTATCTATCAGGGTCAGGAGCTTGGGATGGAGAATATGCCGTTCTCATCCATTGACGAAATTGACGACATCTCCACCCACGACGAATACCGCGTCGCCCTGGAGGCAGGTCTTTCACCGGATGAGGCGTTGAAGGCCGTATCCGCCTACAGCCGCGACAATGCCCGCACGCCCATGCAGTGGTCGGATGAGCCAAACGCCGGATTTACCACAGGCACACCGTGGCTTAACGTAAATCCGAATTATACCTCTATCAATGCGGCGGCGCAGACAGGAGACGAGGATTCCGTCTATTCTTTTTACCGGAAGCTGATTGCGCTCCGCAAGCATCCCGACTACAGGGAAACCATCGTGTACGGCGCGCTGGAACCGCTATGGCGGGAACGCCATAATCTGATGGCCTACTACCGGAAAGGGGACCGGACACTGCTTGTCGTCGGAAACTACCAGCGGGACGAACAGGAAATTATACTGCCGTCAGCTTACAAAAAGGTGCTGTTGAATAACTATAAAGATATTGCAGGAAACCGGGAGCAGATCACACTGCACGGGTATCAGGTTTTGGTACTGGAAGTATAATAAGAATATATTCACAGAAAGGACAGGGATCACGCAATGCACAGGACATGGTGGAAGGAAGCGGTCATTTATCAGATTTATCCGCGCAGTTTTATGGACAGCAACGGGGACGGAATCGGAGATTTACAGGGAATTATCAGCAGGCTGGACTATCTGAAATATCTGGGGATCGACGTGATCTGGCTCTCCCCGGTCTACAAGTCGCCCAACGACGATAACGGGTACGATATCAGCGATTATCAGGATATTATGGACGAGTTCGGCACAATGGCGGACTTTGACGAACTGTTGTCCGCCGCCCATGAACGGGGGATCAAAATTGTCATGGATCTGGTGGTAAACCACACCTCCGACGAGCACAGATGGTTTGTGGAGAGCCGCAAATCAACGGATAACGAATATCGTGATTACTATATCTGGCGCGAAGGAAAAGACGCCCAGACGCCGCCCAACAACTGGGGCTCCTGCTTCGGCGGTTCTGCCTGGCAGTATGATGAGACTACCGGTATGTACTATCTGCACCTCTTCTCAAGGAAACAGCCCGACTTAAACTGGGATAATCAGAAGGTACGTCAGGAAGTGTTCGACATGATGACATGGTGGTGTGACAAGGGCATCGACGGTTTCCGTATGGACGTCATCAGTATGATCTCCAAAACCCCCGAAATGCCGGATGGCGAGGTGCAGGATCTTTACGGGGACTACGGCCCGTACTGCGTACACGGCCCCAATGTCCATCGGTACTTGCAGGAAATGAATGAAAAGGTGCTGTCCCGCTACGATATCATGACAGTAGGCGAGACCCCCGGCGTGACCACAGAACTGGCAAAACAGTATGCCGGTGAAAACACCCACGAGCTGAACATGGTATTTCAGTTTGAGCACGTGGAAGGAGACGGCAGGTACGGAAAGTGGACAGACGAAAAAATACCCCTCACCACCCTGAAAAAAATCCTGTCACGGTGGCAGACACAGCTTTATGACCAGGCCTGGAACAGCCTGTTCTGGGACAATCACGACCAGCCCCGGGCCGTCTCCCGCTTCGGTGATGACCGTCCGCAGTATCGGGAAGCCTCCGCCAAGATGCTTGCCACCTGTCTGCACATGCTGCAGGGCACGCCCTACATCTATCAGGGAGAGGAACTTGGCATGACCAACTATCCTTTTGCAGGCCCTGACGACTTCCGTGATATTGAAAGCATCAACGCCTACAGGGAATGGTGCAGCGACGGCCCCTTATCCCATGAAGTATTCTGGCCCTGTATCACCTTCAAAAGCCGTGACAATGCCAGAACACCGATGCAGTGGGACGATTCCGCACAGGCCGGCTTTACCGCAGGCACGCCCTGGATTGCCGTCAATCCAAACTATAAGGAAATCAACGCCAAAGCCGAGACGGCCGATCCCGGTTCCGTATTCCATTATTACCGGAAGCTGATTGCACTTAGAAAAGAAAATCCCATTATGGTATACGGCAAATACGAAGCACTGCTGGAAGACAACGAAGAACTGTTCGTCTACACCAGAACGCTGGAGCAGGAAAAACTTCTGGTGGTATGCAGCTTCTGCGACCACGAAACAACCTTCACGATTCCGGAGGCGTTCAGAGGAACGTCCTGCCTGATCTCCAATACGGGAAATGTGTACACGGACACCGAGGTGACATTACAGCCTTATGAAGCATTTGTACTGCATAAAACGGTATAGAATAAAATTAAAGGGAGCCGCCATGGCTCCCTTATAATTTCATAAATCCATTGTGTCAATAAACTCGCCGAAGGAAAACAAATGGCGCTATGCGCCGCTTGTTTTCCTTTTCGGCTAGAGGGGTATGTTTCCGTGTTTCTTCTTCACAGGCTCCACCTGCTTGTTTTTCAACCCGCGAAGCGCTCTGAGCAGCGCCTCTCTCGTCTCCTCCGGCTTGATCACCTCATTCACATAGCCTCTGGCCGCGGCCACATAGGGATTTAAGAATCTGTCCTCGTACTCCTTCTTGCACTGCGCGCGCATGGCTTCCGGATCAGCCGCCGCCTTGATTTTTCTCTTAAAGGCGATATTGACCGCACCGTCCGCTCCCATCACCGCGATCTCCGCGATGGGCCATGCATAGACAATGTCCGCTCCCATCTCCTTGGAGTTCATGGCAATATAAGCGCCGCCATATGCCTTTCTCATAATCAGGGAAATCTTCGGCACGGTAGCCTCGGAATAGGCGTAGAGGATCTTCGCCCCGTGGCGGATGATGCCGTTATGCTCCTGCGCCGTCCCCGGCAGGAAAGCCGGCACATCGATCAGGGTGATCAGGGGGATGTTGAAGCAGTCGCAGAAACGGATAAATCTCGCTATTTTATCGGAAGCATGGTAGTCCAGGGAACCGCCCATGGAATTGGGCTGATTCGCCACGATACCCACAACCTTGCCCGCCATGCGGCACCACCCCACCACCGCGTTGGTGGCAAATTCCTTCTGTACTTCGAAGAAGCTTCCCTCGTCCACGATACAGTCGATGACCTCTTTCACATCATAAGCGTGGCGGGAATTATCCGGCACGATATCCTTCAGTTTGGCCGCTTTCGTCCTTATGGTGTTATCCTGTCTTGCACCCTCACCTCTGCCAAACACCTTGCCCACTCTGGAGGAAAGGCTCAACCGCTCCACAGTGTTGACCACCGGCGGCTTCTCCATCCAGTTGCTCGGCAGATAGGACAGGAGCTTTCTCACGCCCATCAGACACTCGTTTTCCGTGTCATAAGTAAAGTGGGACACGCCGCTCTTCTTCGCGTGCACATCGGCGCCGCCAAGCGCCTCCACCGACACTTCCTCATTGATCACTGTCTTCACCACATTCGGCCCGGTAATAAACATCTTGGAGATGTCCTTTACCATAAAGATAAAATCACAGATGGCCGGCGCATAGCAGGCGCCACCGGAACAGGGCCCGAGAATCACCGCGATCTGCGGAATCACCCCGGAAGCCTTCGTGTGACGAAGGAACATGCCGCTGTAACCGCTTAAGGAAGAAATCCCCTCCTCTATTCTGGCTCCGCCGCTGTCATTGATGCAGATCAGAGGCGCTTTCATCTCCATGGCCATATCCTGTATTCTGCATATTTTAAAGGAATGATACTCACCAAGCGTACCGCCGATCACAGTGAAGTCCTCGCTGGCCACAAACACCTGACGGCCGTCAATCTCGCCATAACCCGTCACCACGCCGTCGCCCGGCACACGTCTCTTATCCAGATCAAAATCGTCGATACGGGACTCCAGAAAACCATCCACCTCCACAAAGGTGCCGGGGTCAAGCAGCATCTCTATCCGTTCTCTGGCCGTCAGCTTGCCGGACGCATGCTGTTTATCGATTCTGCTTGGCCCGCCGCCAAGCAGGGCCTTCTCTCTTCTTCTGTCCAGTTCCTTATTTGCCTCATCCCAATTCATAGAGCGCCTCCATAATACATCATTGTATCGGATCAGCCGACAGGAAATGCTTCCCATTTCCGACTCTGTTAATCCGAAAATACTTTGATATTCAAACTATCTAGGAGTATTATAGGCAGAGCCCCGTTTCTTGTCAAGACTCTGCCTGAAATTTATCCCACAAGTTCCGTGTGGTTCTGTCAATGGCGGGTGGCCGGCGGCCATGGACGAAAAGCCCTTCCCGAAATCAGATCTCTTTCCTCATACGGGTGGACATGAGGCAGGTCTCTCCATTGACCAGATAGATGATCCGGTTCTTTGTATCCACCTCTTTGATGTTGTTCCTGTTGACAAGAAAGGACCGATGGCAGCGCACGAAACCGTCATCCAGCGCGCTCTCCAGCTCTTTCATTGTGCCCGGAAATTCTATCTGCCGGTCTTTGGCATGTAAGACGACTTTATGAACATTCCCTGAGGTTTCAAAAAAGAGAATGTCCTGATAGTCGACGCTGATTTTCCGCTCCCCAATCTCAATCGTATAAGTTTTGTGAACCTTATTTGTCTGTAAAGTATGGCGTTCCCATGCGTGAAACAGACACTCCCTGATCTTTACCCCTGCCTCGGCAGGATTGTCCTTCAATATGAAATCCATAGCTTCCACGCGGTACTGGAACGTCATGTAGCTCAGTTCCGAATGAGCAGTGATAAATATGATGAAACAGCGGGGATCGAGTTTTCTGATCTGTTGGGCCAGTTTCATGCCGTTCATGTCGCATTTCAAGTCAATATCAAGAAAATAAATCCCTGTCTCCCGGCTGGCCCTGACCGCCTCCAGCAGCTCGCAGGGATCGGCAGTGTCCAGAACAAGCCGCATATCCAGCCCTTCGATCAGCACCGTGTTATAAATGGTCCGCACAACAGTCTTCCGCTGTACGGCGTCGTCTTCGCACACAAAAATGTGAAGCATATCATTCCTTCCCCCTGACGATTTCCATATACTGTGTAAAGCAGCCGTCCTGCACAGTGGTTTCCCAAAGTATATTTTCATAAGAGCGAATCAGTCTTTGGGCATTTGCAAGGCCGATTCCCTGATGCCCCGCTTTTGTGGTAAATCCCTGTCTGTTCAGTTTGTGCAGAGCCAAACCGCTGTCCTGCAGGCTGTTACTGATAACGACCGCAACGGTGTCCGGATTCCGGATGATATTCAATCCGACTTCCGGATGCGCCGTCTCCAGGGCCGCTTCCACAGCGTTGTCCAGAAAAATTCCCAGAATCCGTGCCAAATCCACCGTATCCACAAAGAAGCAGGTAATGTGATCCGGAATATCAATGGTGACGTCGATTCCCATTTCATGCGCATAAATCATTTTTGCGGAAAGCAGGCTCTTGATTTCCAGCACAGCGATATTACCAAGCTGATTCAGTTTATAGTCTCCCTGTGTAATCAGATTTTTGGTGGGGAGAATTTTTTCCTCGAAAAAGCCTCTCAGCTTCTCCATATCCCCGTTTTCAATATAGCCGGACAGCGAGCTCAGGATATTGATGTAATCGTGCTTAAAGGATCTCAGCCCGTCATACATGGCTTCCAGACTGCGTGTGTACTCCTGTAAATCCTGAAATGCCCTTTGTCTGGTTTCCGTCCGCATTTTTTCATGTCGGGCCCGCTGCATCATGAGAGCCAGAAAAACCGCCACCAGAAGGTAACCCGCAAAGAACACCGCATTATAATAAATCAATCCTGCGGCCGAAACCATATCCGCCCTGACACCTGTGTGAAGGAAATACAAAATAAAAAGCAGAAGCAGGGCCACATCAATCAGATACCATACCTGCTGAATCTGCCATAAGCCCTTCCTGTTCAGCAGTTTCCGCCGTATTGCTTTGCCGCAGAGCAGCGTAACGGCATAGGTCAGAATCACCCGAAGAGCCGCGTCACAAAATGCCGCATAAGGATTCTCCCCCGGAATCTCAAATGGGAGTAAGCTCCGCAGGCCCGAAGACACGTTATCCAGAATAATGGCAAACACCAGCCCGAAAAAAGTCATGCAAATATTTTCAGGGCGGGTATCCCGGTCAGTAATCAGGCCGTATAAACAGACCGCCAGCAGAACGCAGAAAAGCCCATACTGCTTGAATGTCAGCAGTGGTATGGGCAGCGCGGCACAGACCATCAAAGCATAAAGCGCCGCAAATGCTTTGAGTCCCATTTTTTGCGGCCAGACATTACGGATCGTAATTGCGACCAGAAAAAAAGGAAATAAGAGTGAAAGATAAGGATTCATCCGTTTTCTCCCTTCGAGACTTACAGGCGTATGTATTATACTGGATTGGGAACCCAATATCAAGTATCCTGCGGAAATGATGAATAACCGCCGTTTTCTGGAGACCAGAAATGCGTTTATTCACGCAGACAGGTATTTTGCGACAGTTTTGAGGACCGCGTCGTCTTTTCTGGTATACTGTCTCCATGTGGCCGTGGGCACGACACAACAGAGAAAATCTGATACATGAATTCATGAACAATAAGAAATGAGGTGTTTTACGTGATGTTGAAAAAATGTTTCAGCGCCTGCCTGGCATGGGCGGCCTGCCTGGCTCTGGTTACAGGATGCGGCAGTTTTGTACCGTCTGTGCCGGCAGATTTGTCTTATACGCAAGCCGGTATTGAAAGAATCCCAATCTCCTCCGATGTGCAGGTGGTGGGCCTTGGAGAGGCAAGCCATGGTGTGGCACAGTATCAACAGCTGAAAGCCGACGTGTTTAAATCATTAGTCAAAAACAATTATTGCCGGACTTTCATTATCGAAGGAGATTTCGGAGGCGCGCTAAAAGTAAATGATTATATCAATGGCGGCGATGGTTCTGCCGAAGAGGCCGTTGCCGAAATCGGCTTTGCCATTTATCAGACGCAGGAAATGGTTGATCTGGCAGAATGGATGCGGTCTTATAATGAAACCGTTTCATCAGAGGAGGCCCTGCATTTCTATGGTATGGACGTGCAGCGCTTTGACAACAACAAGGAGTATCTTTTCTCTGTTCTCAACCAGACTGTCCCGGAATTGAGCGCAGAATATATGGAAGCATTTACCGAACTTACGGATGAAAACAGAAATTCTTTAGATTCGGACATATTAAGCAGCGCAAAAGAAGCTGCCTGCAGGCTGATGGAGGAAATGGATTCTGTTGAGGCCGACATTACGGCGGCTTCCGGAAAATCCGATTTTGATTTTGCAAGAGAATGTGCAAATACCATTTTCGCGTATTGCGATTTACAGTCCAGAAATGACTACAATACCGCGCGCGACCAATATATGTATGAAAAAGTAGAATGGTTCTTACAGCATGGGGACGGCAGTATTCTGTTTATCAATGGGCATAATGGCCATATCGGAAAAACATCTGTTGCCGGTTACACTTGTTTAGGAGAGTTATTATCTGAAAAGCTAAAAAACGGTTACTATGCGATTGGCACGGACGCGCAGAAAACACAGTTTCATTCCCAGAAAGACAATGGAACATTTGAGGTTGTTGAAGTCGATAATGCAAATGAACTGAACAGCCAGCTCGTTGATCCGGACAGCAATCAGTATTTCATCGACTTTATAAGTGTGCAGTCTGACGAAACATGGAAACAGATTCTGAACAGCAAACAGACAATCACCACGCTGAATGTCAGTTTGTCCGGTATGCAGAAAATGTTGAAATTTGCATATACAACAACTATCATTCCGCAATCCACATTTGACGGCATGATGATTTACCGAACGGTTACGCCTTCAACGATTATCAGATCATAAAATCCCTGAAGACCGCCAGACTTACGGCCTTGCCGGCCTCCGGCTGCATAATGTTATCCGCAGCCGAAAGCCGGCTGGCTGTGCCTGTGTGCCTTTACCGCGAAAAGGCGGCGGATTTCACAGCGTCACAATCATGCCCGCGCTATGCGCCCGCCTCCTGCTCTGCCGCCTCCAGCGCCTGCGCGATCACCTTGTCCATGTCATAATACCTGTACTGTCCAAGCCGCCCACCGAAAATCACATGAGGCTTTTCCCCTGCCATCTCCTGATACTTCTTTAACAGCGTATCATTCTTCTCGTCGTTGATGGGATAATAGGGCTCCTCACCCTCCTTCCAGAGCGCCGGATATTCTCTGGTAATAACGGTGCCCTTCTGCGTCCCAAACTCGAAATGCTTGTGCTCGATCACCCTTGTGTAAGGAATCTCGCGCTCCGTGTAGTTTACCACCGCATTCCCCTGATAATTGTCACAGTCCGCAAGGGTTTCTGTCTCAAACCGCAGGGAGCGGTACTCCAGATGCCCCAGCGCATAGTCGAAATACTCGTCAATCATACCCGTGTACACGATCTTTTCATAGGTGTTACCCTGACGGTCAACCGCACACACGCGGCCTTCCCGCTCCTGTTCCGTCACGAAATCCCTGTAGGATATCCCTGTCCTTATCTCAACGCCCTCTAACAGCTTCTCCACCATGGCCGTATAGCCCCCGATGGGAATCCCCTGATAACGGTCATTGAAGTAATTGTTATCATAGATGAAGCGAAGCGGCAGCCTCCTGATAATAAACGCCGGAAGTTCCCTGCACGGTCTTCCCCACTGTTTCTCCGTATACCCTTTCACCAGCTTCTCATACACATCCCGTCCTACCAGAGAAAGCGCCTGCTCCTCCAGATTGGAAGGCTCGCCGATATGAAGATCTGCGATCTGCTCCGCAATTTTTGCCCTGGCCTGCTCCGGCGTCACGACGCCCCACATTCTGCTGAAGGTATTCATATTGAAGGGAAGGTTGTATATTTCTCCCTTATAGTTGGCCACGGGTGAATTGACGTAGTGGTTAAACACCGCAAATTGGTTTACATAATCCCATATCTTCCTGTCGGACGTATGAAAAATATGAGCCCCATACCGGTGCACCTGTATTCCTTCCACATTCTCCGTAAAAACATTGCCGGCAATATGCCCCCTCCTGTCAATCAGAAGCACACGCCGGCCCTTTCTGTTCATCTCGTGGGCGAACACAGAGCCATACAGCCCTGCGCCCACGATTAAATAATCATATTTCATCTCAATCCTCTACTGCCTGATACTTTTCTAACTGCGCATAGTCCTCCATGAGCTCAAGCGCTTTCTTGCGGCCAGTCTTGTTCAGTTTCACATAATACTGCATCACGCGGTTTTCCATGATCTTACCGCCCAGCAGGCTCTTCTGGTTGATGGGGGTAAAATCCACAGGATTCAGATTCAGTTTATCACACATTCGGATCACAGTACCGTAAGCCATCCCCTCTATGCCCCTATCCAATGCTGTGACTAACGTAGAGTACGGTATCCCCATCTCGATTGCAAACTGCCTTACACTCTTATGCTGGTTTAGGATCTCCGCTTTCAAAATTTCTGCCTTCGTCATAATAGACCTCCTTATCATGTAATGTTTTCTTTTATGAGAAAAGGTCTTCTCCTCTCCGTTTATGTCAGTATAACATATTTCTTCCAAAAAAGGAACCACTAACCGCACTATTTAAACGGAATACCGTCATCTTTATCATCTTTCCCATTCCCTTTTTGTAATTTTTGTACAAAAAGTCCAATACCACTGTCACAGGGCGGTAAAAAACCGTATTGTCCCAAAGCGAAGAAGGTGCTAAAATAGACATAACGGAGCGGTGGTCTGACCGCCGCTTCACCGGATAAACGAATGACAAAAGAGGTGTTGTTATGCTTCCCGTTTCTGTATGCATGATTGCCAAAAATGAAGACAATCATATTGAGGAATGTCTGAAAAGACTTCGTCCGTGCCGATTTGAAATCATTGTGGTAGATACCGGTTCTGTGGACAGAACTGTGGAGATCGCCCATCGGTATGCGGACAAGGTCTTTCATTTCGCCTGGTGCGACGATTTCAGCAGCGCGAGAAACTTTTCGATCCAGCAGGCAGCCAATGACTGGGTACTGATCATCGACTGCGACGAATATCTGGAAAATGTGAATCTTGCGCAGCTTGAGGAGGCCCTCTCCGGGCGCAGGGAATCCGTGGGCATGGTTACCCGCAATAATCCCTACACCATACACGGAAGCCGTTCCATCATGTCGGAACGGATCGGCCGTCTCTTCAACAAAGGATACTGCCATTTTGAAGGCAGCATCCACGAGCAGGTGCGCACCCTGCAGGGAAAAGAACCGGACACCTTCCCCATTCCCCTCACTTTCTATCACGAGGGTTATGTAGCAGAGTCAGACAAGCGCATACGCGCCACCAGAAATCTGGAAATGCTTCTGCACGATCTGGCTGTAAAGGGCCCGAGTCCTTATATCTATTTTCAGTTGGGGCAAAACTACATCTCCTTAAACGACATGGAAAAGGCTGCCCACTACTACAAGCTTGGGCTCGACCTGAACGCGGATCCCAATTCTGACTTTGTGCAGAGCATGGCCGAGACCTACGGCTACTGCTTAATGGATCTTGCCAAATACGATACGGCTATGTCGCTTCGTGAAAAATATGACCACTTCTCCCACAGGGCTGATTTTGTCTACCTGATGGGTATGCTCTACGCGAAAAAAGGCGAGCCTGAAAAGGCCCTGAAAGAATTTAAGAAAGCCACCACACTCTCTTCCTACTCCCGCAAGGGCGTCAACAGTTACCGCGCAAATTACCATATCGGTGATATTTACGAGAGTATGGGTAACCTTGACCAGGCCCGCGTTTACTATAAAAAATGCGGGGATTATGAACCTGCTGCGAGAAGACTGCGGGAGTTGTCCGCGTCCTCCGCTTACTGACGCCTTACCCGAAAGGAGAAGCCTTGTTTCCATTATCCGTGTGTATTATTGCCAGAAATGAAGAAGCCCACATCGAAGAATGCCTGAAGCGTCTTGCTCCTTACGGTTTCGAGGTGGTGTTGACGGACACCGGCTCCACGGATCGGACCATTGAGATTGCGGAAAAGTACACTGACCGCATTTTTCACTTTGACTGGTGCGACGATTTCAGCGCCGCCCGCAATTTTTGTCTGGAAAAAGCCTCCCATGACTGGATACTTTCGCTGGATTGTGACGAATATATTGAAAAATTAGATCTATCTGCGCTTGGACAATGTATGGAGCAGCGCCCGGACTGCACAGGACGGATTCTCATCCGCAGCCGCTTTTTGCGAAACGGACAGACCGCCTTTGAGCAGACACGGGTCAGCCGTCTCGCCAACCGCAGATATTTTCACTTTACGGGAGCGATACACGAACAGTTGGAACGCCGCGATAATCGCGCAAAAACAGTTTATGACGCTCCTGTCACAATCCTGCACGTAGGATATGACGAGACTGTGGCCGACATGCAGGAAAAATGCCGCCGTAACATCGCTCTGCTCGTGGCGCAGCTCGACCAGGAAGGCCCCGATCCCTACCTCTATTTTCAGTTGGGACAATGTTTCCGCAGGCTGGGCGAAACCGAAAAGGCTCTCGAGAGCTTTGACGCAGGGCTGTCCATGGAGATTGACCCTTCCCTCGACTACGTGAAAACCATGGTGGAATCCTACGGCTATACGCTTCTGGATCTCAAGCGAAACCAGGAGGCTCTGGGGCTTTCCGAACTCTATGACATGTTTGCCACACGGGCGGACTTCGTCTTCCTGATGGGGCTGATCTGCATGAACAACGGCCTTTTCGACGACGCCGTCAATCAATTCAAAAAAGCTACTACCATGGAAGAGTTTTCTGTGGACGGCGTGAACAGCTACATGGCTGACTACAATATCGGCGTAATCTATGAGTGTACAGGCCATCCTGAAAAAGCCCGGACCTACTATAAAAAATGCGAGAGCTATCTGCCGGCAGAAGAGCGGCTAAAAGCCCTCACATAAACAGAGTCAGAAATCAAAAAAGGCCAGATCCCATGCAAGCATGATTCTGACCTCTTTTCTTTCTGACTATGCTTATGCGCGCAATTTCCAGATATCTCTGTTGTACTCCTCGATGGTTCTGTCGGAGGAGAAGAATCCTGCTTTTGCAATGTTCACAAGCATCATCTTTCTCCACTTCTTCTGATCCTCGTAATCCGCCATCATCTTATCCTTGACAGCGATGTAATCCTCCAGATCCAGAAGCGTCATAAACCAGTCTTTGTTCAGCAGCTCCTTGTACAGCCGCTCCAGATTCTCCTTGTGCCCCACCTTCAGGGCTTCCTTGCCGACGATAAAATCCACCGCCTCTTTGATAACCGGAGACTTCTTATAGTAATCTTTCGACACGTAATCCGCCTTCTCGTAGTGCTCGATCACGGCCTCGGACTTCTTGCCGAAAATGTAAATATTGTCGTCTCCCACCAGTTCATGAATCTCCACGTTCGCACCGTCGGAAGTGCCCAGCGTCACCGCGCCGTTTAACATAAACTTCATGTTGCCCGTACCGGAAGCCTCCTTGGAAGCCAGTGAAATCTGCTCAGAAATGTCACAGGCCGGTATCATCTTCTCGGCATAAGCCACATTGTAATTCTCCACCATGAGCACCGTCATGTAAGGGCTCACGTCGGGATCTTTATTTATGATCTCCTGCAGCACCAGAAGCAGATGTATGATATCCTGAGCGATCACATAGGCGGGCGCCGCCTTCGCGCCGAAGATAAAAGTCATGGGCCTTGCAGGTTTCTTCCCAGCCTTGATCTCCAGATACTTGTGAATAATATAAAGGGCGTTCATCTGCTGCCTCTTGTACTCGTGCAGACGCTTGCTCTGGATATCAAAGATGGAATCCGGGTTCAGGGTTACCCCCTCCGCCTTCTGCACATAAGCAGCCAGATCCTTCTTGCGGTTCATCTTGATCTCGGCAATACGGTCGAGCACCGCTTCGTCATCGGCATATGCGAGCAGTTTTTCCAGATTGCCCGCATCCTTCTTATAACCGTCCCCGATGGTTTCGGAAATGAAATTCGCCAGTTCCCGGTTACAGGACAAAAGCCATCTTCTGAATGTGATACCGTTTGTCTTATTATTGAACTTCTCAGGGTAAATCTTATAGAACGCATTTAATTCTGTGTTCTTTAAGATTTCCGTGTGGATCGCCGCCACGCCGTTCACCGAGAATCCGTAATGGATATCGATGTGTGCCATATGCACCCTCTCATCCTTGTCGATGATCTGCACTTTGGCATCCTTATACTTTGCCGCCACACGCTTATCCAGCTCTTTAATGATCGGCACAAGCTGAGGCACTACCTTCTCCAGATAGGCAAGAGGCCACTTCTCCAGTGCCTCCGCCAGAATCGTGTGGTTCGTGTAGGCACAGGTCCTGCTCACAACCTCAATCGCCTCATCCATGGTAAATGCCTTCTCATCCACCAGAATACGGATCAGTTCAGGGATCACCATCGTCGGATGGGTGTCGTTGATCTGGATCACAGCATGATCATACATCTTGCGCAGATCGTACTGCTTCTCCTTCATCTCCTTTAAGATCAACTGCGCCGCATTACTCACCATGAAATACTGCTGGTAGATGCGCAGAAGATTTCCCGCCTCGTCGGAATCGTCGGGATACAAAAAGAGGGTCAGGTTCTTCTCAATATCTTCCTTGTCAAAGTCGATGCCCTTCTTGACCAGACTCTCGTCAACCGTCTCAATATCAAAGAGCCTCAACTTGTTTACGCCGTTGTCATAGCCAATGACGTCTATGTCATAAAGTCTGGAAGTCACTTTCTTCTTGCCGAACGACACCTCAAAAGTCGTGTCAGTTTTGGTCAGCCAGGACTGTTCCTCAATCCAGTCATTCTTTTCAGCCGTCTGCAATTTGTCCTTAAACTCCTGCTTAAACAGTCCGAAATGATAGTTTAGGCCAATGCCCTCGCCGGGAAGGCCCAGAGAAGCAATGGAGTCAAGGAAACATGCCGCCAGACGGCCCAGGCCGCCATTTCCGAGAGAAGGCTCCGGCTCTATCTCCTCTATGACGGAAAGCTGCTTTCCGTTCTTATCAAGAATCTTTTCCAGTTTGTCATAAATTCCCAGATTGATCAGATTGTTGGATAAAAGTTTGCCAATCAGGAACTCCGCAGAGATGTAATAAATTTTTTTCTCCCCTTCGATCCGCTCGGATGCGCTCATCAGCTTCCTGGAAAGCTGAAGAATACTGTAATAGAGTTCCTCGTTGCTGCAGGCGGCAATGGACTTCCCATATCCGCTCTGTGTCTGGTTCTCGAGCTCCTGCTCCAGATTCATTACCAGTACGTCCCTTTTCAGGTTAGTTGCCTGTGCCATGTTGAAACCTCCCTTTCTTTGTCTTCCTTTTTTCTCTATGATTACTATATTATCCACTTATTCGAACTCGTAAACCCTAAACGAGTATGTCCTCATACTTCATTCTCACCAGCTCATAGTCCAGCACAATCTGCTGTCCCCATCCGCCGTCCAGAAGTCTTTTCAGCTCCACCACAGCCTCCGAGGCGATCCGTTCAAAATCCTGTCTGACTGTGTTCATCTGCTTGCCCGCATAGCCCATCAGCGTAATCCCGTCAAAGCCGCACACCGGACGGAAAATATCCATCTCCATCAAAGCGCGCATCGCGCCGATCGCCATCAGATCCGAGGCACATACGACGATATCCTTTTTCTTTGCATACCGGAATGTCAGATTCCTTGCCTGTAATTCTGAAAATTCCCCGTTTCTGACAAGCAGGGGAATCTCCTCTTCCTCCGCCAGCCTCTGAATGCCTTTCAGCCGCTCCTGCGTAACATAACCGTTCTTCTTCCCCGCAAGGTAGAGGATACTCTTCCCTTTATTCTCCACAAGGGTTTTCTTCGCCACATCGTACTGCGCCGACGCCTGATCAATCCAGACCGAAGAAGAAGAATCGTTCACAATGGGAACATCCACTGTTACAATCTTGAAAAGCTGCGCTTCAATCAACCTTTGCAGCACATGATCATCCTTCGACATGCCGAAGATCAAAAGCCCCGTAATGCTCTGGGACTGTAGATACCGCACCACCTCATCCAGACTTTTGTTTTTTAACATGGAATCAAATATGGTGATTACATCCAGATTCAACTCCACCGCCTGCCCTATGGTTCCTGACATGTACTGCATGTTGATTTCGTCCACCGACGACGCATGGCCCATGTTTAAGAGCAGGGCCACCCTGCCGGACTGCTTGGAGGAAAGGGCCGCCGCAACGGAATTTGGCACGAAATTCAATTCTGCCACTGCCTGATTTACTTTTTTCTTAGTCGCCTCGCTCACGTTTGGGTAGTTGTTCAGCACCTTGGATACGGTGGAGATCGCCACACCCGCCTGTCTCGCGACATCCTTGATTGATACCATGACTTTTCCATCCCGAAACGATTCCTGTCTGGAAAATGTTTTCCGGAAATCGTTTTCCAAAAACATCATATAACAAAAGAGCGGTTTTGTAAACCACTCTTTTGAAAAAATTTACAGATTTCCCGCTTGTTCGGAGATGATTCGCTCGATAACAGGAGTATCCTCTTCCAGTTCCTCCGCAATCTCCAGGACTGTCTTTCCCTTGGAGCGTTTCCTCTGAATCTGTTCCCGGAGTTTTTCCTCGCGTCCTCTGCTTAGACCAAGTTGTATGCCTGCTTCCAGACCTTCCTGACGGCCCGCCTCCATACCTTCTTTTATACCTTCTTCCTTACCTTCCCGGTAGGTATTCCTCAAGTGTTTCTTCTCGTCATACT